>NZ_LXSD01000351.1:5324-17158 GCF_017168095.1 Lysobacter enzymogenes | reverse complement strand
CGCGCCGCTGACGCTGGCGCTGGACCTCGGCGTGGCCAGCACCGACGCGCGCCTGAGCCGCGGCGCCAGCGCGGTCTCGCTGCAGCGCGCCGCGGCCACGCCCGACCTGACCCGGATCGACCTGGTCCGGGTGCCGCTGGCCTGGACCCAGGCGCTGGCGGCGCAGGCCTGGAGCGAGGGCCGGATCAAGAGCGGCATCCTCGACGGCCGCCTCGACATCGCAGCGCCGGCCCGCGCGCCGCTGCGCATCGCCGGCGACCTGCGCCTGGCCGGCGCCGGCTTCGACACGCCCGACGGGCTGATCGCCGGGGAAAAGCTCGCCGCCGACCTGCGCGTGGACAGCGAGCTCGGCGCGCTCACCCGGGTGCGCCTGGGCGGGCGCCTGCGCGACGGCGAGCTGCTGTTCGGCAACGCCTACATCGCCCTGCACGGCAAGCCGGTGGAGCTGGACGTGCAGGCCGAAAGCGCGCCCGGCCAGGGCTGGCGGCTGCCGCGCATCGCCTGGCGCGACCCGGGCGCGCTGAGCGCGGGCGGCAGCGCCGCGCTGCGCAGCGACGCCAGCCTCGAAGCGCTCGACCTGCAGCTCGACAGCCCCGACCTGGCGCCGCTGCGCGAGCGCTATCTGAGCGGTTTCCTCGGCCTGGCCGGGCTGGCGCAACTGGAGCTCGCCGGCGGCCTCGACGCGCAGCTGAGCCTGCGCGGCGGCGACCTCTCGCAGGCCAGCGCGCGCCTGCGCGAGGTGCGCCTGCGCGACGCGCAGGGCCGGTTCCGTTTCGAAGGGCTCGACGGCACGTTGGCCTACTCCGACGCCGCGCCGCGCGAGAGCGAACTGAGCTGGCGCAGCGGCGCGCTGTACGGGCTGGAGTTCGGCGCCACCCGCCTGCCGTTCTCCAGCGACCACGGCGAATTCCGGCTGCAGCGCGCGATCTCGTTCCCGATGCTCGGCGGCCGCGTCGGCGCCGACAATCTGCGTCTGCGCCCGCCGGCCGGTGGCAAGGGGCTGGACCTGCGCTTCGGCCTGAACCTGGACAAGCTCGACGTCGCGCAATTGTCCAAGGCGCTGGACTGGCCGGCCTTCACCGGCGAACTCAGCGGCCGCATTCCGCAGGCGCATTACGCCGACGAGCGCCTGGAACTCGACGGCGGCCTGGCCATGCAGTTGTTCGGCGGCACCGTGGAGGTGTCGTCGCTGGCGATGGAGCGGCCGCTCGGGGTCGCGCCGACGCTGAGCTCGGACCTGGCGCTGCGCAACATCGACCTGGAATCGCTGACCGGCGTGTTCGGCTTCGGCAGCATCACCGGGCGTCTGTACGGCCGCATCGACCGCCTGCGCCTGGTCGACTGGCAGCCGACCGCGTTCGACGCCGAACTGCACACCGAAAAGACCCGCGGCGTGCGCCAGCGCATCAGCCAGCGCGCGGTGCAGGACCTGTCCAGCGTCGGCGATTCGTCCTTCGTCGGCAGCCTGCAGGACCGGCTGATCGGCTTCTTCGACGACTTCGGTTACGCCCGCCTGGGCATTTCCTGCAAGCTCGCCGACGAGGTCTGCCAGATGGGCGGGCTCGGCGCGGCCAAGCCCGGGCCCGACGGCAAGCCCGGCTTCGTCATCGTCAGCGGCGCCGGCGTGCCGCACCTGGACGTGGTCGGCTACAACCACCGGGTCGACTGGCCGACGCTGCTGGAACGCATGGAGGCAGTCAGCAAGGGCGAACTCAAGCCGGTGGTGCAATGACGCCGGCGTAGCCTTGCGGTTCAACGGCGCCGTGGTTCAATGGCCCGCATTCGTTCACTGCCGCGGACGGACCCGCGGCCCGCCGCGCCGGACGCGCACAACCAGAAGGACCCGCACATGCGCCGTTGGATGGGAGTACCGGTCGCCGCCGTGATGTTGACGGCCTGCGTGACCATCAACGTCTACTTCCCGGCCGCCGAGGCCAAGGAAGCCGCCAAGGAGTTCGTCGAGAAGGTCATCGGCGACACGCCGGCGGCGCAGCCCGAGGCCAAGCCCGCCGACGGCGGCAAGCCCGGCGGCAGCGCTTCGCTGCAGCGTCCGTCGCTGCAGTGGGGGCAACTGGCCAGCCGCATCGACTGGTGGTCGGTGGCCGGCATCGGCAGCGCCCGCGCGCAGTCGCCGGACATCTCGATCAAGACCCCGGCGATCCAGGCGATCCAGTCGCGCATGGCCCAGCGCTTCGATTCGCAACTGCGCGCCCAGTTCGACTCCGGCGCGCTCGGCTTCGCCAGCAACGGCACGGTCAGCGTGCGCGACGCGGCCAAGATCCCGCTGTCCGACCGGGTCGGCGTCAACCAGGCGGTGGCCGACC
Source organism: Lysobacter enzymogenes (assembly GCF_017168095.1). Taxonomy (GTDB): domain Bacteria; phylum Pseudomonadota; class Gammaproteobacteria; order Xanthomonadales; family Xanthomonadaceae; genus Lysobacter; species Lysobacter enzymogenes_D. The sequence continues at coordinate 14,834 of NZ_LXSD01000351.1, read as the reverse complement.
AGAACCGCGATTCCAACGCGGTCTACAAGGAAATCGCCGTGGCCAACAACCACCCGGAGTGGGAAGGCCAGATCCGCCAGGTGTTCTCGCGCCAGTGGATCGAAAGCGCCAAGGGCGGCTGGTGGTACCAGGACGCCGGCGGGGCCTGGAAGCAGAAGTAACCGGCGATCGCCACCCGTCGAAGCGCAAGGCCCGCCATCGGCGGGCTTTGTCGTTTGTGCGCAGGGGCCTGGGCGCGCAGGCGTTCAGGTTTTCCGGCCCCGGCCCGGGATGGCCGAACATGCGACAATAGCCGGCCGTAAAACCCGCCAGCCGCTGTGGCCCGCATCGATCAGACTCCCTTCGAAATCGCCATTTCCGATTTCACCCACGATGGCCGCGGCGTCGGCCGCCGTCCCGATCCCAAGGCTCCCGACAGCGCCGGCAAGGCGGTGTTCGTCGCCGGCGCGCTGCCGGGCGAGCGGGTCATGGCCCGGCAGACCGCGCGTTCGCGCAGCTTCGACGAGGCCATCGCCGTGCAGGTGCTGCAGGCCTCGCCCGACCGCGTCGAGCCGCGCTGCGCGCATTTCGGCGTGTGCGGCGGCTGCGCGCTGCAGCATCTGGCCGAGGACAAGCAGATCCTGGCCAAGCAGCGCGTGCTGATGGAGAACTTCGAGCGCATCGGCCACGTCATGCCCGAGCGGGTGCTGCCGGCGCTGACCGATTCGGCCTGGGGCTACCGGCGCAAGGGCCGGTTCTCGGTGCGCCGGGTCGAGAAGAAGGACAAGACCCTGGTCGGTTTCCGCGAGAACGATCCGCGCTTCGTCGCCGACATCTCGCGCTGCGAAACGGTGATCCCGGCGATCGGCGACAAGGTGTCCGCGCTGGCCGCGCTGATCGACGGCATGGACGGTCGCCGCGAGATTCCGCAGGTGGAGTTCATCGGCGGCGACCGCATGAGCGACCACAGCGGCATCGCGCTGACCTTCCGCCATCTGGCGCCGCTGTCGGACGGCGATCGCGACAAACTGGTCGCGTTCGGCCGCGAGCACGAGTTCGCGATCTTCCTGCAGCCCGGCGGCGTGGACACGGTGCATCCGCTGTGGCCGGCCGATCCGCAGCTGCAGTTCTCGCTGCCGGATTGGGATCTGCAGCTCAAGTTCCGGCCGTTGGACTTCATCCAGGTCAACGCCGCGCTCAACGGCCGCATGATCCAGCACGCGCTGGACCTGCTGGAGCCGCAGCCCGAGGACCGCGTGCTCGACCTGTTCGCCGGCCTGGGCAATTTCACCCTGCCGTTGGCGCGGCGCGTGCGCGAAGTGGTCGGCGTGGAAGGCGAGGCCGGACTGGTCCGGCGCGCGCGCGAGAACGCCGAGCACAACGGCCTGGCCAACGCGCAGTTCTACGCCGCGGACCTCGGCAAGGATCTGCGCGGCGAGCCGTGGATGCGCGAAGGCTTCGACCGCCTGCTGCTGGATCCGCCGCGCTCGGGCGCCGATTTCGTGCTGACCCAGCTGCCGCTCAAGCAGTTCAAGCGCATCGTCTACGTGAGCTGCCATCCGGCTTCGCTGGCGCGCGATGCGGGCTATCTGGTGCGCGAGAAGGGCTGGAAGCTGCGCGCGGCGGGGGTGATGGACATGTTCCCGCATACCGGGCATGTGGAGTCGATCGCGATGTTCGAGCGCTGAGGCGTTCGGGGTCGGGGGCACTTGCAGCACCCTCTGCGCGCCGTCATTCCGGCTTTCGCCGGAATGACGGTGTTGGGACGTGGGGCGATGGTTTGCATCGCACAGCGGCAGCGGCGCGGGCGATGGTTGCGGCGGCTGCGTGCGGACGTTGGATTCGGCGTTGTTTTTACTATTTGGAATTCCCGTGGGCATCGAAATCGAACGCAAATTCCTCGTCGTCGGCGACGCCTGGCGCGAGGCCGCGCACCAGGTCGCGCCGATGGCGCAGGGCTATCTCAACGACCTGGCCGCGATGGACCGCGGCGCGATGAAGGCTTCGGTGCGCGTGCGCATCGCCGGCGATGAGGCCTTCCTCAACCTCAAGTCGCGCGAGCTCGGCCACACCCGCCAGGAGTTCGACTATCCGATTCCGGTGGAGGATGCGCGCGCGTTGCTGGCGCTGTGCGTGGGCGGGCTGGTCGACAAGCGGCGGCACTATGTCGAGCACGCCGGCTTCGTGTGGGAAGTCGACGAGTTCTTCGGCGACAACGCCGGGCTGGTGGTGGCCGAGATCGAGTTGCCGAGCGCCGATACGGCGTTCGAGCGTCCGGCCTGGGCCGGGCGCGAGGTGACCGATTCGGCGCGCTACTACAACCTGGCGCTGTCGACCCGGCCGTTCGCGCAGTGGAGCCCGGCCGAGCGCGCCGGCGAAGACTGAGCCGGTCCCCGGGGCGGCGGCCGTTGTGGAAGGGACCGCTGTTGTGGGAGGGACTTCAGTCCCGACGCTTTCCGCTCCGGTCGCGGCGACCCGGCACAAGAGCATCGGGACTGAAGTCCCTCCCACAACAGCCCTCCTGGCACCCGCCATCCCCGGGATGCCCCGCCGCCCCATCTGCGCGACAATGCGCCCGACGCGCACCGCGCCGTAATCCTCCTCCAGGAGTCCCCGCATGCTCGTGATCGGCGTCGCCGGTACCGAACTCACCGCGCAGGAACGCGACTGGCTGCAGCACGACGCCTGCGCCGGCGTGATCCTGTTCGCCCGCAACTTCGCCTCCCGCGCCCAGGTCGCCGAGCTCTCGCAGGCGATCCGCGAAGCCGCGCCGCGCCCGCAGCTGATCTGCGTGGACCAGGAAGGCGGCCGCGTGCAGCGCTTCCGCGAGGGCTACAGCGCGCTGCCGCCGCTGCAGACGCTGGGCAAGCTCTACGCCCGCGACCCTCAGGCCGCGCTGGCGCTGGCCGAGGAGCACGCCCAGCTGATGGCCGGCGAAGTGCAGGCCAGCGGCGTCGACCTGAGCTTCGCCCCGGTGGTCGACCTGGGCCGCGGCAACCTCGCCATCGGCAACCGCGCCTTCGACGCCGATCCGCAGGTCGTGGCCGAGTTCACCCGCGCCTACATCCGCGGCATGCACGCGCGCGGCATGGCCGCCACGCTCAAGCATTTCCCCGGCCACGGCTCGGTGCTGGCCGACACCCATTTCGACCAGGCCGCCGATCCGCGCAGCCTCGACGAACTGCGCCGCACCGACCTGATCCCGTTCGTCGCCGGCATCGAGGCCAAGGCCGACGCGGTGATGATGGCGCACGTGTCGTATCCGGCGGTGGCGCCGGAGCCGGCCGGCTACTCGCGGCTGTGGATCGAGGACATCCTGCGCCAGCAGATGGGCTTCCGCGGCGTGGTCTTCAGCGACGACATCGGCATGGCCGCGGCGTTCTCCGTCGGCGGCGTGCGCGCGCGCATCGACGCGCACCTGGACGCCGGCTGCGACGTGGTGCTGGTCTGTCATCCGCAGTTGGTAGAAGAGTCGCTGCAAGCGGTCGCCGGCCGGCCGCTCAACACCGCCGCGCTGCTGGGCCTGATCGGCCGCGGCGCGATGGGCTGGGACGGCCTGATCGCCGATGCCCGCTACGCCGACACCCGCACCCGTTTGGAAGGACTGGCTTGATGAGCGACAACGACCTGGCCCAGGCGCTGGAAAACGCCGACCTGATCTTCGACCGCCGCACCCTGGAGCGCGAGATCGCGCGCATGGCCGTGCGCATCCGCAACGACTACGCCGGCGCGCGTCCGGTCTATCTCACCGTCATGCACGGCGGCCTGCCGTTCGCGGCGCAACTGGCGATGGAGCTCGGCGAGCGCGGACTGGACCTGGAGTTCGACTACCTGCACGCCACCCGCTACCGCGGCGCCACCACCGGCGCCGACCTGGTGTGGAAGCACCGCCCGGCCACGCCGCTGCGCGGGCGCCGGGTGCTGCTGGCCGACGACATCGTCGACGAAGGCCACACCCTGCACGCGATCCGCGCCTGGTGCCTGGAGCAGGGCGCGGCCGAGGTGCGCATCGCCGCGCTCGCGGTCAAGGCGCACGACCGCTGCGTGGAAGGCCTGCGCGCCGATTACGTCGGCGTGGAAGTGCCCGACCGCTACGTGTTCGGTTACGGCATGGACTTCCACGAACAAGGCCGCAACCTGCCGGCGATCTACGCGCTGCGCTGAACGCTTCAGCTGCGCGAAACGCCCCAAGCCGCCGCGCCCGCCGCAGTTCCCATTCCCCATTCCCGCCTTCGCCCCCATGCCCCAGCCCATCGATCTCGCCGTCATCGGCGGCACCGGCCTGTACCGCATCGCCGAACTGCAGGACGTCGAATCGCACCAGCCGGTCACCCGCTACGGCGCGCCGTCCGGCCCGATCCGGGTCGGCACCCTCGGCGGCCGTCGCGTCGCATTCCTGGCGCGCCACGGCGAAGGCCATTCGCTGCCGCCGCACCAGATCAACTACCGCGCCAACCTGGCCGCGCTGCAGGCCGTCGGCGCCGGCCGCGTGCTCGCGCTCAATACGGTCGGCGGCATCACCGAACGGTTCGGCCCGCGCGTGCTCGGCTGCCCGGACCAACTGATCGACTACACCTGGGGCCGCATCTCCACGCTGTGCGAAGAGCCCGGCACCGAAGTGCTGCACGTGGATTTCGGCGAACCCTACACGCGCAGCCTGCGCGCGGCGGTGCTGGCGGCGGCGCAGCGCGCCGGCGTGGCGCTGGTCGACGGCGGCTGCTACGGCGCGACCCAGGGGCCGCGCCTGGAAACCCGCGCCGAAATCGCGCGCATGCGCCGCGACGGCTGCGACCTGGTCGGCATGACCGGCATGCCCGAAGCCGGGCTCGCGCGCGAACTCGGCCTGGACTACGCCTGCCTGGCGATCGTCGCCAACTGGGCGGCCGGCGCCGGCCCCGATCCGGACGAGGTCATCACCTTGCAGGACGTGCTCGACAACGTCGCCGCCGCCTCGGCGGGTTTGCCGGCCTTGCTCGCGGCGTTGCTGGAATCGTATTGAGCTGCCGCACTGAGCCGTCGCATTGAGCTACGGCCGCACTGAGCGACCGCCACGCCAAGTGACCGCGGTCGCATAAACGCGAGGCCGCTTCGCCGACGTGGCCGGAAATTGGATCGTTCTACGTGTCCGATGCCGTCACGTTGAGCCGTTGTCATCTATTGGCACAGTTTGCATACTCGTCGGTGCGTCAAACGCCACGCGGCGGCGACGCACGTCAACGCATCCAGCATGAGGTCAATAAGGATATGCAGTACGGCACCGTGAAGTGGTTCAACGACGCCAAGGGCTTCGGTTTCATTTCTCCCGAAGATGGCAGCGCGGATGTATTCGTGCACTTCTCCGCGATCAACGCCAAGGGCTTCCGCAGCCTGCAGGAAGGCCAGCGCGTCAGCTACCAGCTGACCCAGGGCCCGAAGGGCGCGCAGGCCTCGGAAGTCACTCCGCAGGCTTGATCGTTCGCATTGCCCGCCGCGCGGGTTTCGGCGTATCGCCCTACCGTTCCAACGCGGACCGCTCCTGACGGACCGATCCGCCGGACAGTTTCCAAGGCCTCGCTTCGGCGGGGCCTTTTTCTTTGCGCGCGGCGCGGGCAGGGCGCCGGTAACGGCTCGCTGTGCGCATCCGCGTCGCGGCGCGCGCGTCGCGGCGGCGCGCGCCGGCCGCGGTTGTGATGCGCGTATGGACGCGCCGCTCTAATCCGGCGGGTCTAGAATCGGGCGGATCGCAGCGGATACGCACCCGCAGGAGAGCCGCATTCATGGACACGCCCGCCCCGCCGCCGTTCGCCACCCACACGGTCGACAACCAGCCGCCGCCGTTCGCGCCGCGCGACCTGTGGGCCGACGACGCCGCGCTGCGCGAAGCGGTCGAACGCGAAGGCGGCGGCGCCTTCGCCGCGCGCCTGCAGCGCTACGGCGCCTTCGCCGGCGACGGCCTGCTGGCGCTGAGCCTGGACGCGCACCGCGACAAGCCGCGCCTGCGCAGCCACGACGCGTTCGGCCACCGCATCGACAAGGTCGAGTTCCATCCGCACTACCACGCGATCATGGGCGCGGCGATCGAGCACGGCGTCGCCGGCCTGTCCTGGCACGAGCCGGTGCCCGGCGCGCACGTGGCGCGCGCGGCGCTGAGCTATCTGCACCATCAATCCGAGCCGGGCACCAGCTGCCCGCTGACCATGACCCACGCCAGCGCGCCGGTGCTGCGCCACGCGCCGGCGCTGGGCGAATGGATGCGCAAGGCCGCCGCGCCGCACTACGACGGCCGCGACGTCGCCGCCGCCGACAAGCCCGGCCTGACCCTGGGCATGGGCATGACCGAGAAGCAGGGCGGCTCGGACGTGCGCGCCAACCGCACCGTCGCCACGCCCATCGGCAGCGACGAATACGAGCTCGTCGGCCACAAGTGGTTCTTCTCCGCGCCGATGTCCGACGGCTTCCTGGTGCTGGCGCAGGCGCCGGGCGGCCTGACCTGCTTCCTGCTGCCGCGCTGGCATCCGCACGGCGGCAAGAACGCGCTGCGGCTGATGCGGCTCAAGGACAAGCTCGGCGACTGGTCCAACGCCTCGTCGGAAGTCGAGTTCCACAACGCCTGGGCGCAGCGCGTCGGCGAGGAAGGGCGCGGGGTGGCGACCATCATCGAGATGGTGATGCTGACCCGGCTCGACTGCATGCTCGGCTCGGCCGGCGAAATGCGCATGGCCCTGAGCCAGGCGCTGCACCACGCGCGCCACCGCCGCGCGTTCGGCAAGCCGCTGGCCGAGCACGCGCTGATGCGCAACGTGCTGGCCGACCTGGCGCTGGAATCGGAAGCCGCCACCGCGCTGGCGCTGCGCGTGGCCGGCGCCATCGACCGCGCGCCGCGCGATCCGCGCGAGGCGGCGTTCGCGCGCATCGCCACGGCGATCGGCAAGTACTGGATCTGCAAGCGCGCGCCGGCGTTCGTCAACGAGGCGCAGGAATGCCTCGGCGGCGCCGGTTATGTCGAGGAATCGCTGCTGCCGCGGATCTACCGCCAGGCGCCGCTGAATTCGATCTGGGAAGGCAGCGGCAACATCCAGTGCCTGGACGTGCTGCGCGCGCTGGCGCGCGAGCCCGAGGCGGGGCAGGCGCTGCTGGCCGAGCTCGACGCCGCGCGCGGGCTCGACGGCGCGTTCGATGCTTGCGCCGATGCGCTTGCGCGTGCGCTCGCCGGCGGCGCGGCGCTGCCGGAAGCGCAGATGCGGCTGTGGGTCGAGCGCCTGGCGCTGGCGTTGCAGGGCGCGCTGCTGCTGCGCGCCGGCAGCCCGCTCGCGGCCGCGTTCTGCCGCAGCCGCCTGGGCGGCGAACAAGGCCTGGGCTTGGGCACCTTGCCGGACGACCTGGATTTCGTCGCCATCGCCCAACGCGGCGTGCCGGCGTGAGCGCGCGCCTCGCGTGGGCGCTCGCGCTGCTGGCGCTCGGCCTGGCGCCCGCGTCCGCGCGCACGCCGCCGGCGATGGCGGCGAAGGCGCAGCAGGCCGACCGCATCCAGGTCGACAAATCCGAGCGGCGCATGCGCCTGTACCGCGACGGCAAGCTGATCCGCACCTATCCGATCCTGCTCGGCGACGCGCCGGCCGGGCACAAGCGCCAGCAGGGCGACGAGCGCACGCCCGAAGGCGATTACCGCATCAGCGGGCGCAATCCCAACAGCCGCTTCCATCTGTCGCTGCGGGTGTCGTATCCGAACGCGGCCGACCGCAGGCAGGCGCAGGCGCGCGGCGTCGATCCGGGCGGCGACATCATGATCCACGGCGGCACGCCGCGCGGCTACGCGCGCGACTGGACCGACGGCTGCATCGCCCTGACCGACAGCCAGATCGAAGAAGTCTGGAGCCTGGTCCCGACCGGCACGCCGATCCGCATCGATCCCTGAAGCGCGCGCAGCCCGGACCGCGCTCCAGGCCGGCGGTCGCATCGATTCGTATCGACGCTTGAGATGCGCGCGGTGCACACTCGCGCGATCGATCCGAGATCGGAGCCGTTGGCTATGGGCATGACCTGGAGCGCTACCGCGATGGACCCGGCGCGCGCCGCCGCGCTGCTGGAGCGCGCCGACCGCGTCGAAGCGGAGCTGTACGAACGCGAAGACGCGCAAGCGGCGAGCGATGCGTATCTCGACAAGGCCTGGCACGCGATCCATTTCGTGCTGACCGGCTCGGCCTGGGCCGGCGAAGCGCCTTGGGCCTGGGCGGTGCTCGGCGGCACCCCGGTCGGCGAGGACGAAGCCGGCTGGCGTCATTTGCCGGCCGAGCAGGTGCGCGAGGTCGCGCAAGCGCTGGCGGCGTTGCCGCCGGCCGAATTCGCGCGCCGCTACGACGCGCAGGCGCTGGCCGAGGCGCAGATCTATCCCGACGTGATCTGGCTGCGCGACGGCGACGATGCGCGCGACTACGTGTTGGATTACTACGCGCAGTTGAGCGGGTTCTATGCCGCGGCGGCGCAGCGCGGGGACGATGTGTTCGCCACGATCGGCTGAGCGCCGGGCTGCGGCCCGGCACGGCCGGGCGGATGCGCCCCTCAACGCAGCCGTTCGGCGTAGCCCTCGCCCACGTGGCGGCTGATGTAGGTGCTCAGGCCGCGCCCGGCGCGCGCGAGTTCGAGCATGCGCGCCAGCGCCGCTGCGCCGGCGCTGGCGCGGGTGTAGCGATAGACCGAGCCGTCGACGAATTCCACCGAGATCGCGTCGAGCTCGGCCCGGTAGGCGCGCACGCCGGAGCGGCCGCTGAGGTTGCGATAAGGCGTCATGGACAGGTTTGCGTTCGCCTGAATGCGTGCGGCAGCGGCTGCGGCGCTACCGCCGGTCGCGAGCCGCGGACTGGGGCTTCAGCCTGCCGCGAACGGGTGTAAGGTCGGGTGAGGCGGCACCCGCGCTGCCACGGGAGGCCCGCCATGCGTGGTTCGCGTAAATCCCAGGCTTTGGCCCTGCTGGCCCTGGCGGCGATACCGCCGCCGGCGCACGGTTCGGATTTTTCTCTGGCCTTGCTGTGGCTCGGCCGCGGCGCCGGCCTGCTGGCGCTGGGCGGGTTGCTGTTGTGGATGTGGATGCAGGCGCAGCGGCCGGCCTAGCTCGCAATGCGTGGGCGTGGCGCGAGACTTCGGCTCCGGGTTTCAGGGTCATGTCGCGATGAAGCCCTGGATGCCCGCGTTCGCGGGCATGACGATAGGTGGGTTTCGTCGCGAGCGATTTTCTCCGCGCCACTCCAAGCCGTCGTCCCCGCGAAGGCGGGGATCCAGAGACTTCAGAGTCATGCCGCAATGAAGCCCTGGATGCCCGCGTTCGCGGGCATGACGATAGATGGGTTTCGTCGCGAGCGATTTTCTCCGCGCCGCTCCAAGCCGCCATCCCCGCGAAGGCGGAGATCCAGAGACTTCAGCGTCATGTCGCGATGAAACCCTGGATGCCCGCCTACGCGGGCATGACGATAGGTGGATTTCGTCGCGAGCGATTTTCTCCGCGCCACTCCAAGCCGTCATCCCCGCGAACGCGGGGATCCAGAGGCTTCAGAGTCA
>NZ_LXSD01000351.1:0-5274 GCF_017168095.1 Lysobacter enzymogenes | reverse complement strand
AAGCCCTGGATGCCCGCGTTCGCGGGCATGACGATAGGTGGGTTTCGTCGCGAGCGATTTTCTTCGCGCCACTCCAAGCCGTCATCCCCGCGAAGGCGGGGATCCAGAGACTTAAGCGTCATGTCGCGATGAAGCCTTGGATGCCCGCGTTCGCGGGCATGACGGTAGGAGGGTTTCGTCGCGAGCGATTTTCGCCGCGCTACTCCAAGCCGTCATCCCCGCGAACGCGGGGATCCAGAGACTTCAGCGTCGTGCCGCGCTAACGCGCCGCCCAGGAATCCTCGCGACTGCGGCGACGAACAACGCGTGCTGTCTTCCGTGCATCGCGCTGCACATGCACGAACAAACACACTTGCCGCGTGCGCTGCAATGCAGCAAGCAACATCGATGCATTCGCACGGTCTTCGAATCGATCGATGAACTCGCACAATGCGCAAGCGAATGCGCCGTCTTGTGACACGGCTCGAATTGCGCGTGTGATCCGGCCTCGCGCCAGCGTATTGCGTCGGCGGCGCGTATCTTCTTAGCTAGCCAAGCCCCGCGAACGGACGTCGAAGCACGACGTCGCGCTTCGCCGATCTCACGGGCCGCCGTTCGCGCAACGGCGTTCGCGAAGCCGACCGGCTTCATCGTCGATCCCATGAAAGATTCCCCTAGGAGTTTTCGCATGTACGCATCGAACCACCGTTCGCGCCGCGCCGCGCGCGTGTCCGTTTCCTGCCTCGTCGCCGCGCTGGCGGCGATGTCCTGCGGGGCTGCGCTGGCGGCCGATCAGGTCGATCCCCAGCTGAAATTCGCCATGCAGCGCGATCTGGGCATCTTCCCGGCACAGCTGCCGCAGTACCTGCAGACCGAAAAACTCGCGCGCACCCAGGCCGCGGCGATCGAACGCGAGTTCGGCAGCCAGTTCGCCGGCAGCTGGATCGAGCGCAACGAAGACGGCAGCTTCAAGCTCGTCGCCGCGACCTCGGGCGCGCGCAAGTCGACCACGCTGGGCGGGGTGGAAGTGCGCAACGTGCGCTACAGCCTCAAGCAGCTGCAGTCGGCGATGGATCAGCTCGACGCCGGCGCCAACGCGCGGGTGAAGGGCGTCAGCAAGCCGCTCGACGGCGTGCAGAGCTGGTACGTGGATCCGCGCAGCAACGCGGTGGTGGTCAAAGTCGACGACGGCGCGACGGAAGCCGGCGTCGACTTCGTCGCCCTCAGCGGCGCCGACAGCGCGCAGGTGCGGATCGAAAGCTCGCCGGGCAAGCTGCAGACCACGGCCAACATCGTCGGCGGCATCGAATACTCGATCAACAACGCTTCGCTGTGCTCGGTCGGCTTCTCGGTCACCCGCGGTACCACCAAGGGCTTCGTCACCGCCGGCCATTGCGGCAACGTCAACGCGGTCGCGCGCATCGGCGGCGCCCAGGTCGGCACCTTCGCCGCGCGCGTGTTCCCCGGCAACGACCGCGCCTGGGTCAGCCTGACCAGCGCGCAGACCCTGCTGCCGCGCGTGGCCAACGGCAGCAGCTACGTCACCGTGCGCGGCAGCGCCGAAGCCGCGATCGGCGCCGCGGTGTGCCGCTCGGGCCGCACCACCGGTTACCAGTGCGGCACCATCACCGCCAAGAACGTCACCGCCAACTACGCCGAAGGCGCGGTGCGGGGCCTGACCCAGGGCAACGCCTGCATGGGCCGCGGCGATTCGGGCGGTTCGTGGATCACCAGCGCCGGCCAGGCGCAGGGCGTGATGTCCGGCGGCAACGTGCAGTCCAACGGCAACAACTGCGGCATCCCGGCCTCGCAGCGCAGCAGCCTGTTCGAGCGGCTGACGCCGATCCTGAGCCAGTACGGCCTGAGCCTGGTCACCGGCTGATCGCCGGCAAGATCAGCGGCGCCGCGCCTGCAGCGCCGTCGATGCGGACGCCCCGCCTTGCGCGGGGCGTTCGTTTTTAGCGCCTCACCATTCAGGCCCGTTCGGCACCGGCTCGGCTTCCCACGCGGCGCGGCTGGCCGGCGCGAACTCGCGCGCGTCGCGGGTGCGCTGCGGATCGAGCTTGAGCTTCACCGTCTCGCGTTCGTCGACTTCCTGCGGGCGATAGCCGCTGCGGTGGAGCACGGTGCCGGCGAGGCTTTTCGCGCTCAGCCGGCCGTCGAATTCGAACAGGTCGCGGCTCGGGCGGCCGTCGTCGCCGCTGTCCTTGCTGTACTCGCGGCCGACGGTGAGCTTGGCGCGGAAGGACAGCTTGCCGCTGGCGGCGTCGAAGCGCACGTCCTGGAGCCGCCCGCGCGGGGTGTCGCCGGCCAGGCCCTGCGAGGAATAGAACAGGCCGAACAGCGCGCCGTTGTGGCGATAGAGCTCGACGTCGTAGCCGTAGGCGTGCGGGTCTTCGCTGTGGCCGATGCGCACGTTGCTGTAGACGCCGACGGTTTCGACCGCGTTGCTGCGCGTGGCGGCAGCCTCTGCAGCGGCGGCGGGCGGCGTCGCGGCGGCGAACGCCAGCGACAAGGCGAAGGTTGCGATCCGATGCATGGGGAACTCCATGAGGAAGCGCGGCCGCCTGCCGGCCGCGCCGATTCAATCCAGGAACTGCAGCTTGGCCAGTTCCGCATACAAGCCGCCCTGCGCCAGCAACTGCTCGTGCGTGCCCTCGGCGACGATGCGGCCGCGGTCCATGACCACGATCCGGTCGGCCTTGAGCACGGTCGCCAGGCGATGGGCGATCACCAGCGTGGTGCGGCCCTGCATCAGCGCTTCCAGCGCCTGCTGCACGGCGCGCTCGCTCTGCGCGTCGAGCGCGCTGGTGGCTTCGTCCAGCAGCAGGATCGGCGCGTCCTTGAGCAGGGCGCGGGCGATGGCGATGCGCTGCTGCTGGCCGCCGGACAGGCGCGCGCCGCGTTCGCCCAGCTCGGTCGCCAGGCCCTGCGGCAGGTCGTGGATGAAGTCGGTGGCGTGGGCCGCGCGCACGGCTTGGTCGAGTTCGGCGTCGCTGGCGTCGAGGCGGCCGTAGCGGATGTTCTCGCGCGCGGTGGTGGCGAAGATCGTCGCCTGCTGCGGCACCAGGGCGATGGCGCCGCGCAGCTGGCTGAGGTCGGCTTCGCGCACGTCCACGCCGTCCACCGTTACCGCGCCGTGCTGCGGGTCGTGGAAGCGCAGCAGCATCGAGAACACCGTGCTCTTGCCGGCGCCGGACGGGCCGACCAGGGCGACGGTCTCGCCGGGATTCACCCGCAGGCTGAAATCCTGCAGCGCCGGCAGGTCCGGGCGCTGCGGGTAATGGAAGCCGACGTGGTCGAACACGACCTCGCCGCGCACCGGCTGCGGCAGCGGCGTGGGCTGCGCGGGCGGCTGCACCGCGCTGCGCTCGGACAGCAGTTCGCCGATCCGGCCCATGCCGCCGGCGGCGCGCTGCAGGTCGTTCCAGACTTCGGCCAGCGCGCCGATCGAGCCGCCGCCGATCAGCGCGTACAGCACGAACTGGGCCAGGGTGCCGCCGGTGAGGCGGCCGGCGACCACGTCGTGCGCGCCCGACCACAGCACCAGGGTGATCGCGCCGAACACCAGAGTGATGGCGATGGCGGTGACCCAGGCCTGGGCGCGGATGCGCTTGCGCGCGGTCTTGATCGCCACTTTCAGCGAATCGCTGAAGCGGCCCTGCTCGTACGGCTCGCGCGCGTGCGCCTGGACCGTGCGCACCGCGCCGAGGGTTTCGCTGGCCAGGGTGTTGGCGTCGGCGATGCGGTCCTGGCTGGAGCGCGAGATGCGCTGCAGCCGGCGCCCGCCGACGATGATCGGCAGCACCGCCAGCGGAATGCCGAGCAACGCGTAGGCGGCCAGGCGCGGGCTGGTGACGAACAGCATCGCCAGGCTGCCGATGAAGGTGACCATGCTGCGCAGCGCCACCGACATGCTCGAACCGACCACGCTGCGCAGCAGTTCGGCGTCGGCGGTCAGGCGCGAGACCAGTTCGCCGCTGCGGTTGCGGTCGTGGAAGCCGGCGTCGAGCGCGATCAGGTGGCGGTAGAGCTGTTCGCGCAGGTCGGCGACGACTTTTTCGCCCAGCACCGAGACGAAGTAGAAGCGCGCCGCGGTGGCCAGCGCCAGGGCGATGGCCACCGCGAACAGCAGCAGGAAAGCCTGGTCGATCGCGCCGCTGCCGCGGCCGGCCGCGCTCTGGGCGAAGCCCTGGTCGATCATGGTCTTGAACGCCACCGGCAGGGTCAGGGTGACCGCGCTGGAGGCGGCCAGCGCGAACAGCCAGGCGACGAACAGGCCGAAGTACTTGCGCACGAACGGCCACAGGATGCGCAGGCTGCCGATCGGAGCCTTGTCGCGGTTGGATGCGGCCTGGGAGCCGGCGCTGGCGTCGGTCATCGGGTTTTCAGACTGGGGAGGGCGGCGCGCCGGGTTCGTCCAGGCGCACGCGATTACGGGTGGCGTCGCGCAGCTGCGCTTTCAAGGCGGGCAGTCGCGCGGCGGGCAGGCGCACGCGCACCCGCGCGCCGGCGGCGTCGAAACGTTCGTCGGCCTTTTCCGCGCCGAAGGCGTTCAGTGTCGCATGGACCGCGCCGGTGTCCGCGAACGGATACGCCAGTTCCAGCTCGGCGTAGGCCACCAGTTCGCGCCGCGGCGCGCGGCGCAGGCATTCGGCCGCGGCGCCGCCGTAGGCGCGCACCAGGCCGCCGGCGCCGAGCTTGATGCCGCCGTACCAGCGGGTGACCACGACCACGGTCTGGTCGCAGCCCTGGCCGTCGATCGCCGCCAGGATCGGCCGGCCGGCGGTGCCGGCGGGCTCGCCGTCGTCGCTGGAGCGGTATTGCGCGCCGATCCGGTAGGCCCAGCAGTTGTGGGTGGCGGCCGGGTCGGCGACTTCGGCCAGGAACGCCAGCGCCGCCTCCGGCGAGGCCGCCGGCGCGGCCAGGGCGATGAAGCGGCTGTGCTTGACCTCGAGCGTGTGGCTGGCGCGCTCGGCCAGGGTCGAGGCGCTCACCGGCGCGCTCCGCGGCCGCGCGCGGCGGGTGCGCTCATTGAAGCAGCGGCCGCAGATCCTTGGGAATGCGGATGTGCGGGTGGGCGCGGCGGAAGGCGCGCAGGTCCTGCCGGGCGAGGTCGGTTTCGCCGTCGTCGCGGTACTGGCGGATGCGTTCGAGCCACTGTTCGGGCGGCAGCGCGGCGGCGCGCTGCAGCGAGGCGTTGCGCGAGCCGGTGACCTGGATCTGCTCCAGGCGCGGATCGGCGGCGTTCTGCGCCGGCGGCGGGGGCGCCGCGGGGGCCGGCGCGGCCACGCC
>NZ_LXSD01000350.1:990-8209 GCF_017168095.1 Lysobacter enzymogenes | reverse complement strand
GCGGCCGTTGACCGCCACGCGCACGCCGCTGCGCGCCAGCGCCAGCGCGGTCGCGGCGCCGAGGCCGCGCGAGCCGCCGGTGACCAGTGCGGTCTTGCCGCGCAAGTCGGCGAAGACCGGAACCGATGCATGCGGCGCGGGGCGTTCAAGCGTTCGGTTCATGGCTGCGGATTTCCAGGTTGTGGCCGTCCGGATCGGAGAAGTACAGCGACTCGGCCGCGCCCATCGCGCCGTGCTGCAAGCCGCTGCGGCCGTCGCGATCGAACGGCGAGGCGCCATGGGCGATCTCCAGCGCTTGCAGACGGATGCGCACGCGTTCGAAGCCGGCGCGGTCGAGGCGGAAGGCGAGGTGGGCGGCGTCGCGCGGCGGCGCCTGCAACAGATCGAGGGTGGTGCCGGCGTCCACGCGCAGCACGCGAAACGGCGCCGGGCCGGGTTCTTCGCGCAGGCCGAGGGTGTCGCGGTAGAAGCGCGCCGACGCGGCGGCGTCGGCGACGCGCAGGATCAAATGGTCCAGGTGCATGGATGGTCCAGGTGCATGGCGGTCACGATGCGTGGCGATCGATGTGGAAGGCGGCGCCGCCGCGCTTGTTGCGCGCCCGGCGCCGGTGGCAGTCTAGGCGCCGCCGCGTCGCAGGCCCATTCGCCGCAGCGGCATGGCCGCCATTCGCAAACGCATCGCGCCGACGACAAAGGACGAAGATGGATTGGGACGACCTCAAGATCGCCCTGGCGATCGCGCGCCACGGCAGCCTCAGCGCGGCCGCGCGCGCGCTCGGCAGCACCCAGCCCACGGTCGGCCGCCGCCTGGACGCGCTGGAGCAGCGCCTGGGCGCGAAACTGTTCGAACGCGAAGCCGGCGGCATGCGCGCCAACGCGCTCGGCCGCAGCCTGCTCGACGGCCTGGAGCAGATGGACGCCGGCGCGCTCGCGGTGCAGCGGCGCATCGCCGCGCGCGATACCGGCCTGGACGGCGCGCTGACGGTGACCAGCCTGGATTGGCTCGGCGACGAGGTGATCGCGCCGATGCTGGCGCGCTTCGGCGCCCTGCATCCGGGCGTGGCCTTGGAGGTGATCAACGACGTGCGGGTGTTCAACCTCGCCCGGCGCGAGGCCGACCTGGCGTTCCGCTTCGGTTCGTTCGCGCAGGAGAATCTGATCGAACGGCGGGTCGGCGATGTCGCCTACGCGCTCTACGCCAGCGAAGCGTATCTCGCCGCCCACGGCCGCCCCGATCCGGCCGATGGTTTCGACGGCCACGCCCTGGTGCTGATGGACCACGCCGCCGGCGCAGTCGCGCACGAAGCCTGGCTGCCGCCGCTGGCGCCGCGCGCGCGGGTCGCGCTGCGCGCCAACGGCCTGCGCGCGCATCTGGCCGCGGTGCGCGACGGCGCGGCGATGGCGGTGCTGCCGTGCCTGCTGGGCGAACGCGAACCGCAGCTGCGGCGCCTCGACCTCGCCCCGCAGCCGTTGGTGCGCGCGGTGCGGGTCGGCTTCCATTCCGACATGCGGCAAACGCCGCGCCTGCGCGCGCTGGTCGATTTCGCCGTGGCCGAGTTCGAGCGCCAGTCCGAATGCCTGTGCCCGCCCGACCTGCGTCGCTGATCGGTCGCCCCCTGTAGGAGCGGCGCAAGCCGCGACCGCGACATCGCGCTTACGGCGCGGGCATGGTTTCGCGGTCGCGGCTTGCGCCGCTCCTACATTCGGCCACCGCGATGACGCGGCGAGTACGAGGCGTTAACGAAATAAAGACCACGCTGAAGCGTGCATGCACGGCACCGCGCATCCTCACCGCATGGCAACTTCCAGTGCGCGAGGATCGCTTCACGAGCTCGGGATTCGCCCGAAGCGCAGCGCGCCGCAGGAGGTTCGTATGCTTCATTACGCCGTCGTGTTTTTCGTCATCGCCCTGATCGCCGCGGTGCTGGGCTTCACCGGCATCGCCGGCGCCGCCAGCAACATCGCCTGGATCCTGTTCGTGGTGTTCGTGGTGTTGGCGGTCATCTCGCTGCTGCGCGGTCGCCGTCCGGCGGCGTAACGCAGTCGATCCGTGGTTCGCGGCGCGCGTTCGCGCGCCGCACGGCCGGACCGGTTCGCCGGTCCGGTTTCGTATCCGGCGCTGGCAATGGTCCGGCGCCGTTCGCAAGCCCCTGCAGCGGCTTCAACCGCGCGGCTTGCGCCCGCCGCCGCGCGCGCCGGGCGACAGCGCCCGCCGGAACTGCGGCGCCTGCGCCTGCAAATAAGCCCACAAGCGCTCGGCCACCGGCCCGTGCGCGCGGTCGTTGCGGCGCGCGGCGACCAACCGCTCGCCGCGTCCCGGCAGATAGCGCCCCGCGATCGACAGCAAACGTCCGTCGGCCAATTCCTCTTCGACCAGGAACCCCGGCATGTGGCCCCAGGCCAGCCCGTGCGCGATCAAATCCTTCTTCATCAGCTGATCGGCCACCGTGCACTGCGGCGCGCCGTCGATGGTGAAGTAGTCCACCGGCGGCGAATGCCGCGCGCTGTCGCGCATCACGCACTGGGTCAGGCCGCGCAACTGTTCGGGCCGGATCGCGCGGTCGATCGGGAAGGGCAGGAAGCCCGGCGCGACCACCGGAATCATGCGGACCTCGCCGAGGGCGATGGTTTCGGTCCGCGCATCGCCGGCGTCGATGCGGTGCACGATCAGGTCGGCCTCGTCGTCGAGCAGGCGCTCGCGCGGGCCGCTGACCGATTCGAAATGCAGATGCAGGCGGGTGTCGGGGCACTGGGCGAAGAACCGGCCCAGCAGCGCCAACGCCTGCGCGCGCGGGCACAGGTCGCCGAGCACGATGCGCAGCTCGCTTTCCTCGCCCATCGCCAGTTGCCGGGCGTGCGCGCGCAACTGCTGCGACTCGCGCAGCAGGGTCTGCGCGCGGCGGTGCAGGGAGCGGCCGGCCGCGGTCGGCGCGACCCGATAGCCGCTGCGGTCGAGCAGTTCCAGGCCGAGCTGGCGCTCCAGCCGCGCCACCGCGGCGAACACCGCCGGGTGCGAGCGGTGCAGGCTCGCCGCCGCGGCCTGGAAGCCGCCGGCCTGGATCACCGCGTCGAAGCATTGCAGGTCGTGCAGGGTGAATCCGGACATGGCGGCTTAAATTCCGTTTTGTCTACAAGGAACTTGCGATCTTTGTAATATCAATCCGGGCCCCGGGCAACCAGGATGCACGGCATGCGGCGGCATCGTCCCGCGATGTCAGAGCCGCGCCGATCCTCCTTCAGGAGCCCGACCATGACCGCTTCCACCCATATCCTCACCGGCGACGGCGTGCGCATCGCCTACCGCTTCGACGGCGATCCCGCCCTGCCGGTGCTGGTGCTGTCCAACTCCATCGCCACCGACCTGCACATGTGGGACGCGCAGATTCCCGCGCTGAGCGCGCAGTTCCGCGTGCTGCGCTACGACGCGCGCGGCCACGGCGGTTCGGACGCGCCGGCCGGCGCCTACTCGCTGGACCGGCTCGGCCGCGACGTGCTGGAGCTGCTCGACGCGCTGGAACTGCAACGCGTGCATTTCCTCGGCCTGTCGCTCGGCGGCTTCGTCGGCCAGTGGCTGGCCGTGCACGCGCCCGAGCGCATCGACCGCCTGGTGCTCAGCAACACCTCCTCGCACCTCGCCCCCGCGGCGGTATTCGACCAGCGCATCCGCGAAGCCCACGCGGCGACCGACATGCGCGCGATCGGCGAGCGGTTCCTGCGCGACTGGTTCCCCGCGTCGATGCTGACGGCGGACGATCCGCGCGTGGCGCCGTTCCGCACCGCCTTGCTGGCCCAGAGCGCCGACGGCCTGGCCGGCAGCTTCGCCGCGGTGCGCGACGCCGACCTGCGCCGCACCGCCGCCCTGATCGTCGCGCCGACCCTGGTGATCGCCGGCGACTTCGATCCGGTGACGTTGCCCGAGCACGGCCGGCGCCTCGCCGAGACGGTGCCCGGTGCGCGCTTGCTGACGTTGCCCGCGGTGCATATGGCGAACGTCGAATGCGCCGAAGCGTTCGAGCGCGCGACCATCGAGTTTCTCAGCGCGGATTGAAGGCGCGGTTGCGCGACCGCCGGCGCGGTCGCGCGCGCGGCATTGCGGTATCGTCGCCCGGTCCGAGCCGATACCTCCGCCGCCATGACCGAACCCGACCGCCGCAAAGCCGATGCCGAACTGTTGAGCGCGGTCGGCCTGCGCGCCGGCCTCAACCGCGCCCAGCTCGACGCGCTGGCGACGCTGGAGCAGTTCGGCTGGCGCTTGCGCTTCGTGCGCCGGCCGATGTTCCTCGATCCGATTCCGGTGGTGTTCGGCGACGACGGCGAGCGCTTCGTGGTGATCGAGGCCGACGGATCGTTGAACGAGCGGCCGGATTTCCAGATCCGGCGCTGAACGCCGCCCCAGCGCGGCGCCGCGCTTACGCGAACCACACCAGCGTTTCGCGCGCGGCTTACGATTGAAATTCTTTAATCCTCTCGCCAGCACCACGACAGCCCGGCGGACTGAGGATCACAGGCACGCGTCCGGCAGCCGCGATCGTCGCTGACATCCCGTCAGCCTCCTCAGAAGGAGCCGATCATGTTCGCCTTGTCCTGCACTCGCCGTCGCCTCGCCGCCGCTGCGGCGCTGGCCCTGGTCCTGCCTTCTCTGGCCCTGTCCGCCGGCGCGTTCGAGCGTCGCGGCGGCGGCCCGGGCGAAGTCCAGCGCGCGCCGCACGGCTATCAACGCATGGAGCCGCCGCGCGGCATCGAGCAGCGCCCGCGCGAGTTCGACCGCGGCTATTTCGCCCATAACTTCCAGGCCCATCGCGGCTACCGCATCGGGCCGTGGCGCGCGCCGCCGGGCTATGCCTACCGGCGCTGGCATTACGGCGAATTCCTGCCGCGCGCGTATTGGGGGCCGGAGTTCGTGCTCGCCGATTTCTGGCTGTTCGGCCTGGACATTCCGCCGGTCGGCTACGAATGGGTGCGCTACGGGCCCGATGCGTTGCTGATCGATCTGCGCAGCGGCGAAGTGGTGCAGACCGTCTACGACAACTTCCTGTGAGCGCGCGCGCCGGAGCCGCGGCTTCGGCGTGCGCTTCCCGCGTTTTTTCCCGACCGGAGCCGTCCCGATGATTCCTCGTGCCTTCCTGTTCGCGGCGACCGCCGCGCTTGCCCTGCTGTCCCTGGCCGCGCAGGCCAAGGACGCGCCCAAGCCCGCCGCAGCCGCCGCGACCCTGCCGAGCTACGAATCGCTCGACAGCAACGGCGACGGCGTGGTGACCCTGCCGGAAGTGACGGTGCGCGCGCCGGAACTGGCCAAGCGCATCGTCCACTGCGATGCCGACCGCGACAGCAAGCTCAGCCGCGAGGAATACGCGGCCTGCAAGCCGGTGGCGCCGGAGCGGCCGCACGGCGGCTGAGCCGCGGCGGCGGACGGGTTCGGCCGCTCGCCTCGCGCGGCGGCGAGCCCGTCGCGCCAGCGACAAGCTGCCGACGATCCCTTCCGCGTTCCTCGACCTCGCGCGTAGTTCGCGCAAGCCCCGGTTCCGGCCGCGCCGACGCGGTGGTAGCCTGCCGCGTCGGCGCCGCGGGCGCCCGTTCGCGCCTGCGGCCCGCGCCTTCGCGCGCGCCGGTGGCAGGCAGGGGAGTCGCGCATCAAAGTCCTCATTCTCGGCAGCGGCGTGATCGGAACCACCGCGGCTTATTACCTCGCCCAGGACGGCCACGAGGTCGAAGTGATCGACCGGCGCGCGGCGCCGGCGATGGAAACCAGCTATGCCAACGCCGGCGAAGTCTCGCCCGGCTATTCGGCGCCGTGGGCGGGGCCGGGCGTGCCGCTGAAGGCGATCAAATGGCTGGCGATGCGTCACCGCCCGCTGGTGATCCGGCCCGGCCTCGACCCGGCGCTGTGGCGCTGGGGCCTGGCGATGCTGCGCAACTGCACCCAGGCGCGCTATCGCATCAACAAGGGCCGGATGGTGCGGCTGGCCGAATACAGCCGCGATTGCCTGCGCGAACTGCGCGCGGCCACCGGCATCGACTACGACGCGCGCCAGCGCGGCACGCTGCAATTATTCCGCACCCAGCGCCAGCTCGACGACACCGGCAAGGACATCGAAATCCTGCGCGAGTCCGGCGTGGCCTACCAATTGCTCGACCGCGACGGTTGCGCCGGACACGAGCCGGCGCTGGCGCGGGTACGCGACAAGTTCGCCGGCGGCCTGCGCCTGCCCGGCGACGAGACCGGCGATTGCTTCAAGTTCAGCCAGAACCTCGCCGCGCTGGCGCAGGCGGCGGGCGCGCGGTTCCGCTTCGGCACCGACATCGTCGGCGTGGAGGCCGAGGGCGGGCGCTGGCGCCGCGTCCATACCGACGCCGGCGCGTTCGAGGCCGACGCCTGCGTGCTGGCGCTCGGCAGTTATTCGCCGCGCTGGCTGGCGCCGCTGGGCCTGCGCATTCCGGTGTATCCGGTGAAGGGGTATTCGCTGACCTTGCCGATCGTCGACGCGGCCTGCGCGCCGGAATCGACGGTGATGGACGAGACCCACAAGGTCGCGGTGACGCGCCTGGGCGATCGCATCCGCGTCGGCGGCACCGCCGAGCTGGCCGGCTACGACCTGCGCCTGCACGAGGCGCGGCGGCAGACCTTGGCGCACGTGGTCGGCGACCTGTTCCCGGGCGGCGGCGACGCGGCGCGCGCCGAGTTCTGGTGCGGCCTGCGGCCGATGACCCCGGACGGCACGCCGCTGCTCGGCGCCACCGCGTTGCGCGGCCTGTACCTGGCGACCGGGCACGGCACCCTGGGCTGGACCATGGCGGCCGGCACCGGCCGGGTGCTGGCCGACCTGATCGCCGGCCGCGCGCCGCAGATCGATCTGGAGGGGTTGGGGATCGAGCGTTACGCGCGCTGAGGCGCGCGTTGGCGTCGCGCGGTGGAATCACGTTGGCTCTTGCTCGCGGGGTTGAACCGGTCGCCGTCCAGGGCGGCTTCGTCGGACTCGTTTTGGCGAAGGTCGTAACCGGCTGCGTTCGCCTCGTTTTTGCGGAAGCTCGATACACACGGAAACCGTGGCTGGGTCGCGATGAAGCCCTGGATGCCCGCCTTCGCGGGCATGACGGCAGGTGGGGGGCGCGGCAAATCGGTTTCGCCGCGTCGCTCCCGGTTGTCATCCCCGCGCAGGCGGGGATCCAGAGACTTCAGCGTCATGCCACGATAAAGCCCTGGATTCCCGCTTTCGCGGGA
>NZ_LXSD01000350.1:0-940 GCF_017168095.1 Lysobacter enzymogenes | reverse complement strand
GCGTCATGCCACGATAAAGCCCTGGATTCCCGCTTTCGCGGGAATGACGATAGGTGGTTTGCGCCGGTCGACTCTTGCCGCGTCTCTTACAGAACGTCATCCCCGCGAAGGCGGGGATCCAGAGACTTCAGAGTCATGCCGCGATCAAGCCCTGGATGCCCGCCTTCGCGGGCATGACGTCAGTGGGAGGCGCATAAGCATGCAGGCAGGTACGGGTACTGGTGCGCGGCGCGAAAAAACCGATCTGTCGTCCCGGCTAACGCCGGAATCCATTTTGCTCCTGCCCTTCGCGGCCGCCCGATGCCCCGCTCCGATGCGAACCCGCATCCAGCGCCGCGCCCGCTCAGCCGCGCCCGCTCACTTGAGCATCGGCCCCAGCTTGCTCCAGACATGATCGCGCAGCGCCGGCTGCGCCGCCGCGGTCGGATGCAGGTTGTCGTTCTGGAAGTTGTTGCGGTCGGCCGCGACCGGTTCGAGCAGGAACGGCAGCAGCGGCGCCGAATATTTCTGCGCCAGCTCGCGGTAGTTGCGTTCGAAGCCTTCGGTGTATTCGCGGCCCAGGTTCGGCGGCATGCGCATGCCGATCAGCAGCACCTGCGCCTTGGCCGCCTGTGCGGCCTGGATCATGCGCTCCAGGTTGGCCCGGCTCTGCGCCAGCGGCAGGCCGCGCAGGCCGTCGTTGGAGCCCAGCTCGATCACCACCACCGCCGGCCGGTTGCGCTGCAGTTCGCCGGCGATGCGCGCCGCGCCGCCGGCGGTGGTCTCGCCGCTGATGCTGGCGTTGACCGCGCGCCAGCCCGGCTTGGACTGGGCGATGCGTTGCGCGGTCAGCGCCACCCAGCCCTGCGGCGCGGCCAGGCCGTAGCCGGCGGAGAGCGAGTCGCCCATGAACAGCACCGTGCGCTGGGCCTTGGCCGCCGGCGCGGCCGCGGCGGGACGG
>NZ_LXSD01000349.1:0-17746 GCF_017168095.1 Lysobacter enzymogenes | reverse complement strand
CGCTGCCGCGGCCGCCCGGGCGGGTGCGGGCCGCGACCCGCCGTGCTGTCGCGGCCTCGCCGCACAAGGTCGCGCTGTTCGTCGGCTGCGTCGCCGACGCCTACGAGGCGCCGTTGCGCGCGGCGCTGGCGCGGTCATGCGCCGCGCTCGGAATCGAACTGGAGATCGTCGCCGGCCAAGGCTGCTGCGGCGCCCTGCACGAACACGCCGGCGACACCGCCACCGCGGCTGCGCTGGCCTCGCGCAACCGCACCGCGTTCGCTGGCCGCGGCCGCGTGCTGACCTTGGCCAGCGGCTGCCACGACAGCCTGCGCCGCTCGTTGCCGGCCGACGTCGATGCGATCGATGCGCTGGCGTTCCTGGCCGACCGCGCCGGCGCGTTGCGCTGGCGGCGCACGCCGCAGCGGGTCGCGCTGCATCTGCCGTGCACGCAGCGCAATGTGGTGCGGTCGGTGCCGGCGCTGCGCCGGTTGCTGGCCGCGGTGCCTGGGCTGGAGGTGGTCGAACTCGACGCCGGCCTGGGCTGCTGCGGCGCATCGGGCGCGCAGATGCTGACCGAGCCGGCGCGCGCGGCGCAGTACCGGGAGCCGCTGCTTGCGCAGTTCGAACGCAGCGGGGCGCGGCGCCTGTTGAGCGCGAATGTGGGGTGCCGGTTGCATCTGGGCAACGGGACTGGGGCGTTGGTGCAGCATCCGCTGGAGTTTTTGGCGGAGTGTCTGGACGAAACGCTGGGTTGAGGCAGCCTCGTCGTACGTTGTAGTGGTCGCGCGCCTTGCGGGTTTCGCCTCGATGGAGCCCTGGATTCCCGCGTTCGCGGGAATGACGGTGGGAGGGTTTCGCGGCAGGCGGGTTTCGTAGCGAAGGGGTTTCGTAGCGAAGGGGTTTCGTAGCGAAAGGGGTTCGTGGCGGAGGAGTTTCGGGGCCTAGGGGCTTCGTGATCGAGGGTTTCGCGGCCGCTGGATTCGGCAGTCGATGGCCTTCGCGATCGAGGCCCTTCGCAGCCGACAGACTTCGCCGCGCCCTCCCCCCAACACGCCGTCATCCCCGCGAAGGCGGGGATCCAGGGCTCCATCGCGACGCGCCTGCGAAGTCTCCGCCCCCGCCTTCGCACAGACGCCCGCCCGACGAAGCACGCAGCCCACCCAGCCCGCGCCCCAGGACGATTTGTCCACCCCGCTTAACCGACTTCTACCCCGCGCCCGCCGTAGAATCGGCGCATGAACGCCCGTGCCCTCAGCCCCCTGGATCGCGTGCTCAGCGAAACGCAGCGCGCCCTCGACACCGTGTTCGGCGCGCCGCTGGCCGAGCGCCCCAACCCGGCCGGCATCACCGCCGAGCTGGTGCTGGAGCCGGCCGAGCGGCGCCATTCGGCCGGGCTGATGCGGATCAACCACGTCGGCGAGGTCTGCGCCCAGGCGCTGTACTGCGGCCAGGCCGCGGTCGCGCGCGACGAGGCCACCCGCGAACATCTGCTGCACGCCGCCCAGGAAGAAACCGACCACCTGGCCTGGTGCGCCGACCGCCTGCGCGAGCTCGACAGCCGCCCGAGCCTGCTCAACCCGCTATGGTACGCCGGCAGCTTCGCCATCGGCGCGCTGGCCGGCCTGCGCGGTGACGGCTGGAACCTGGGCTTCGTGGTCGAGACCGAGCGCCAGGTCGAGGCGCACATCGACGAGCACCTGGAGTCGCTGCCCGAAGGCGACCAGCGCAGCCGCGCGATCCTGCGCACGATGAAGGCCGACGAGGCCCGCCACGCCGCCAACGCCGAGGCCGCCGGCGCGCGGATCCTGCCGATGCCGGTGCCGACGCTGATGGCGGCGGCGTCGAAGCTGATGAAGGCGGTCGCTTACCGGCTTTGAGTAGTGCGGGGTTGGGCGCGGGTCAGCGGGGCGTGGGCCGGTCGGGTCTTGGATAGCGAGCGCCGCGGGGTCCGAAGCGGAGCCGGGGCTTGCGCCGGCCACCGGTTGGCGTGGTCGCGGCTTGCGCCGCTCCTACAGGGGCTTCGGCCGGTCCGGCCGCCGACTGTAGGAGCGGCGCAAGCCGCGACACGGCCCTGCAAGCGCCGAGGAATCCCGGACGCGCGGCGCCGCCGCCCGGTCCATCGGCGCTGATCGTCCCAGCGCCTTCTCCATATCTGCCCCCAACTGTCGCCGGCCGACGAACGGCGCGGTCGCGGCTTGTGCCGCTCCTACAGAGGGGCTTCGGCCGGCTCTGGCGCTCGGCCACGAAAAAGGCCGGCGTGCGCCGGCCTTTTCGCGGTCCGCCCGATACGGCCCTCGGGCCGCCGCGGCGGGGAACCCGGCCTCAGTCGGCCAGGTTGCGCCCGTGGTAGAGCTCCTCGATCTCGCGCTTGAGCCGCGCCTCGATCTTCATGCGCTCCTTGAACGAGAGGTTCTTCGCCTTCTCCTCGAACAGGTAGGTGTCGAGGTCGAATTCCTTCAGGTGCATCTTCGAATGAAAGATGTTTTCCTGATAGACGTTGACGTCGATCATCTCGTAGCGCGACTTGATGTTCTTGGCCAGGTAATCCTGGATCGAGTTGATCTTGTGGTCGATGTAGTGCTTGCGGCCCTTGATGTCGCGGGTGAAGCCGCGCACCCGGTAGTCCATCACCACGATGTCGGACTCGAAGCTCTCGATCAGGTAATTCAGCGCTTTCAGCGGCGAAATCACGCCGCAGGTGGCGACGTCGATGTCGGCGCGGAAGGTCGCGATGCCGTTGTCCGGATGGGTTTCCGGATAGGTGTGCACGGTGATGTGCGACTTGTCCATGTGCGCGACCACGGCGTCGGAGATGATCTCCTTGCCGGCGTCCTTCTTGTCGATCACCGGCTCTTCCGAGATCAGGATCGTGACCGACGCGCCCTGCGGGTCGTAGTCCTGGCGGGCGATGTTCAGGATATTCGCGCCGATGATCTCCGCCACATCCGTCAGGATCTGGGTGAGGCGGTCGGCGTTATACGCCTCGTCGATGTACTCGATATACCGTCGGCGCTCGTCTTCGGAGGCCGCGAAGCAGACATCGTAGATATTGAACGAGAGGGCCTTGGTGAGGTTGTTGAAACCCTGCAACCGCAGGCGCGGCAACGGCTTGACCACTGTAGGAAGATTCCGGTGAGACGGCGAGGGCCGCGATTATGAGGCAATTAGCCCCGGGGGGAAACGCACGCCGTTTTTGGGCGCTGTCGGTGACAAAAGCGTGACCGTCGCTGAACTTCCATCACTGGTCCCTATCGAACTGGGATTTTCGGCGGCAGGATTTGCCCCAGCGGCCGTATCGCCCTAAGCTCGGTCGAAAACAAAGCCCAATCCCAATGTCCGCCAACCCGGTAGCCCCCTTGACCGCACTGCGCCGAACCAACAGCCCGTTGCTGCCTGACGGCGCGACGATCGAACGTTTCCTGGCCCACTGCCACCGCAGGCGTTATCCGTCCCGCACGGACGTATTCCGCCCCGGCGACCCGGCCAGCACCCTCTATTATGTCGTCTCCGGCTCGGTCAGCATCATTACCGAGGAAGAGGACGGCCGCGAGCTGGTCCTGGGCTACTTCGGCCCCGGCGAGTTCGTCGGCGAACTCGGCCTGTTCATCGAGAGCGACCACCGCGAGGTGATCCTGCGCACGCGCAGCACCTGCGAGCTGGCCGAGATCGGCCACGAGCGCCTCTACGACCTGCTGCTGACCCGGCTGTCGCTGGACGCGCCGAAGCTGCTCTATGCGATCGGCGCGCAGATCTCCCGGCGCCTGCTCGACACCAGCCGCAAGGCCGGCCGCCTGGCCTTCCTCGACGTGACCGACCGCATCGTGCGCGCCCTGCACGATCTGGCCAAGGAACCCGAGGCGATGAGCCATCCGCAGGGCACCCAGCTGCGGGTGTCGCGCCAGGAGCTGTCGCGCCTGGTCGGCTGCTCGCGCGAAATGGCCGGCCGCGTGCTCAAGAAGCTGCAGGCCGACGGCAAGCTGCACGCCCGCGGCAAGACCGTCGTCCTCTACGGAACCCGCTGAACCCCGATGGGACGCGCCGCCCCGTCCGACCAGACCGCACCCACGGTGCGGCTGGCGGAACCGGGAGATGCCAGCGACGTGGCCGAGCTGCTGTGCCAGCTCGGCTACCCCTGCACCCGCGACGAAGCCGCCGAGCGGATCCTCGCGCTGCACGAAGACCCGCGCCATTACCTCCTGCTGGCCGAAATCGACGGCCATGCCTGCGGGCTGATCTCCAGCCACACCCGCTATTCGCTGACCCACGGCGCCGACCTGACCCGGATCACCGCGCTGGTGGTGGCCGGCTCCTGCCACGGCCAGGGCATCGGCCGGCAGCTGCTGCGCGAAGTCGAGCGCCGCGCGCGCCGCGACGGCGTCAGCCGGGTGGAAGTGACCAGCAACGTCTCGCGCGCGGACGCGCACGAGTTCTATCGCCGTTGCGGCTATTCGGACGGGTCGCTGAAGTTCGTCAAGACCCTGGGCGATTGAGCGGCTGCGCTGGCGGCTGGGTCGAGACCTCGCATTGCCTCGGCCGCCGATCGACCGTGTCGCGGCTCGCGCCGCTCCTACAGTCGCCTTCGGCCGGTTCGGAAGCTCCCTATAGGAGCGGCGCGAGCCGCGACCGCGACCTTCCGCCTACCGCGCCGGCTCTGCCGCAGTCCGCGTCGGGGCCGCCCGATCCAGACCTCGCGTTGCCTGGCCGCCGATTGACCGCGTCGCGGCTCGCGCCGCTCCTACAGTCGCCTTCGGCCGGTTCGAAAGCTCCCTGTAGGAGCGGCGCGAGCCGCGACCGCGACCTTCCGCCTACCGCGCCGGCTGCCGCAGTCCGCGTCGGGGCCGCCCGATCCAGACCTCGCGTTGCTTCGGCCGCCGATTGACCGCGTCGCGGCTCGCGCCGCTCCTGCAGTCGCCTTCGGCCGGTTCGGAAGCTCCCTGTAGGAGCGGCGCGAGCCGCGACCGCGACCTTCCGCCTACCGCGCCGGCTGCCGCAGTCCGCGTCGGGGCCGCCCGATCCAGACCTCGCGTTGCTTCGGCCGCCGATTGACCGTGTCGGGGCTCGCGCCGCTCCTGCAGTCGGCTTCGGCAGGTTCGGCCGCCGCGGTCCGCGATCAATCGGCGGCGGACGCGACGGGTTCGCCGGCACGGCCGGGGCAACCCCAGTTCAGGATCGGGGTGCCGGGCGGCAGGACGCGGCGGAACATCTCGACCCGGTGCGCTTTCGGGTTCACCACCACTGGCATGCGCGCGGCCTGCAGCAGCGGCAGGTCGGCGCTGCTGTCGGAGTAGGCGGTCTCCACCGGGGCGGTGAAGCCGGCTTCGCGCAGCATCGTCATCTTCATCTGCGAATGGCAGTGGCGGCGCGCGCCGAGCGCGCCCAGGCGCGGGCCGACCAGGGTGCCGACCACCGGCACGTCCTCGTGGGCGACGAAGGCCAGGATCGCGCGCGCCAGTTCCGGCGGCGCGCCGGTGGCGACCACGACCTGGTCGCCCCGCTCGCGGTGATGGTGCAGCACGTCCAGGGCGATCGGCAGCAGCCGCGCGCGGATCTGTTCGGTGTGGCCGGCGACGTAGCGGTCGATCGCGGCGTTGAGGGTCCGCTCGCCGCCCATGCCGATCGTGCCGATCCAGACATAGGCCGAGATGCCGACCCGGCGCGTGCGCAGCCACGCCACCATCGGCCCGGCCAGCGGCGTGATCAGCAGCGCCAGCGCCATCCGCCACCACGAGCGCCGGATCAGCCACGCGAACAGATGACTGCCCGAATCGCCGTCGTACAGCGTGTGGTCGAAATCGAACACCACCAGCGGCGCGCCTTCGCGCACCGCCGGGAAGCGTGCGGCGACGGCCGGCCCCAGGCTCATGCGGCGAACAGGCGCTGCAGCGCCGTGCCGGGGTCGCGTTCGCGCATGAAGCTCTCGCCGACCAGGAACGTCTGCACGCCCGCCTCGCGCATGCGCGCAACGTCGCCGGCCGTGGCGATGCCGCTCTCGGTCACCAGGGTGCGATCGCGCGGCACCGCGCTGCGCAACGCCAGCGTCGTATCGAGCGACACCTCGAAGGTGCGCAGGTTGCGGTTGTTGACGCCGATCAGCTCGCAGTCCGTCTGCAGCGCGCGCTCGAGTTCGTCGATGTCGTGCACTTCCACCAGCACGTCCATGCCCAGGTCCATCGCCAGCCCGGCCATTTCGATCATCGGGCCGTCCTCGAGCGCGGCGACGATCAACAAGATCGCGTCGGCGCCGATCGCGCGCGCTTCGTAGACCTGATACGGATCGACGGTGAAATCCTTGCGCAGCACCGGCAGCGCGCAAGCTTCGCGCGCTTCGGCCAGGTAGGCGTTGCTGCCCTGGAAGAAATCGACGTCGGTCAGCACCGACAGGCACGCGGCGCCGCCGGCCTGGTAGCTGCGCGCGATCTGCGCCGGGCGGAAGTCCGCGCGGATCACGCCCTTGGACGGGCTGGCCTTCTTGACCTCGGCGATCACCGCCGCCTCGCCGGCGGCGTGCCTGGCGCCGATCGCGCGGACGAAGCCGCGCGCCGGCGCCTGGGCGCGCGCGCGCGCGCGCAGGTCTTCGAGCGAACGCACGCGCGAGCGCTGCTGAATCTCTTCGTGCTTGCGCGCGATGATGGTGTTGAGGATGTCGCTCATGCCTTGCTCTTGCTCCCGTACGCGCGTTCGACCTTGGCCACGCGCAATTCGAAATGGTCGTACCAGTGCTCGCGCCCGTAGGCGCGGGTGGCGGCGTGGTCGGCCTGGCGCTTCCAGGCGGCGATGGCCGCCTCGTCGCGCCAATAGCTTACGGTGATGCCGAAGCCGTCGCCGCCGCGCGCGGATTCCACCCCGAGGAAACCGGGCTGCTGCGCGGCCAATTCGACCATGCGCTGCGCGGCTTCGGCGTAGCCGGCGTCGTCGCCCGGGCTGCGCCGGGAACTGAAGATCACGGTGTAGTACGGCGGCGGCGGCAGTTTGGCGAAGCTGGCGGACATGCTGGCTCCTGGGGGGGCGGGAAGTTCGCGGTTTTGGCGGAGGTGGCGTCGGCCTTTATTTTCCGGCCAGTTCCGTGGTGAGCGCGACGAACTCATCGAGCTTGGCCCGCGCCGCCCCCGAGGCCAGCGTGCGCCGCGCCAGTTCGATGCCTTCGGCGATGCTCTCGACCTTGCCCGAGACGTACAGCGCCGCGCCGGAGTTCAGCGCGACGATCTCGCGCGGCAGGCCGTCGCGGTTCTCCAGCGCCTGCAACACCATCGTCCTGGATTCGGCGGCGTCCGCGACCCGCAGGTTGCGGCTGGCGGCCATGGCGATGCCGAAATCCTCCGGATGCACTTCGTACTCGCGCACCTCGCCGTCGCGCAGCTCGCCGACCAGCGAACCGGCGCCGAGCGAGAGCTCGTCCATGCCGTCGCGGCCCCACACCACCAGCGCGCGCTGCGCGCCGAGTTCCTGCAGCACGCGCACCTGGATGCCGACCAGGTCGGGATGGAAAACGCCCATCAGGATGCTGGGCGCGCCGGCGGGATTGGTCAGCGGCCCGAGGATGTTGAACAGCGTGCGCACGCCCATCTCGCGACGCACCGGCGCGACCACCTTCATCGCCGGGTGGTGCACCGGCGCGAACATGAAGCCGATGCCGGCGCGCTCGATGCACTGCGCCACCTGTTCGGGCTGCAGCTCGATCGCCGCGCCGAGCGCTTCGAGCACGTCGGCGCTGCCGGACTTGGACGAGACGCTGCGGTTGCCGTGCTTGGCCACCTTGGCCCCGGCCGCGGCGACCACGAACATGCTCGCGGTGGAGATGTTGAAGGTGTGCGCGCCGTCGCCGCCGGTGCCGACGATGTCGACCAGATGGGTTTTGTCGGCGACCGCCACCGGCCGCGCGAATTCCCGCAACACGGTCGCCGCGCCGGCGATTTCGCCGACGGTCTCCTTCTTCACCCGCAGGCCGGTGAGGATGGCCGCGGTCATGGTCGGCGAGACCTCCCCGCGCATGATCGTGCGCATCAGCGCGACCATTTCGTCGTGGAAGATTTCGCGGTGTTCGATGGTGCGCTGGAGCGCTTCTTGCGGGGTCAGGGGCATGGCGTCTTGAGTCGGGGAATGGGGAATGGAGAAGCGGGAATGGGGAACTGCAGGGACGTGGGAGCGGGCCGCAACGCGGTCACCCTCGCCATCGCTGCCTCGGTTCCCCAACCCCGCTTCTCATCTCCCGCTCCATCGCCTCAACGCTGCAGGAAATTGCGCAACAACGCATGGCCGTGCTCGGTCTTGATCGACTCAGGATGGAACTGCACGCCTTCCACCGGATGCTCGCGATGGCGCAGGCCCATGATTTCCTCGAAGCCGCCGTCTTCGTATTCGGTCCAGGCGGTGACCTCCAGGCTGTCGGGCAGGCTGTCGCGCTCGACCACCAGCGAGTGGTAGCGGGTGGCCTCGTAGCCGTCGGGCAGACCGGCGAACACGCCGCGGCCTTGGTGGCGGATCGGCGAGGTCTTGCCGTGCATGATCCGCTTGGCCCGGATCACCTGGCCGCCGTAGGCCTGGCCCAGGCTCTGGTGGCCCAGGCACACGCCGAGGATCGGGGTGTGCGCGCCGAGGCGGCGGATGACGTCGAGCGACACGCCGGCCTGATCGGGCGTGCACGGGCCGGGCGAGATCACGATGCGCTGCGGCGCCATCCGCTCGATCTCGTCCACCGACAGCTCGTCGTTGCGGATCACCCGCACCTCGCTGCCGAGCGTCTGCAGGTATTGCACGAGGTTGTAGGTAAAGCTGTCGTAGTTGTCGATCATCAGAACGGACATGACGCGCCTCGGGTACGGGTGGTGCCTGATTGCAAGGTGGAAGCGCGCCGGCCGGAGGGCCGGCGCGAGGACGGACGAGCGGACCGGCCCGCGCGCGGCGGCGCCCGTCCCCGGCGCATCGGGCCGGCATTATCGCGTGCGGGGGTGGCGCCCGGAACGCCCCGGCGGCGGGCGCGGGTCGCGGATCCGGGATCGGGTTGCGTCGGCGCGACGCCCACGGGCCTGACGCACCGGTGCCCGAAGCGCGGGCGCCGGAGGTTCGCAAGCGGGAAGTCGGGGAATGCGGCGCCCTGGAGCGGGGGAACCGTCGCGGCGCGGTCGTCGCGCCGACCGCGGTCAGCGGTCGCGAAGCGGGGAAACGAAGGCGGGGTCACGCGGGAAATCCTCGAAAGACGGCAGCGGGCGGACGGAGGCGCTACGCCACCATCGCCAGCCCAGGCCGGCCTTCGGGGAGTTCGTCGGGATCGCGCGGGGGATCATGGGGCTACTGTAACCGCTGGGCGGCGGGGGCGCGAGCGGTGGGGATCGCTTGCGGCGGGGACAAACGCATCGGGCCTGAAGGCCCTCCCACAAGAGCGCTGCGATCCTGCGCCTTTGTGGGAGGGCCTTCGGGCCCGAAGCTCTCCTTCCAGTCCGCCCGCCCTACCCGCCCGCCTCGCCCAGGCTCACCCGCACCCGCAGCCCCGGCGCGTTGTCGAGCAGGGCGATATGGCCACCGTGCCGGTGCAGGATCGCGCGCACCAGGCTCATGCCCAGGCCGGTGCCGGGCGAGCCGCGGTGTTCTTCCAGGCGCGCGAAGCGGTCGAACACGCGTTCGCGGTCGGCGGCGGGAATACCGGGGCCGCGGTCGTCGATCTGCAGCACGATGGCGTGGCGTTCGCGCTGCACGCTCAGCGCCACTTCGGTGTCGGCCGGGGCGTACTTGATCGCGTTGTCGAGCAGGTTCACCAGCATCTGGAACAGTTGGTCGGCGTCGCCGCGCACCGCGGCGGCGCCGGGCCCGGGCAGGTCCACGGTCAGGGCGATGCCGCGTTCGGCGGCGATCGGCGTGTACAGCTCGGCGGCGTCGCGGGCGAGGTCGCTGAGGTCGAGCACCGGTTCGTCGTGCACCGGCGGCTGCGCCTCGATCCGCGCCAAGCGCAGCAGCGCGCCGAAGGAATGCAGCAGTTGGTCGGTCTCGCCGATGGCGGCGTCGAGCTGGGCGCCCGATTCCGCTCCGGGCTCGCGCCGGCGCAATTCCTCCAGGCGGTTGCGCAGGCGCGTCAGCGGCGTGCGCAGGTCGTGGGCGATGTGGTCGGTGGCGTGGCGCACGCCGTCGAGCAAATCCTGGATGCGGTCGAGCATCGCGTTGAAACGCCGCGCCAATCGGTCGAACGCGTCGTCGCTGCCGTCCAGGCGCGCGCGCAGCGCCATCTCGCCGCTGCCGACGCGGCCGGCGGTGTCGTCCAGATGGCTGAGCCGGTGCGAGACCCAGCGCGAGGTCAGCCAGCCGATCAGCGCGCCGAGCGTGGCCGCGACCAGCAACGCGGCCAGCGCGGTGCGCAGCATCAGGCCGAGGAAGCGGTCCTGGCTGCGGGTGCGGGTGCCGGTCAGCAGCGTGGTGCCGTCGGGCAGGCGCTGCAATTGCGCGACCACGCGCAGGTCGCCGTCGGCGCGGTGTTCGGTGAACTCGATCCAGCGCGCGCCGCGGTGATGGCGCGGCAGGGCGACGTTGCCGGCGACCACGCGGCCGTCGGGCGCGGTCATCGCGTAGACCGCGTCGGGATCCTCGTCGGCCTCGATGCGGTCGCGCAATTCGCCGAGCAGGGCGCTGCGGCCGTCGTCGGTGTACATCTCGACCAGGCCGGCGGCGTCGACCCGGACCAAGTCGCGCGCGTCCTGGATCAGCATCGCCGACACCGCGTAATGCACGCCGATGCCGAGCAACACGAACGCCAGCAGGAACGAGGCGGTGACCGCCAGCGCGAGCCGCGCGCTGGTCGAGCGCGGCATCAGCCGCATCCGCGCGTCTCCGCGCCGGCGCGCGCCGCGCTCACGCGCCCAACCGATAGCCGGCGCCGCGCACGGTGTGCAGCAGCGGGCGCGGATAGCCCTGGTCGATCTTCTGCCGCAAGCGGCTGATGTGCACGTCGATGACGTTGGTCTGCGGATCGAAGTGGTAGTCCCACACGGCCTCCAGCAGCATCGTGCGGGTGACCACGCGCTCGGCTTGGCGCATCAGGTATTCGAGCAGGCGGAACTCGCGCGGCTGCAGTTCGATGCGCTTGTCGCCGCGGCGCGCCTCGCGGCTGAGCAGATCGAGTTCCAGATCGGCCACGCGCAGCCGGGTCGGCTCGCTGCCGCCGGCGCTGCCGCGGCGCAGAATGCTGTCCAGGCGCGCGGACAGTTCGGCGTAGGCGAAGGGCTTGACCAGGTAGTCGTCGGCGCCGGCGCGCAGGCCTTCGACCCGGTGGTCGACTTCGCCCAGCGCGGTCAGCAGCAGCACCGGGGTGCGGTTGCCGGCGCCGCGCACGGTCTGCAGCAGGGTCAGGCCGTCCAGGCCCGGCAGCATCCGGTCCAGGACGATGGCGTCGTAGGTTTCGGTGGTGGCCAGGAACAGGCCGTCCTTGCCGTTGCCGGCGTGGTCGACGCTGTGGCCGTCCTCGCGCAGGCCCTTGGCGATGAAGCCGGCAGTGTGGGGATCGTCTTCGACGAGCAGGACGCGCATACCGCCTCCGCGAACGCGACGGTGCATGAATGGGGCGCCGACAGGATAGCGCGCGGACCGGTGGGCGAGGCGCGAATGCGGCGGCGCGGTGTGGGTGCGGCCGAGGCGGGGTCGTTGCTCGGCGGGCGTGCCGCGGTTGCCGTTCGGCATCGGCGGGAACATGTCCCGACGGCTCACGTCCGCGGCGAGCCTATTGCTGGAACTCTCCCACCGGCCCATACCGGCGGCGCGCGTCCCGTGTTGAGAGAGATGCCCCGTCGGCTCACACCGGCGGCGAACCCCTCGGTTAAAAGAGATCCCCGTCGGCTCACGCTGGCGGCGCGCCTCTTGGTTAGAAAAGACACCCCGTCGGCTCACGCCGGC
Organism: Lysobacter enzymogenes; assembly: GCF_017168095.1. GTDB lineage: Bacteria > Pseudomonadota > Gammaproteobacteria > Xanthomonadales > Xanthomonadaceae > Lysobacter > Lysobacter enzymogenes_D. The sequence goes on along the minus strand of NZ_LXSD01000349.1, from coordinate 5,893 downwards.
GGCGAGCCTCTTGGTTGGAAAAGACACCCCGTCGGCTCACGCCGGCGGCGAGCCTCTTGGTTAAAAAAGATACCCCGCCGGCTCACGCCGGCGGGGTATCACCCCCACGCCGACGATGCGTGGGGCTCGGGGGAGCAGGCTCGCGAAGGATCAATTCGAGGCCGGCGCCGCTTCCGGAGCCGCTGCGGCCTTGGCGGCCTTGGCCTTCGAGGCCTTGTGGTGCTTCTTGTGCTTGTGATGCGTGGCCTTCGCGGCCGGCGCGGCGGCGGTCGAACCGGCGGTCGCCGGCGCGGCGGCGAAGGCGGAACCGGCGAACGCGGTCAGCGCGGCGGCGAGCAGGACGGTGCGGACGTTCATGGTGTGGCTCCTGGGCAATGCGGGGTGGGAGGTCTGGACCGGTGGGGTTGGCCCCCATCGCGGAGCCAGATTGCGCCCGCCGCCCTGCCCCAGCCCTTTCCGGCGCATGAACTTTTTTTAATCCGCGCCGGGTGCATTTTTGCGACGGCGGACGCGGACGCGCGGGCGACGGCGGCGCGACCGCTGTAGCGGTCCGCGACGGACGGCGGTCGCCGGCCGATTACGCCAGTTGGCGCTGCAGGCTGAGGTTGTCGTCCAGCGGCGGGCTCTTGGCTATGCGGCCGCGGCAAGAGGCGGCTTCACGATCCGGTGCCCGTAGTTGCGGCGTTCTTCAACTGGCGCGGTCGCGGCTTGCGCCGCTCCTACAGGGAGCGGGCGCAGCTACGCGGCATCGGGGGCGGTGGAAACGGAAGCCCGACTGTAGGAGCGGCGCAAGCCGCGACGCGGCCGATCGGATGCCGAAGGCCCACGAAGCGCGAGGCGGCTTCACGATTCGAAGCGAATCGATTTGCGGCGTTGTTCGACCGGCGCGGGCGCGGCTCGCGCCGCTCCTGCAGCAGGCGATGCGGCGACGGCGCCGGCTTACAGTCCGCGCGCGGCCTGGGCCACGGCGCGGAACAGCGCGCGGCCCTTGTTCATCGTCTCTTCCCACTCTTTCTGCGGGTCGGAGTCGTAGACGATGCCGGCGCCGGCCTGCACGTGCAGGCGGCCGTCCTGGATCACCGCGGTGCGGATGGCGATGGCGGTGTCGGCGTCGCCGTGCCAGCCGATGTAGCCGACCGCGCCGGAATAGACGTTGCGCTTGACCGGCTCGAACTCGCGGATGACTTCCAGCGCGCGGATCTTCGGCGCGCCGCTGACGGTGCCGGCGGGGAAGGTCGCGCGCAGCACGTCGGCGTAGCTCATCTGCGGCTTCAGCGTGCCGGTGACTTCGCTGACGATGTGCATGACGTGGCTGTAGCGCTCGATCACGAACTGCTCGCCGACTTCGACCGTGCCGGGCTGCGACACCCGGCCGACGTCGTTGCGGCCCAGGTCGATCAGCATCAGGTGCTCGGCGCGTTCCTTCGGATCGGCCAGCAGTTCGGCTTCCAGGGCGTGGTCTTCGTCGACCGTCTTGCCGCGCGGGCGGGTGCCGGCGATCGGGCGCACGGTGACTTCGTCGCCTTGCAGGCGCACCAGGATCTCCGGCGAGGAGCCGACCACCTGGGTGCCGCCGACATCGAGGAAATACATGTACGGCGACGGGTTCAGCGCGCGCAGCGCGCGGTACACGTCGACCGGGCGCGCCTTGAACGGCACGCTGAGCCGCTGCGACAGCACCACCTGGAAGATATCGCCGGCGCGGATCAGCTCCTTGGATCTTTCCACCGCGTCGATGAAGCCTTCGCGGGTGAAGCCGGAGACGAAATCGCCTTCGTCCAGGCCCACCGAATCCAGGGTTTCCGGGTAGCCCGGGCCGCCGATGCGCAGGCGGTGCACGAGCTGGTCGAGACGGCGGTTGGCGCGGGCGTAGGCCTGCGGCTGGCTCGGGTCGGCGTGCACGATCAGGTACAGCCGGCCCTTGAGGTTGTCGAACACCGCCACTTCCTCGCTCTGCATGAGCAGGATGTCGGGCGTGCCGAGTTCGTCGGGCTTGTCGCTGCCGGCCAGGCGCGACTCGATGTACTGGATGCATTCGAAGCCGAACCAGCCGACCAGGCCGCCGGCGAAGCCCGGCAGACCGTCGATCTTGGGCACGCGCTGGGCGCTGCGCAGGCGTTCGACTTCGGCGAAGGGGTCGTCGACCACGCGGCTGTCGATCAGCTCGCCGTTCTCGGTGACGAACAAGGTGTGCCCGGCGAAGGCGTACACGCGCTGCGCCGGCAGGCCGATGATCGAATAGCGGGCGAAGCGTTCGCCGCCCTCGACCGATTCGAACAGATAGGTGTGCGGGCCGTCGGCGAGCTTGAGATAGACCGAGAGCGGAGTATCGAGGTCGGACAGGACCTCGCGCACGACCGGGATGCGGGTGTAGCCGTCAGCGGCCTGCTGCTGGAAGAGTTCGTGCGAAATCACGCGGGCATTCCTTCATGGACGAGTGGGCAGGAGCGGTGGTGACCGACGGCCACCATCGCCAACCCACGTCGGCGCAGAAGGAATGCGGGTTCGCCCAGGCTTGCATGGCCGCCACTGTACCCGACTTCGCGCGCCGTGCGCGACGGTCAGGTCGGCTCGCCGGACACGGACGCGCCCGCGGCCGCGCCCGGTACGGCGTGCGGCGCGGCCGGACCGGCCAGCAGCGGGCAGCCCGGCGGCAGGTGCATGCGCACCCGGCCGGGCACGCAGTCGATGCGGAAGTGATGCGACTGCACCGGTTCGCCGTCGAGGTTGAGGTTCAGCGCGCGCGGCGACTCGATCTCGACCCAGCGCAGCTGCGCGCGCGCGGCGATGCGTTCCAGCGCGGCGTGCTGGCCTTCGGTCAGCAGCGAGCGCACGGTGGCGCCGACTTCGCCGGACAGGTCCGGCAGCACGGTCACGTCGAGCAGGCCGTCGTCGATGCGCGCGTCCGGGCACAGCGCCTGGCCGCCGCCGGCCTGGCGGCCGTTGCCGATGCCCAGGGCGATGAAGTCGCCCTCCCACTCGAAGCCTTCGCCGTGCACGCGCGCGCGCATCGGCTCGATCTTGCCGAGCTTGGCGATGCCGGTGACCACGTAGGCCAGGCCGCCGAGCATTTTCTTGAGGCCGGCGTCGGTCTCCAGGGTGACCTGGGTGCCGAAGCCGCCGCTGGCCAGGTTCGCCGCCCAATGCAGGCCGTCGGGCGCCTGCAGGCGCAACAGGTCGATCGGCCGCGGCGGCTGGCCGTGGATCAAGTCCAGCGCCTGCAGCGGATCGGTCGGGAGGGTCGCGGCGGTGGCGAAATCGTTGGCCGTGCCCAGCGGCAGCAGGCCCAGGCTCGGCAGCGCGGCGGCGTCCTCGTCGCGATGGGCGAGCGTGGTCGCCACTTCGCTGAGGGTGCCGTCGCCGCCGCCGGCGATGACCGTGTCGACGCCGTCGGCGACCGCTTCGGCGACGTAGCGTTCGGCGTCGCCGCCTTCCCAGGTCACCCGCACGTCGAGGTCGACGCCGCGATCGCGCAGGGCGGCGACCGCTTCGCGCACCGCGTCGTCGCCGGCGGACTTGCCGTTGAGGATCAAGCGCCAGCGGGGACGGGTCATGCGCGGTTCCAGGGGGTGGTAGGGCGGCGAGGCTAGCAGTGTCGCGCGAGGGCCGGATGAATGTCCGGATGCGCCAAGTCTGTCACACACCTGTCATCGCCGATCCGGAATATAGGAGGCCATATCAGGGACGACGGGCGGAGGCTGGATTGCCTCCAAATCTTCCGGGACGCGGGCCGCAAGGTCCGCGTCTTTTTATTTGCGCGGGTGGAATATGGCGGCGGTGTGCGCGATGGATTCGGCGTAGTTGGGTTGGCGCGGTCGCGGCTTGCGCCGCTCCTACAGGGGCCGCGGCCGGTTCGTATCCGACTGTAGGAGCGGCGCGAGCCGCGACCGCGACATCGCGCCGACGACGCCTCTCGCATCGCAGCCGCGCTTCAATCCAACGCCGAATCCGCGAACACCACGCCGTCCTCGTCCGCGCACACCCAATCGCCGGGCCGGATCGACACGCCGCCGAACGCGAGCGCGACATCGCGCTGCCCCTGCCCGCTCTTGTCGGTCTTGCGCGGACACGTGCCCAGCGCTTTCACGCCCAGCGCCATCGCGCCGATCGCCGCGCTGTCGCGGATCGCGCCGAACACGATCACGCCGGCCCAGCCGTTGGCCGCCGCCTGCGCCGCGAGCTGGTCGCCGAGCATCGCCCGGCGCGACGAGCCGCCGCCGTCGATCACCAACACCCGGCCCGCGCCGGGCTCGGCCACGGCCGCGCGCACCAGCGAGTTGTCTTCGTAGGCCTTGATCGTGCTGACCGCGCCGGAAAACCCGCGGCGGCCGCCGAAGTCGCGCAGCGGCAGGTCGAGCACGCGCAGCTGCGCATCGAAGCGGTCGCACAGGTCGCAGGTGTTCATGGCGGTGCATCCGGTCGGCGGGGATGCGGGCACGATGCCATGCGTAGCCGGCGAACAGAAGCCGCAGCGCGATGCGATGCGGGCGCGGCGCGGATTCGAAAATACGGCGGCGCCGCAACCCGGGCGCGTGGGCCGGCGCGCTGCGCCGATCGTTCGCCGCTACCGCGATCCACCACGACGCCGGACGCCCGCGCGACCGGCGCCGCCGCGCGCGGCGCTTACTTGCGCGCCGCGTCCACCGCCGCCTTCATCCGCCCGATCACATCGGCGTAATCGGGCGCGTTGAAGATCGCCGAACCGGCGACGAAGGTGTCGGCGCCGGCGGCGGCGATCTCGCCGATGTTGTCGGCCTTGACCCCGCCGTCGATCTCCAGCCGGATCTCGCGGCCGCTGCGGTCGATGCGCTCGCGCACGCGGCGCAGCTTTTCCAGCGCCGAGGGGATGAAGCTCTGGCCGCCGAAGCCGGGGTTGACCGACATCAGCAGGACCAGGTCCAGATCCTCCAGCACCCAGTCGAGCACGTCGATCGGCGTGGCCGGGTTGAGCACCAGCCCGGCCTTGCAGCCATGCGACTTGATCAACTGGATGGTGCGGTGCACGTGCGCGCTGGCTTCGGGGTGGAAGCTGATCGTGCTCGCGCCGGCCTTGGCGAAGTCCGGGACGATGCGGTCGACCGGTTCGACCATCAGGTGCACGTCGATCGGCGCACTCACGCCGTGCTTGCGCAGCGCCTCGCAGACCATCGGGCCGATGGTCAGGTTGGGCACGTAGTGGTTGTCCATGACATCGAAGTGGACCCAGTCGGCGCCGGCCTTGATCACATTGTCGACTTCCTCGCCGAGCCGGGCGAAATCGGCCGAGAGGATGGACGGGGCGATGACGGTGGATTGGGTGGCCATGGGCGGAACCTTGCGGGGAGGCGGCTATTGTCGCCCCGTGAGGCGTTTCCAGGCAAAAAGCGGGAGATGGCGGATAGGAGATGGCAGATAGTAGATGGCGAAAGCCTCGCGGGCGTGCGGTTCGCTATCTCCTGTCTGCTGTCGGCTAATTCCTGCCCTTGCGCAGCTTCTGGATCCGGTCGTAGGCGCGATTGATGTCGCGCGCCTTGGCCTCGGCGCGCTGGCGGATGTCGGCCGGGTCGTTGACGTAGCGGTCGGGGTGATATTGCGAGATCAGGCGGCGATAGGCCTTGTCGATGTCCGCGTCGCTGGCCTCGCTGTCCAGGCCGAGCACGGCGTAGGGGTCGTCGCCGCGCAATTTGAACCAGTCGGTGTCGAAGGCGTGGCCGATCAGCAGGCCGACGATCGCGCCCAGGAACGGGTTGGCGCGCAGCAGCGCGGCCCCGGCGAAGAATCCCAGCAATTTGCCGTACCAGCGCTGCTTCATCGCGACCGCGACCCGCCCTGCTCCCGGGCCGGCGCGGCCCCTCGGCGGGCATCTTAACGGGGCCGGCGCGCGCGCAGGCGGCCTGGCGCGGTGCCGGCGCGG
>NZ_LXSD01000348.1:0-36832 GCF_017168095.1 Lysobacter enzymogenes | reverse complement strand
CGCCCCGCCGCCGACGGCGCGAGCAACCCAACGGCCGCCCGCGCGGCCGCATCGCCGCCGGCGCCGCTGCTGCCGACGCTGGCCGGTTTCTTCCTCGACCTGTCGCTGTGGCTGTGCCTGATGGCCGGCGGCAGCGTGCTCGGCACCGTCGCCTGGGGCTTCCTGCAGGGCCTGCGCGGCGCACCGCCCGCGCAGGCCGGCCCGCCGCTGCCGGTTTCGCTGGCGATCGGGCTCGCGGCGACCGCGTTCGCGGCGCTGATCGTCTACTACTTTCGTCGAAATGCGAATTCGGTCGAGCGGAACGCGTCCTGGCGGGCGTTGTTGCAGCCATCGACCTGGATCTGGATGGCAACGGCCATCATCGCGCTGTTAACGTTCAGCGCCCTGGCCGACAAGCTGAGCCTGAGCCTGGGCATCGACGCGACCCCGACCAACCAGGTGCTCGGCGACCCGCTGCGCGCCCAGCCTTGGTTGTGGATGGGGTTCGCGGTGCTGATCGCCCCGGCGTACGAAGAGCTGCTGTTCCGCCGGGTGCTGTTCGGCCGGCTGTGGGCCGCGGGCCGGCCGTGGCTGGGGCTGGTGTTGAGTTCGGTCGCCTTCGCCCTGGTCCACGAACCGCCCGGGCTCGGCGCCGGCCGCGGCTGGGGCGTGCTGGTGCTGTGGAGCGTGTACGCGACCATGGGCGCGATCTTCGCCTGGATCTACCGCCGCACCGGCAGCCTGTGGACGTCCTACCTGGCCCACGCCGGCAACAACCTCATCGCCTGCCTGGCGATGATGGCCGGGGTCTGAGCCCGCAGCCCGCGCCGCTATTGACGATCCGTTAATCCGGCCGGCGCTACAAAGCCGTTATCGCTTTGGGGACAACCGGCAATGAAACGCATCCTGCTCGGGCTCACGATCGCAGCCTTGGCCGCCGCCTGCGCCACCACCACTTCGCCGACCGGGCGCACCCAGCACGTCGGCGGGGTCTCCAAGGCCCAGCTCGACGAAATGGGCGCGCAGGCCTTCGCCGAGGCCAAGAAGAAAGAGCGTATCAGCACCGACCAGCGCCAGAACGCCTACGTGCGCTGCGTGGTGAGCTCGATCACGCGCGAACTGCCGCCGGGTTGGCAGGCCAATTGGGAAGTGGCCGTATTCGTGGATAGTTCCCCCAACGCCTTTGCCCTTCCTGGCGGAAAGGTTGGCGTAAACACGGGGATTTTTACCGTCGCCAAGAACCAGGACCAACTTGCGGCGGTGATTTCGCACGAAATCGGCCATGTGGTTTCGCGTCACCACGACGAGCGCATCACCCGCCAGATGGGCAGCCAGGTCGCGCTCAACGTGCTCGGCAGCCTGGTCGGCGCGCGCTACGGCGACGGCGCCGCCGGCGCCACCAGCCAGCTCGGCGGCGCGGCCTTGCAGACCGCCTTCCTGCTGCCCGGGTCGCGCACCCAGGAGAGCGAGGCGGACGTGGTGGGTCAACGACTTATGGCCCAGGCGGGCTACGACCCGAGGCAGGCGGTGGACCTGTGGCAGAACATGATCGCGGCCAGCAGTTCGCGCCCGCCGCAGTGGCTGTCGACCCACCCGGACCCGCAGGCCCGCATCCACGAACTGGGCGCTCGCGCCGGCGCCTTGATCCCGGTCTACGAACAGGCGCGGGCGGCCGGCCGTACGCCCAAGTGTGGATGATGGCTGCGTGAAAAAGGCGGGCCGAACCCGTATCGCGCAGCCCCAAGTTTCTGTTAGGTTGGCGGCCCCTTGGCCTTGCGCCGGTCCCGCCGCGAGGCCCCGGTCTGCGGCCGCTGAGCCCTTTGAAAGGTGAGTCCATGAACAAGCAACCCACCCGTCGCAGCACCTTGCTCGCCGCCGCCATCGGTGCGGTGCTGGTGTTCGGTGCCGTGACCCAGGTCAACGCCCAGACCGCCTCCGAGCGCAGCGCCCAGCGCCGCGCCGCGAAGGACAGCAAGCCGGCCAAGCAGGAAAACCAGTACCCGAACGCGACCCGCACCGCGCCGGAAGCCAAGGCCTCGTCCAAGGGCGGCGCCAAGCTGCAGAAGATGATGGACGCGTTCGACAAGGAGAAGTTCCCGGAGGCCCGCGCCCAGGCCGACGCGATCATCGCCGACGCCGGTCTCAACGCGTACGAACGCTCCTTCGCCGCGCAGATCGGCTTCCAGGTCGCTTACGACGCCGACGACAACAAGGCCGCGATCGAGTACCTGAAGAAGGCCATCGAGATCAACGGCCTCGACAACAACGCCCACTTCGACCGCATGTTCGTCCTGGCCCAGCTGCAGCTGCAGGAAGAGCAGTACGCCGAGTCGCTGGCGACCATGGACCGCTTCCTCAACGAGTCCAAGAGCACCAAGCCCGAGCACCTGATCGTCAAGGGCAATGCGCTGTACCGCCTGGAGCGCTACCCCGACGCGGCCAAGATCATCAAGCAGGCCGTCGACGCCTCGCCCGAGCCGAAGCAGGAATGGCTGCAGCTGCTGATGGCGTCGTACGTCGAGAACAACCAGGGCGCCGAAGCGGCCAAGGTCGCCGAGTCGATCGCCGCCAAGAATCCGAACGACAAGCGCGCGCAGATGAACGTCGCCGCGGTCTACTCGCAGTCGGACATGCTCGACAAGGCCGCCGCGGTGCTGGAAAAGATGCGCGCCGCCGGCCAGTTCACCGAAGACAAGGATTATCGTCAGCTTTACGCCACCTACCTTAATCTCGACAAGAAGGAGAAGGAGGCGATCGGGGTCATCAACGAGGGTCTGCAGAAGGGCATCCTCAAGCCCGACTACCAGGCCTACGTCGCGCTGGCCCAGGCGTATTACTACTCCGATCAGATCGGCCCCGCGGTCGATGCGTACAAGAAGGCGGCTCCGCTCGCGCCGGACGGTGAGACGTACCTGAATCTCGCCCGCGTGCTGTGGCAGGAAGACCGCATTCCCGAGGCCAAGGAAGCCGCCAAGCAGGCGATCGCGAAGGGCGTGAAGAAGCCCGAGGACGCCAACAAGATTCTCGCGCTGAAAGGCAAGTAATTTCAGCGTGCAGGGCCGGCCGCGCTTGTGAACCTGTGACGCGGTTTGGTATATGCTAGGAGGTTCCCGCGACTGGAAACGGTTGCAGGAACCGAACGATGGCCCGAGGCGCCCAGGCGTCCGGTAACACCTCCCGAGCTGACGGCATGACGCAAGACCTCGAACTCCAAGTTAGGAAAGATGACGACCGCGAAGGCTTGAACTGGGCACGTATTGCCGGTATCACCTGCGCGATCGCCGTGCATGCTGCGGCGCTGCTGTTGTTGCTGGCCCCGATGACTCCGCCCGCCCAGCAGCAGGACAAGGAGGAGGTGACGATGGTCAACATCATCAAGCCGCCGCCGCCGCCCCCGCCGCCGCCGCCGCCGCCGCCGGAGCCGCCGAAGGAAATCAAGCAGCCGCCGAAGGAGCTGTCGCCGCCGCGTCCGACTCCGACGCCGCCGCCGCCGGACCAGCCGCCGATCGAGAACGTCGATCCGAGCCCGATCGATCCGCCCGCGCCGCCGCCGGCTCCGCCCGCGCCGCCGCAGGTGGCCAGCGACATCGGCTCGAGCGTGGATCCGTCCTCGCGTCGCCTGAACCCGCCGAAGTACCCGCCGACGGAAGCCCGCCAGGGCGTGGGCGGTACCGTAGTCCTCGTGATCAGCATCGACGGCCAGGGCAACGTGCTGGACGTGCAGGTCGAGAAGTCCAGCCGCAACCGCAACCTGGACCGAGCGGCCATGGACGCCGCGCGCAAGTGGCGCTTCAACCCCGAAATGAAAAACGGTCAACCGGTCGCCAGCCGCGTCCGCGTCCCCGTCGATTTCGTCCCGCCGACCTGATCGGGGTCGGCTGGACACGCTAGTTGTGTCGTTCGTTCCGCGTAAAACCTTTCTTCCTTTCCACGACATTCAAAGGTAAGCGTCATGCTGCAGCAAACCACCACCGCCGCCGCCGGAGGCTCCAACGCTGAAGCGCTCCAGCAGATGAGCTTTTCGCATCTGTTGCAGAACTTCGACCTCGTCGGCTGGATCGTGTTCATCACGCTCACGCTGATGTCGGTTCTGTCGGTCTACTGGATCGTCATCAATTTCGTTAAGAACCTGCGCCTGCGCGGTTCCTCGGACCGCGTCGTCAGCACGTTCTGGGAAACCCCGAACGCGCAGGACGCGATCCGCTACATGGAAGAGCAGCCGCGCAGCGAGCCGTTCTCCAAGATCGCCCTGGACGCCGCTCAGGCCGCCGCTCACCACCAGCGCCACGAAGGTTCGCGCCTGGTCGAGTCGCTGAACCGCTCGGAGTTCGTCGATCGCGCCCTGCGTCAGGCCGTGACCCGCGAGAGCTCGCGTCTGGAAGCCGGTCTGACCGTGCTCGCCACCGTCGGCTCGACCGCTCCGTTCGTCGGCCTGCTCGGCACCGTGTGGGGCATCTACCACGCCCTGCTGCGCCTGGGCGCCTCGGGCGAGTCCTCGATCCAGGCCGTCGCCGGCCCGGTGGGCGAAGCGCTGATCATGACCGCGATCGGTCTGTTCGTCGCGATCCCGGCGGTGCTCGCGTACAACTTCTTCGTGCGTCTGAACCGCGTGACGAACAACAAGTTCGACACCTTCGCGCACGACCTGCACGACTTCTTCGCCACCGGCTCGCGCGTCGGCGAAGTGTCGAACAAGCGCTAAGCGCAACACGTCTCCCCTTTAGCGTAGCTCCTGGAGTTCGGACATGGCCTTTAGTTCAGGCGACACCGGCGGCCCGATGGCCACAATCAACGTCACGCCCCTCGTGGACGTGATGCTGGTGCTGCTGATCATCTTCATGATCACGGCGCCGTTGATGACGCATAAGGTCGAAATCAAGCTGCCCGAAGCCACGCTGAAGAAGATCGAAGAAGCGCCGAAGACGCAGCCGATCACCTTGGCGATCCAAGAAGACGGTCATATCTACTGGAACGACGAGCCGATCACCGCCGACCAGCTCGAGAGCCGTCTTTCGGTCGAAGCGCAGAAGACCCCGCAGCCGCCGATCAACGTCCGCGGGGACCGCACGACCAAGTACCGCACGATCAACAACGTGGTGACCATCGCGCAGAAGCAAGGCATGCGTAAGGTCGGCTTCGTCGCGATCAAAGAACGCTAATCGGAGATCGGGAACATGGCTTTCAGCAACAACTCCTCCGATAGCGCCGCGATTTCGGACATCAACGTCACCCCGCTGGTCGACGTGCTGCTGGTGCTGTTGATCATCTTCATGGTCACGGCGCCGACGGTGTCCTATCCGATCGACGTCAATCTTCCGCAGCCGACGCTCAACCCGCCGCCGCAGACCTCCGAGCCGCCGCCGCCGATCGCCTTGCGCATCGACGCGACCGGCCAGGTGTTCTGGAACAACAACCCCACGCCGCTCGCGGCGATCCCGGGGATGATGAACGAAACGGTGCAGCGCGATCCCACCAACCAACCTCTGCTAGAAATCGACACCAACGAAGACGCCGAATACGGCGTGCTCGCCAAGGTGCTGGCCTACGCCAAAAACGCAGACATGAAAAAGATCGGTTTCGTCCAGAAGTAATTCCGCTCGGAACCGACGCTTACCGTCGTGAAACGCCGCCCCACCGGGCGGCGTTTTTTTTTGGCCTCGCCGCAGCGGCGCGGGAGCCGCCGGCGGCCGCGGACGGCCGCCCTCCGCGGCGGGCGCTCGCAGGCGCCGGCTTGCGGACCCGGGGGCGGCGGGATTAACGTCGAAGCGGGTATCCCACCCCAAGGATGGAGGTAGCTCATGGCCGTTTCCGCATATTCCGCTGCTGGCCGTTTCCGCGACGAGACCGTCGCCGAGATCAATGTGACCCCGCTGGTCGATGTGATGCTGGTCCTGCTGATCATTTTCATGGTGACCGCGCCGGCGCTGACCGGGCAGCTAAAGATCAGCCTGCCCACCGTCACCCCGATCGAGGTCGTGGATCCGCCGAAAGCCGAGCTGAGCGTGCAGCAGGACGGCAGCTTCGTGCTCGACGGCCGGGCGATGACGCGCGCGCAGTTGTCGGCTGCGTTGTCGGCGCTCGCCGCCGAGCATCCCGACCTGGCGTTGAGCGTCGATACCAACGCCGACGCGGACTACCAGGCCTTCGCCCAGGCGCTGGCCACGGCGGACGCGGCCGGGATCCGTAATCTGTCGACGAGGTAAGGCCGCTGCGGGCCTTGCGCCCGCTGCGAAGCCGCGCCGAAAACGGCCGCCGGATGGGCGGCCGTTTTCCTTGGCGCGAAGGCGCAGGTTGTCCACAGCGGTGCGCCCGGCGATATCGCCGTCGACGAGCCGCGTACTTGGCGGCTGGTACGACGCGGCCGGCCGCAGCGACGCGACGGACAGGAGTTGTCCACAGCATCATCGCCGCGAGAACTGCGGAACGGCCGATCTACCCTTCCGGCGCGATCGCGATTTGTCCACAAGCGGAGTTCTACGGAGCTGGGCGAGCGGGATATCCACAGTCGTTCGAGATGTGGACAAGTCCAGAGCCTGGACCTGGCCCGCTCGATTCGGCCGCGCTGTGCATAAGTGGGGCGCGCTCGCGCAAGTGCAGTGGTCGGGCGTCGGCAGCCGCAGAACGCTACTGTCCACAGCCACGCCGTTGCAGCGAACAAACGAGCTTGTGCTCGGGGTGGCACCCGACCTTGAAACGAAACTGCGAGGCGGCCGACCGGAGACGAGGTGTCGATAAGTCGGCCTGTTCCTCTGCAGATCTAAGCGCTCCCCCACGCCGCACCGGCGAGAACGCATCCTCCACAGAAGCCTATGCCTGTCTCGTGCGCGTTCGGCCCCGGATACGCCACCGGACGGCCACAGCACAGCGTGTACCTCGAACAGTTGTCCACACCGATGCCGGCCTCGCCGAAAAAGCGAGAAAAACACCTGAATTTGGTGGGTTTTGTGATGCCTGCGCGAAGACTTATGACAAGACTTGTCCACAAGGCTTTGCAGCCCGCCGCGGCCGCGATGGGCCGGCGAATGCGGCGCGTCGATGAGCAGTCCATCGCAGGATGCAGCGGACACTTGTCCGAATCTGTCGTGACGGTGATAGCGGCGGTTCTCGCGAAGCGGCGCGGTGGCTGGGGTATTTGTCCACAGCGTGGGCGCGACCGCGGCGCATGCGCCCGGCCTTGTCGGTGCGGCGCCGGCTTCGCGGCGCGCGGGCGATGCGAGCCTGGCGTGGCGGTTTGTCTGTCCACAGCGGTGTTGCACCGCGGCCGTGCGGATCGGGCGTTGTCCACAGGCGCGGCTACGCGCGCGGCGGTGTCGTGGCGATGCCATCGTTCCGGTCGGAGTGCCGTGGCGATGGACGGATCTGCGAAGCGCGCCTTATCCACAGGTCGCATTGAGCGGCAGTGCCGCTGGTGCGGCGATCGCGCAAGTGAAGGTCCGCGCGACATCGCGGGGTAGGTCGACGCGTTCGCGTCGCCCGCCATGCTTATCCACAAATGCTGGTGCGAGCGAGTGCGCCGTGTGGCCTGCGCGGCGGCTCGACGCATCCGCACCATGCTCGAAACATCGTGATGCGACAGTGCGGACGAGTTCGTCGTTGTCCACCGGCACGATTCGCGCGTCGTCGAAACCGATGCGGTCGAAGCTTGTCCACAAGCGCGCCTTCGGGGTTCGCGGCGCGGAGGCGACGCGGGATGAGTTTGCTGCGAGGACGCGTGTACAAGCGAGCCCGTGCGACGCCCGCGCGAGCGGATCGTTCCGCCGCGGGCGTGATCGCCGAACCGAGCGAACCAGCGACGCGCGCGCTTTGTCCACAGATATCGCCGTACAAGCGGATCGCGCCGAAACGCTTGCTGCGCGCTGGTTGGCGAACTCGACGTTCGTACTTGTCCACAAGACGTTCGTGTGGTCGCCACCGCGCTGTTTGCGAATCCGTGTGCGCAACACGGTTGTCCACAAGCCGCGCGGCGACATCTGTTTGTCCACAGCCGCCGCGACGCGGGAGCGCTGCGGCAGGTGCGCAGCGTCGATGACGAACGATCGCTTATCCACAGCGCGCAGGCGATGCGGCGCTCGCGTGCGCCTCGATGCGAACGTCGCGGGCGGTGGATATCGCAGCCAAGCGCGCTACCGGTCACTTGCGACTGGCTAATCCACACGTGTGGAATCGAATCGCCCGTCATTGGCGCGGATACGCGCGGGGCGGCGCCGTCGAAAACCCGCTTGCCCACAGCCGCGCCGACGCGCACACGTCGACGCACTCGGTTCCATGCAGCGGCGAATCGCCGCGAATACTCGCCGTTATCCACAAGCGCGCCGCCGCCGTAACGAACCGCGCGGCATCTCATCGTTGCGCACCTCCACCGCCGCAGCGGCAGTGGTAACTCAGTGTCCACCGCCCCGCCGACGCAAAGCCTGCATGCTTCGGAAGCGAACCGCGCGGTATCTCATCGGCGCGCACCTCCACCGCCGCAGCGGCAGTGGATAACTCAGCGTCGACCGCCCCGCCGACGCGAAGCCTGCATGCTTCGAACGTCGTCGCCGCGTCTCAGCGGCTGGCCGCCATCACCGCCAGATAGCCGCGCACCGTCGCATCGAGGCCGTCGTACAGCGCCTCGCCGATCAGCGCATGGCCGATCGACACTTCCAGCACGTTCGGCACGGCGCGCAGGAACGCGCCGAGGTTGGCCTGGCTCAGGTCGTGCCCGGCGTTGACGCCGAGACCGACGACCTGGGCGCGGCGCGCGGCGGCGGCGAACTCGGTCAGTGCGGTGCCGGCGTCGCCGGCGGCGAAGGCTTCGGCGAACGGGCCTGTGTACAACTCGACCCGCTGCGCGCCGAGTTCGGCCGCGCGCTCGATGCCGTCGCGGTCGGCGTCGGCGAACACGCTGACGCGGCAGCCCAGTTCGCGCAGTTCGGCGATGCGCGGGCCCAGCGCCGCGGCGTCGCGTTCGAAGTCGAAGCCGTGATCGGAGGTCAGTTGATCGTCGCCGTCGGGCACCAGCGTGGCCTGCGCCGGGCGCGCGCGCCGGCAGAGTTCGAGCAGGCCGGGATAGCCGGCGCGCGGCGGCGCGAACGGATTGCCTTCGATGTTGAACTCGACGCCGCGCGCGTGGGCGAGTTCGGCCAACGCGTAGACGTCGTAGTCGCGGATGTGGCGCGCGTCGGGGCGCGGGTGCACGGTGATGCCGTGGGCGCCGGCGTCGAGGCAGGCGCGCGCGGCGCGCACCACGTCGGGTTCGGACCCGCCGCGCGAGTTGCGCAGCACCGCGATCTTGTTGACGTTGACGCTGAGGACGGTCATGGCCAAAGCCTAGCGCGCACCGCGCCCAGCGGCGAGTGCGCAATCTGGCCGCGGCGGTCGCGGCCTGTGGACGAACGAAAGGTGGCGGCCGCGGACGCGACGGCCCGCCGCGCTCAGCGCTGCGGCGGTTCGGACTGGCTGGCGGCGGCGAGCTTGCGCGCTTCGGCCTGTTCGCGCAGGCGGCGCAGTTCGGCCGGGTCGATCATCGACGACACGTCGCGGCTGTGGTTGTCCAGGCGCCGCGCCAGCAGGCCCATGACCCCGGCGATCAGCAGGCCGAGCGCGGCCAGCAGGCCGACCGCCATCAGCGCGGGCGAGGTGGTCTTCAGCGCCAGCCCGAAGGCGGCGAAGGCCAGCAGCAGATAAACCCAAGGCATTGCGGCGTGCTCCCTGACGAAAACGGCGTATCCCCTGTCCGGGCCGGTCGCGGCGGGCCGGGCGGGGGCCTCGGACGGGCCCGGGTCGAGTGTAGCGCGGGCCGGCGCAGGCTACAGCCGGGGCGGTGCGCGGCTGCGACCGCCGGCACATCGGGGCGGCGTGGCGGTCGGGCGATTGGGCTGAATGCGCGGGTGGTTGCGCGGACTGGCTGGAGCGGTGCGCGGCGCGGCGGCGAGCGCGGCTTCCGGCGTGCGGCGCGAGCTTGGAATTCCGCGGTCGCGGCTTGCGCCGCTCCTACAGGGGGCGGTTGTGGCTTCGCGGTGATTGGGCGCGCTCGCGGCGGCTTGGACGAGTTCGGGTGCGAGGTGGTCGCGAGGTCCGACTGTAGGAGCGGCGCAAGCCGCGACCGCGACTTCCGGCGTGCGGCGCGAGGTTGGACCTCCGCGGTCGCGGCTTGCGCCGCTCCTACAGGGGGCGGTTGTGGCTTCGCGGTGATTGGGCGCGCTCGCGGCGGCTTGGACGAGTTCGGGTGCGAGGTGGTCGCGAGGTCCGACTGTAGGAGCGGCGCAAGCCGCGACCGCGACTTCCGGCGTGCGGCGCGAGCTTGGAATCCCGCGGTCGCGGCTTGCGCCGCTCCTACAGGGGGCGGTTGCGGCTTCGCGGTGATCGGGCGCGCTCATGGCCGCTTGGCCGGGTTCGGGTGCGAGGCGGTAGCGAGGTCCGACTGTAGGAGCGGCGCGAGCCGCGACCGCGACTTCCGGCGTGCGGCGCGAGCTTGGAACTCCGCGGCCGCGGCTTGCGCCGCTCCTACAGGAAGCGGCGGCGGCGGCGCGGGCGGCGGGGTTACAGCAGCGGCGAGACCAGTCGCGCCAGGGCTTCGGGCAGGCGCACGCGCCACAGCGAGCGGTTGCGGTCGTTGCGTACGCGCGGGGCGCGCGAGCATTCCTGTTCGATCAGCGCGGCCAGGCGGCCGCCGAGGTCGGCGTTGTAGAACATCACCGAGATCTCGAAGTTGAGCCGGAAGCTGCGGTGGTCGAAGTTGGCCGAGCCGATGATGACGCTCTCGTCGTCGCACAGCAGCGCCTTGGTGTGGAGCATGCGCGGGCCGTATTCGTGGATCTTGACGCCGGCGTCGAGCAGTTCGTCGAAGTAGGAGCGCGCGGCGTAGGTGACCAGGCGGCTGTCGCTGAGCTTGGGCACCAGCAGGCGCACGTCCAGGCCGCCGAGCGCGGCCGAGGTCAGGGCCATGCGCGCGGCTTCGCCGGGGACGAAGTACGGTGTCACCAGCCACACCCGCTGGCGGGCGGCGTGGATCGCGCCGACGTGGACGCGGTGGATCGCTTCCCAGTTCGAATCCGGGCCCGAGCTGACCACCTGCGCGGCGATCGTGCCCGGCTGCGGCGCCAGATGCAGCTGCTTGAGCGGCGGCTGGCCGGTGGCGTAGCACCAGTCCTCGATGAAGACCAGTTCCAGCTCGCGCACCACGTCGCCTTCCAGGCGCAGGTGCAGGTCGCGGTAGGCGTCCTTGCGCGCGCGCTCGTCCTCTTCGTCGGTAATGTTGATGCCGCCGGTGTAGCCGACGCGGCCGTCGATAACGACGATCTTGCGGTGGGTGCGCAGGTTGAGCCACGGCCGGTGCCAGAGCCAGCGCAGCTTCATCGGGTGGAACCAGGCGGCCTCGCCGCCGGCATCGATCAGCGGTTTCAGGAAGCGCTGCGAGGTGCTGCCCGAACCGACCGCGTCGAGCAGCAGCCGCACCTTGACCCCGGCGCGGGCGCGCTCGACCAGCGCATCGCGCAGCGCGGTGCCGATGCCGTCGGGTTGATAGATGTAGTACTCCAGGTGGATGTGCTCGCGCGCCTGGGCGATGTCGGCCAGCAGCGAGGCGTACTTGGCGCCGCCGTCGATCAGCAGGCGCGCGTCGGTGGCGGTGGTCGGCGGCAGGCCGGTGGTGGCCTGGCCCAGGCGCGACAGCTCGATCGCTTCCGGCGACGGCGTCAGCCCAGGCGGCGGCGCCGGCAGCGCGGCGCGCGCGCGCACCCGGCGCAGGCGCTGGCGGTGGATGCGCTGCGGGCCGAAGAAGAAATAGATCAAAAAGCCGATGTAGGGCAGCAGGGCGAGGCTGAAGAGCCAGCTCAGGGTCGCGACCGGTTCGCGCTTCTGCAGCACGATCCAGGTGCTCAGCCAGACCAGATAGATCGCCCAGCCGGCGGTGAGGTAGAAACCGATGTGGGGAATGTCGACCAGGTCCTGCCACAGGGCGGTCAGCGAGTCGGGCACGGGAAGCTCCATCGGAGGGTGGCGCGGCCGCGGCCGGCGCCGGGCTAGGCTAGCCCGTGCGAGGGTCAGCGCATAGCGCGCGGTCGGTCGTTTCGCCGCGCCTCGACCCCGTCGCCGCCGGCCGCGCGTTAGCCCTGCTCGTCCCTTCCCGGCCCGACTGGAGCACGCCTCATGCCGCATTTCGCCCGCTGGTGCTTGTTGTCCGCGCTGCTCGCCGCCGCGCCCGCTTCCGCCGCGCCGCGCGCGCCGGCGTCCGGCCTGGATCCGCGCGCGATCAGCGTGTCGGGTTCGGCCGAAATCAAGGTGCCGCCGGACGAGGTGTTGCTCAGCGTCGGCGTGGAATCGCGCGCGGTCGCGCTGGCCGACGCCAAGCGCGCCAACGACGCCGACGTGGCCAAGGCGCTGGCGTTCCTGCGCGCCAGCGGCGTGCCCGACAAGGACGTGCAGACCGACTACGTCAACATCGAGCCGCGCTATCCCTACGACAACGATCTCAAGCTCGCCGAACGCCTGCGCCCGCAGTTCTACGTGGTGCGCAAGAGCATCGGCGTGCGCCTGAGCCGGGTCGGCGCCTACGAAGACGTGCTGGCCGGGCTGCTGGCCAACGGCGTGCAGTACGTGCACGGGGTCGAGTTCCGCACCTCGCAGCTGCGCAAGCACCGCGACGCCGCGCGCGCGCTGGCGATCCGCGCCGCGCGCGAGAAGGCCGACGCGCTGGCGGGCGAGTTGGGCGTGCGCCGAGGCGAGGTGCAGGCGGTGTCGGAGTCCTACTCCGGCGGCTGGTGGCGCGGCAGCGGCTGGTGGGGCAACACCGGCGGCGGGCAGGCGCTGCAGAACGTGGTCCAGCAGGGCGGTGGTGGCGGCGCCGGCGAGGACGGCGGGACGCTGGCGGTGGGGCAGATCAGCGTCAGTGCGACGGTGAATGCGAGTTTTGCGATCGAGTAGCGGGGCGGCGCAGGGGGGGGTTGGCGGTCGCGCGGGGTTCCGGGCGGGCGTAGAGGTTGTCGGTTCGCGGTCGCGGCTTGCGCCGCTCCTACAGGGAGGTTTGGGCTACGGCGCAGCGACTGTAGGAGCGGCGCAAGCCGCGACCGCGCCGCTCGATCTCGCGCCGTCAGTCACCGCGCCTGCCGCAACCGCGCCCCGTTTCATCCGGCCCGATCCGGCAAATCCCTTCACCAACAGAACGCCGGCCGAGCTTGGGGATAACTCGTGGGCAGCGCTGTGAACAAACCCGCGCAAAGCGACCGCTGGCGCGGGTTTTCCTGAACGGGGACGGCTGGGGATAAGTGCTGTCGATAAGCGCCGGCTCGTTCATCTGCCTGACCGGTTGTCCACAGCCCCGCCGGCCGGGTTTATCCACAGTCGGCCCGCGGCCGCGCATCGATCCGGCCGTGGCGTCGCGTCCGCTGCGACGGCATCGGCCTAAGCTGGGGCGCATGGATTCGGCGCGCAAAACCCAGCTTTCGATGCAGCCGGCGGCGATCAAGGGCCGCGGCGCGGCCAACTTCGTCGACGGCCGCTTCGCCGTGCGCACCGCCCACGGCGAGGACGACGGCTGGGGCTCGGTCTACGACGACGCCGAGCTCGCCGCGCGCCCGGACACGGTGGTTACGCAGGAGACCGCGCGCAGCATCATCAGCCGCAACGACTCGCCCGACATCGCCTTCGGCCAGTCGGTGAACCCCTACCGCGGTTGCGAGCACGGCTGCGTCTACTGCTTCGCCCGGCCCTCGCACGCCTACCTCGAACTGTCGCCGGGCCTGGATTTCGAAACCCGGCTGTTCGCCAAGACCAACGCCGCCGAGCGCCTGCAGAACGAACTGGCGCGCCCGGGTTACCAGTGCGCGCCGATCGCGCTGGGCATCAACACCGATTCCTACCAGCCGATCGAGCGCCGCTTCCGCATCACCCGCGGGGTGATCGAGGTGCTCGACGCCTGTTCGCATCCTTTCAGTCTGATCACCAAGAACGCCTCGATCGTGCGTGACGTCGAAGTGCTGGCGTCGATGGCGCAGCGCGGGCTGGTGTCGGTGTATTTCTCGGTGACCACGCTCGACAACCAGCTCTCGGCGCGGATGGAGCCGCGCGCCTCGGCGCCGCATTCGCGGCTCAAGGCGATGCGCACCTTGGCGCAGGCCGGCGTGCCGGTGGGGGTGATGGTCGCGCCGGTGATTCCGATGATCAACGACGGCGAGATCGAGCGCATTCTCGAAGCCGCGCACGCGGCCGGCGCGCGCGCCGCGGGCTATGTGCTGCTGCGGCTGCCGCACGAGCTCAAGCAGGTCTGGCGCGACTGGCTGCAACTGCACTACCCCGACCGCGCCGCGCACGTGATGAGCCTGGTCCAGCAGATGAGCGGCGGCAAGGATTACGACGCGCGCTTCGGCCATCGCATGCGCGGGCACGGGCCGTTCGCGCAGCTGATCGGACAGCGTTTCCAGAAGGCCTGGAAGCGGCATGGGTTCGGGCGTTTGCCGGCGCTGGATACGAGCCGGTTCGTCGCGCCGCGCAAGCCGACGCCGCAGATGGAGTTGTTTTGAGGGCGGTGGATAAGTCCGCGGATTCGGCCGTGTCGGTGGCGAGCGGTGTGGTTGTCCACAGATGCGGGCAGCGATGCGGATTCGTTGTCGACACCTGCGGCTTCGGAATGGCGATGTAGACCGGTTTTCGCGGTCGCGGCTCGCGCCGCTCCTACAGGGGCTTCGGCCGCGACGCAGCGACTGTAGGAGCGGCGCGAGCCGCGACCGCGCCACCGCAAACACGGCGACACTCTCTTCGTGCGGCGCCAGACGCCCGCACAGCCGCCTTCACCGCGCGGCGTCCTCGCACAACGCTTCGCCCGCCAGCGGCGTCTGCCCCGCTACCTCCGCCGCCGGCCCCAGCAAGGCATACACCACCCACGCCACCGCCGCCGTCGCCGCGGCCAGCGCATACATCAGCCACGCGAACGCGCCGTCGTAGGCCGCGCGCAACGCCGCCGGCGCGAGCTGCGGCAGCAGCGCCTGCGCGCGCGCGGCGTCGCCGGTGGCCAGTCGCTGCGCCGCCTGGTTCAAGGCCTCGCCCGCGGCCGCGCCGGCATGGCCGAGCCGCCACTGCAACAGCCCGGCCAGCGCCGCGGCCACCACCGCCAGGGCGATGCCCTCGCCCGATACGCGGCTGGCGCCGAACACGCCGGCGGCCATGCCGGCGCGTTCCTTCGGCACCACGCTGATCGCCAGGCCGTCCATCAGCCCCCACGGAATCGCCGAGCCGGTGCCGATCAACAGCATCGGCGCGATCAGCCCGTAAACCTCGCCGCGCCCGGCGGCCCAGCCGAGCCACGCCAACCCGGCCGCGGCCAGCAGCAGGCCGGCCGCGCACAAGCTCGAGGCGGCCACGCGGTGGTTGAGCACCGCGGCGAGCATCGGCACCACCAGCATCGGCGCCGACAGCGCGATCATCATCAGCCCGGCATCGAGCGTGCCCAGGCCGTGGATGCCGATCAGCCGCACCGGCAGCAGCACGATCAGCGCGAGATAGCACAGCCCGGTGCCGATCGGCAGCAACTGCGCGCCGACGAAGCGCGGATAGCGCAGCAGGCTCAGGTCGAGCATCGGCCGAACCGCGCGCGTTTCGATCCGCACGAACCACACCAGCAACAGCGCCGAACCGATCAGCGCCGCCAGCACCCACGGATCGCCCCAGCCGCGCTCGGGCGCCTGCAGCACGCCGATGGTCAGCAGCGCCAGCATCGCGGTCGAGCTCAGGCTGCCGCGCCAGTCCAGGCCGCCGGCGTCGGGATCGCGCGATTCGCGCATGCGCGGCACGCCGAACACCGTCGCCAGCACGGCGATGGCCAGGCTCGACAGGAACACCGAGCGCCAGCCCTGCGTCTGCACCAGCCAGCCGGCCAGGCTCGGCCCGAACGCCAGGCCCAGGCCGAACGCGGTGCCGAGCAGGCTGAAGGCGCGGATCCGCGCCGGGCCGTGGAACTCCTGCGACAGCGCCGCGTTGCCGCCGGCCAGCGCCAGCGCCGCGGCGATGCCTTGCAGCACCCGCAACGCGTTGAGCGCGGCCAGGCTCGGCGCCAGCGCCAGCAGCAGCGAGACCGCGGCATAGGCGAGGATGCCGGTGGCGAACACGCGCTTGCGCCCGTAGGTGTCGGCGAGCGTGCCGGCGGCCATCAGGCAGCTGCCGAAGGCGAGCATGAAGGCGTTGGTCATCCAGTTCAGCGCCACCGGGCTGCCGCCGAGTTCGGCGGCGATCGCCGGGATCGCCACCGGCGGCGCGGTGAAGCTCAGCGGCAGCACCAGTCCGGCCAGGCAGACGGCGCCGAGGATCCAGAAACGGTCGTGGCCGCCGGGCGCGGGCCCGGCGACGGGAGAGGGGGAAGCGGACATGCGGTCGGCCGTGGGGGACGGTGGGTCAGCTTAGGTGCGCCGCAATCGGCGAAAAACACCGTCCCGGTTCATGCTTTATGGAGCAAATGGCCATAATGGCCGCCTCGCCCCCGAGGACCGCCGCATGGACAAGCTCGGCAGCCTGCTCGCCTTCGTCCGCACCGCCCACGCGCGCAGCTTCGTCGCCGCCGCGCGCCAGCTCGGGGTGTCGTCGTCGGCGGTGGGCAAGAGCGTGGCGCGGCTGGAGCAGCAGCTCGGCGTGCGCCTGCTACAGCGCAACACCCGCAACGTCCAGCTGACCGAGGAAGGCCGCCAGTTCTACGAGCGCTGCAAGCCGCTGCTGGACGAACTGGAAGACGCCGAAGCCGCGCTGACCCAGGCCATGCAGGCGCCGCGCGGGCGCCTGCGCATCAGCCTGCCGACCGTGGGCTACCGCTTCCTCGTTCCGGTGCTGGGCGAGTTCCGCCAGTGTTATCCACAGGTCGAGCTGGAGCTGGACTTCAACGACCAGATCGTCGACGTCATCGACGGCGGTTTCGATGCCGCCATCCGCAGCGGCGACATGCCCGACTCGCGCCTGCGCGCGCGCCGGCTCGGGCCGTTCTGCTTCATGTTGTGCGCCGCGCCCGACTACCTGGCGCGGCGCGGCGAGCCGCGCGCGCCGGCCGACCTGGCCGGGCACGACTGCATCCATTTCCGCTTCGCCAACAGCGGCAAGCTGCAGGAATGGTCGCTGCGGCTGGAGCCCGGCGAAGTCGCGCCGCACCTGCCGGCGGCGCTGGTGTGCAACAACAGCGAAGCGGCGGTGGAGGCGGCGGTGCACGGGCTCGGCATCGTCTATTCGGTCGATTTCCTGGTGCGCGAGCACCTCGCCGCCGGGCGCCTGCAGCGCGTGCTGCCGGGGTTCGAAACCCAGCGCGGGCAGTTCTGGGCGTTGTGGCCGGCGCACCGGCACGTGTCGCCGAAGCTGCGGGTGTTCCTGGATTTCATCGGCGAGCGTTTGTTCCGGCACAAGCCGATCGCCTGAGCGGCGCAACGCATCGATCTGGCCGACTGTGGCCGCAGCGCGGCCGCGCTGGCACCGGCGCGCGGCGTGGCCGACAATGCCGCCAGCGCGCCGCGCCACCGGGCGCGCGGCCGTTTCGTTCGAATCGCCGGCGCCGCGTCGCCGGATCTTCCAGGACGCCGCCGCACGGATGCTTACCCCCCCGCTGTCCCCCGCACGTTGGTCTCCGGCTTCGCGCCGCTGCGCGCGTTCTGCCGTGCGCGCCTTCCCCTTCCCGCAAGGACTCCGCATGTTCCGATCCGTCCCGTTCCGCGCCTGCGCGGCGCTGGCCCTGCTCGGCGTCGCCGCGCTGAGCCAGGCCGCCGGCTTCGATTGCCGCCGCGCCCGCACCCAGGTCGAAAAAACCATCTGCGCCGACGCCGAGCTGTCGCGTCTGGACAGCGAAATGAACGCGCTCTACCAGCAGATCCGCGCCGAAACCCGCGGCGTCGACGGCGAGACTGGCTGGCAGGTCGATCCGGTCGCTTCCGAGAATGCGCGCTGGCTCGCCGGCCGCAACGAATGCCGCGACGCGGCCTGCATCCGCAGCGCCTACCAGCAGCGCATCGCGCAGTTGCGCCGCGACTGGGGCGAGGCGCTGACGCCGGCGCAGGCCGCCGCCGTCGCGCCGGCCAAGGACAAGCTCGACTATCGCTACGACCGCCACGGCGACTTCAAGGTCTTCATCGCCGACCTGCGCAAGGCGGTGGCCGCCGACGATCGCGTGGCGGTGGCGAAGATGACCGCGCGCCCGTTCGCGGATTTCAGCAACGGCAGCAGCTGCCTGCCCGGCAACGACCCCTGCGACGCGCAGCAGCGCAAGCAATCGGCCAGCGCGCGCGATCAGGCCGAAGTGATCGCCAAGTACGACCGCATCGTCACCGCGGCGGTGCGCGCCGCGCTCAAGGCCAACCGGGTGCGCGCGTACTCGCGCAAGCTCGACTCGGGCGAGGACGAGAACGGCGAGGTGCAGGCGCCGGGCGTGATCGAGCCGGGCGAGTACCTGCTGGAAAACGACGACATCCACAGCCAGCGCGTGTTCAAGCGCGTCGACGGCGTGTACAAGCTGCAGCGCATTCCGTTCTATTCCTGAGCCAGGACGCTTTCATGACGAACTCACTACGCCTGCTCGCCGCCGCGCTGCTGCTCGCCGCGCCCGCGTTCGCGCCGGCCTTCGCCCAGGCCGCGCCCGCGGCTTCTTTCGACGGCACCTGGCAGGCCTGCAAGCGCTACCAGGGCGAACTGTGGTGCCAGAGCCTGCAGCTGGAACAGCGCGGCGCGCAAATCCGCGGCGCGTGGAACTGGCGCGCCAGCAACACCGGCGGCACCAACCTGTTCAAGGGCCGGCTGGTCGGCGCGCGGGTCGAGTTCGATCCGGAAGGCTGCGCGATCGGCGCCACGCGCTGCGAACCGCGCACGCCGTCGCAGGCGCCGAACTATCTGTTGCGTTGCGGCGCGGAGCTGCACTGGGTCGGCGCCGACGTCGCCGGCTGCCAGGGCAAGATCGACGAAGGCTCGCGCTACCGCCGGGTCGCGCGCGACAAGATCGACATCGTGGATTTCTCGGCCTATCCGTTCTTCGACGACGGCAAGGCGCACCCTTCCTTCGATTGCGCCAAGGCCAGGACGCCGGTGGAACGCGGCATCTGCGCCGACCCCGTTGCTGCGCGCACCGATTCGGCGATCGCCCACCGCTACGCTGAATTGCTGCAGCGCTTCTCCGGCGAACCCGCGCAGGGCCTGCGCGAGGACCAGCGCTACTTCATGAGCATCCGCGACGCCGCCTATGAGAACGCCGCGCGCGGCGACCGCGCCAAGGTGCTGCGCGAGCAGCTCGACGGGCGGTTCAATGAGCTCGATCGCATCCGCGAATACCCGAGCAAGGGCCTGGTCGGCGACTGGAACAACTTCGCCGGCGGCCTGGAGATCCGCCGCAACGCCAAGGGCGAGTACGCGGTGCGCGGCAACGCCGCCCATCCGCTCGACGGGCGCTGGGTGTGCGACGCCGAAGTGTCCGGCCGCGGCAGCGACGAGCGCGTGGTCGCGCGCGCGGAAGGCGACAACGAAGGCAGTGCGCTGGAGCTGACCCGCATCGGTCTGGCCGTGCGCGTGCGCGAACTCGACGCCAAGGGCGCGCCCAAGCCGATGTCCGAGTTCTGCGGCCTCAACGGCACGCTCGACGGTTGGTATTTCCAGTCGCCGCCGCCGAAGCCTTGAGCATGGGTCGCTGCGACCGACCAGATTTCAGGTTCGCGTCGTAAGACGATTTCGCGGTCGCGGCTTGCGCCGCTCCTACAGTCGCTGCGCCGCGCAGCCGAAGCCCCTGTAGGAGCGGCGCAAGCCGCGACCGCGGGGCATCGGTCTCGCGTCGCAATCCACGCTCCGCAGTCGCTACGCCGCGCTGACGAAAAAGCGCCGGGACCGAAGTCCCGGCGCTTTGCGTTGCGTATCGACCACGCCGAACGCCGCCGCGGTTACTTCTTGCAGCGCGCCGCGTCCGAGCCTTCCGGCAAGCCCACGTTCACCGCTTCCCAAGCGCAGGCCACGGTCTTGACCGCGCTGGCCTTGAGCAGGCCGCGGTCGACCAGGTCCTGGGCCGCGGTCTGGGTCGCCACGCGCGCGTCCGGATAGCTCGCCTGCGAGGTCAGGTACAAGGTGTTGGCGCGGTACCAGATCTGCCCGGCGACCACCGGCGTCAGGCCCTTCAGGCCGGTCGCGCCGTTGCACACCAGGTCGGACGGCAGCAGGCTCTTGCGGTGCGACTTGGGCACCTTCTGGCCTTCGGCGAGCAGGTAGAAGAAGTGGTTGCCGATGCCGGAGGTGTAGTGCGGATCCTCGTCGGCGAAGCCGGCCGCCGGATAGCAGTCGAACGAGCCGTTGCCGTCGGCGTCCTTGTCCAGGCTCGGCTTGAACATGTAGCGCAGCGGCGTGCCGTCGAGGTTGACGTTCTCGCCGATCAGATAATCCGGCGGATCCTTCGGGCTGTTGTCGAAGAACTCGACCAGGGTGCCGTGGATGTCGGAGGTCGCTTCGTTGAGGCCGCCGGCGTCGCCGGAATACAGCAGGCCCGAGGTCGCCTGGGTCACGCCATGCGACATCTCGTGGCCGGCCACGTCGATCGCCACCACCGGGTTGGACACGCCGTAGTCGCCGTTGCCGTAGACCATGCGCTTGGCCTCGCCGTCCCAGAACGCGTTGGTGCCGCCGATGTCGAAGAAGAAATAGCTGAAGGTGACGTTGACGAAGCTCTGCACGCCGACGCCGTCGCCGAAGATGCCCAGGCGGTCGTAGAACTTCTTGTAGTAGTCCCAGGTGCGGGCCACGCCGTAGTGGGCTTCCACGCCGGTGCGCGCGACGTTGCTCATCTGCTCGTCGCCCCAGACGTTGTCGGCGTCGAACATCGCCGGCGCGCTGAAGTCGCCGCCGCCGAAGATCAGGTCGACCACGGTGCCGCCGGTGTCGTGGGTGGTGCCGCCGCCGCGCTTGTCGTCGCGCAGCAGGTAGCCCGGGCCGCGGCCGCCGCTTTCCTCGGCGCCGACCTTGGCGGTGGTGATGTTCACCTTGCCGCGGGTGATGGTGTAGCCGCTGGTTTCGGTGCTTTCGGCGCTGTAGATGCGGCTGTCGCGGCCGAGCAGGCCGCCGTTGTCGGCATCGACGTAGATCAGGTCGTGGACCGGGCGCTGCGCCTGGTTGAGGCCGCGGAAGGTGACTTCATAGGCCAGCCTGGGCTGGTTGTCCTTGGCGAAGTAGACCATGCGCGACTTGGGCTGCTCGAGGAAGCGCCCGGCGAAGTGCACGCCGGCGTCGGCGATGGCCTGCGCGGAGGAAAGCCTGGCGTTGGGCGCGGCGCCGTTGTTGCCGAGGGCGAGGTCGAGCGTCTTGCTGATCGAGGTCAGCAGGCCGTTCCTGGCGTGGGTGACCAGGTCGCCGCCGATCACCGGCAGGCCCTGGTAATCGCGCTGGAAGCGCACGTGCTCGCTGCCGTCGGCTTCGACGATCACGTCGCGCGGCCGATAGCTTTCCGCGGCCAGCGCGGCGCCGGCGTCGGCGCCGGACAGGCCGTGCGCGGCGGCGCTGCGGGCCTTGTCGGCCTGCAGCAGTTCGCGTGCGCGCTGCACCGCCGGGTGGTTGTCCAGCTGCGCCTGCGGCGTCGCGCCCGAGCGCGCGCTGGCGTCGGCGAAAGGCTGCTGCAGCGTGGCGTGCGCGGCCGGCGCGTGCGCGTTGCGCTGCGCGGCGGCGTTGGCGGCTTGCGCGCCGGCGCTGCGAGTGGCGTTGCCCGCATCGGCGCCGGCATTGCGCTGCGCGGTGATCAGCGCAGTCGCGGTGGTGCCGGTGATGGCCAGCAGGATCGATGCGGTGAGCACCTTGTGCTTGATCGACATAACCTTGGGTCTCCGAGTCATGCAAAGCGAAAAGAGAAAAGAACGCAAAATCGCCGCCGCGCCTTGCTGCGCGGTTACGGCGGTACTGCACAACGGCAGGGAGTCGGTGCGGCCGCGGCGGCGCGTCTTACGACGAGTGAAGGCGCAGGCGCTGCAGCGTTTCCCCTTAGCTGCGAACGCGGCGGCATGCGCATCCCCCCACCTTGTCGGCGCGAAAGGCGCGCGCGGAATCGAAGAAGTGAGATGCGCGTCTAAGAGCGCGATGCTCGATCGACGACGAACGTTTCGTCTTCGCCCTGTAGGAGCGGCGCGAGCCGCGACTGCGGCATCGCAACTACGACGAACGTTTCGACGCGAGCGGAAACTGCGCGGTCGCGGCTTGCGCCGCTCCTACAAGGGCTGTCGATGCAACGCTCAGCGCATGGGCGCCGGCATGATGTGCGACAGGTAGATGCGGCTGTCTTCGAAGATGCGGATCGCCACCGCCCTGCGCAGCTGCATCGACAGGTCGAAGGCTTCGGCCTTGGCCGCGGCCGACGCCGAGGCCGCGTCGTCGAAGCGCGCCTCGGCCACGTCGCAGGACAAGGTGCGGCCGTGGTAGCTGGATTCGTTGAGTTGCACCGTGAAGACCATGACGCCCTGCGTGGATGGCGAACGATGAGGCCCCGGCCGCGCTTCGCCGTCCGCTCGCGACGGCGAACCCTCCCGTGGCCGGGCGGGCTGCCTGGCGAGCGCATCGGATGCGCTTCGGGGCGCGGCTAACTTGAACGAAGCCGCAGTCCTTCGCCCTCGGAAGACTCGCGGCTGCGCTGTAGGAAATGTCTGATCGGGCCGTCGGCCATCGCCTCGCGGCGCCGTCGCCAACGACTGAACGCCGCCTGTAACCGCCGGCGGCTCCGAGACTTTCGGCGGATCAAGCGCGACGGCGGCGGTCTTACCTTGACCGCTCCCGCGTCGCCGCGGCCGTGAAGGACCGACCATGCCCGCCCTCGCCAGCACCACGGCCGCGCCGCCCGCCCGCCCTCGCCGGCGTTCGCGCCGCCGCGCGTGGCTGGGCTGGGCCTTGCTGCTGGCGTGGGCGGCTGCGCCAGCGACGCCCGGCGCGGGCACGGTCATCCTGGTCGCCGGCGAACTCGAGGCGCAGGCGCTGCCTCAGCCGCCCGGCCAGAACGGGCCGCCGAGCCAGAGCCAGCGCGCCATCCAGGCGCTGACCAAGGCGATGAGCACGGTCAAGGGCAAGCCGATGCGCAGGAAATCGCTGAAGCGGTACTGGCCCGGGCCGAGGATGAGAAGGTTGCCGTGGTGACCGATCGGGGTCAGGAACGCGACCACCGCGCCGAGCGCGGTGCACACCACGAACGGCGTCGCCGGCTGGCCCAGCGACTGCGCCAGCGAAATCGCGATCGGCCCCAGCAGCACCGTCGTCGCCGCGTCCGACAGGATCTGGGTCAACAGCGCCGCGACCGTGAACATCACCAGCAAGATCGCCAGCGGCGGCCAGCCGGCGATCACGTGCAGCATGCCCTGGGCCAGCAGTTGCGCGGTGCCGGTCTGCTCCATCGCCACGCCCAGCGGGATCACGCCGGCGATCATCACGAAGATGCGCACGTCGATCTCGCGATAGGCCTGTTCGACATCGACGCAGCGCGTGGCCACCATCGCCACCGCGCCGAGCAGGAACGCCAGCGGCGCCGGCAGCCATTCGGTCGCCGCGGCGAGCACGGTCGCGGCCAGGATCGCCAGCGCGATCGGCGCGCGCACGCGCCGGCGCGCTTCGCCGGCGAACGGCACCAGCATCAGGAAGCCGTGGTGCGCGGCCAGTTCGGCGAAGCGCGCCGGCCGGCCCCACAGCACCAGCAGGTCGCCTTCGCGCAGGCGCGCGTCGGCCAGGCGCGGCGCGACCGCGCCCTGGCGCCGCCACAGGCCGGCGATGACCGCGTTGAACCGGCGGGCGAAGTCGAGCTCGCGCACGCTGCGGCCGATGAATTCCGACCCCGGCGCGACCAGCGCCTGCACCAGCTGCGCCTCGCCGTCGCCCTGGGCGTGTTCGCCGAAGCGCGCGACCGCGTTGAGGTCGAGGCCGGGATCGTCGTGCAGCGAGGCCAGCGCGTCGGCCGAGGCCTCCACCAGCAGGAGGTCGCCGCTGATCAGCGGGCTGCTCGGGCCGAGGTCCTGCCGGCGCACGCCGTCGCGCAGCCAGCCGGTCAGCACGAAGCGGTCGCCGAGCGCCTTCTGCAGTTCCGCCAGCGGCCGCGTGCTCCAGCGCGAGCCGTCCACCACCAGCAGCTCGGTGCGGTAGCGGTCCAGGCGCAGATAGCCGTCGTCGCCGTGCTCGCCGCTGCGCTTGGGCAGCATCCAGCGCGCGGCCAGCATGTACAGCACGCCGACCACGACCAGGGCCAGGCCGATCGGGGTGATCGAGAAGATGCCCAGGCCCGGCGCGCCGGTGCGTTCGATCAGGTTGTCGGCGAGCAGGAACGCCGGCGCGCTGACCAGCGTGAGCGTGGTGCCGAGCGAGGCGGCGAACGACATCGGCATCAGCAGGCGCGAGGCCGACAGGCCGCGCGACTTCGCGAACCTCGTCAGGATCGGCAGCATCATCGCCGTGACCATGACGTGGTGGGTGAACGAGGACAGCGCCGCCACCGCCGGCATCGTCACCGCGATCGCGCGGCCCTCGCTGCGGCCGGCGGCGCGGCCGATCCATTGGCCCAGGCGCTCGGTGATGCCGGTCGCGGCCAGGCCGCCGGAGATCACGAACACCGCCGCGACGATGATCGCCGGTTCGCTGGCGAAGCCCGACAGCGCCTGCTTGGCGTCGAGCACCCCGGTCAGCACCAGCGCCAGCAGGGTCAGCATGGCGGTGACGTCGACCCGCAGCCGTTCGCTGACGAACAGGTACAGGGCGCCGGCCAGGATCAGGAGGAACGCGATCTGGGAAAAGTCCATGCGCACGATTGTGCGGGACGTGGCCGTGTCCATGCCGTGTGCGCCGTCCACCCTGCCGTCACGGATGCATTGGCTACACTTTCCGGCCAATTCGCCGCCGATGGCCGACGCTGCGCTCCGATCCGACCCTGATCCGATGAACCTGCCGCATCCCCTGCCGACCGCTGCGCAGGCCGGAAACGACCCGGCGCAGGACGATCGTTTCCGTCTGGCGATGACCGCGTCGAACATCGGCATGGCCATCGTCTCGCCCGACGGGGTCTGGCTGGAGGTCAATCCGGCGCTGTGCGCGATGCTGGGCTACCGCGAAGAGCAGTTGCGCGGGCACCACTACAGCGAAGTCACCCACCGCGACGATCTGGCGATCAGCCAGAACCTGGTCGCGGCCCTGGTCAGCGGCGAGCTGGCCTCGGTCGACGAGCACAAGCGCTACGTCCATGCCGACGGTTCGGACGTGTGGGTGCAGCTCAACGTGGCGGTGATGCGCGCCGACGACGGCGCGCCGCAGTATTTCATCGCGCACATGCGCGACATCCGCGGCGAGCGCGAGGCCGGGATCGCGCTGAGCGCGCGCGTGGCCGAGCACGGCGCCGCGCTGGACGCCTCGCACCGGCAATTGCAGCTGTTCGCCGACGCGGTCGCCCACGACCTGCGCGCGCCGCTGCGTTCGATCGAAAGCTTTTCCGCGCTGCTGGCCGACCGCGCCGGCGAGCGCCTGAACGAAACCGACCGCGATTACCTGGCCCGGATCCGCGCCGCCGCCACCCGCATGACCGGGCTGCTGGCGATGCTGACCGAGCTGTCGCACGTGACCCGCGCCGAGATGCGGATCGCGCCGGTGGACCTGAGCCTGCTCGCCGACTGGGTCGGCGCCGAGCTGCAGGACGCCGACCCGTCGCGCCGCGGCGAGGTCCAGGTGCAGCCGGGGCTGCAGGTCGAAGGCGACGAACGCCTGCTCAAGCTGATGCTGACCCAGCTCATGCACAACGCCTGGAAGTTCTCGGCGCTGGCGGCCGAGGCGGACGCGCCGGTGCGGATCGAGGTCGGCGGCGAGACCCGCGACGGCACGCTGGCGCTGAGCGTGCGCGACCACGGGAGCGGTTTCGACATGCGTTATGCTCACAAGCTGTTCGAGCCCTTCCAGCGCCTGCACGGGCCGGACCAGGGCGGCGGCCACGGCCTGGGGCTGGCGATCGCGCGGCGGGTCGCCGAGCGCCACCGCGGCCGCATGCGCGCCCACGCCGAGCCGGGCGCGGGCAGCACGTTCACAGTCGAGTTGCCGCTCGTGTCGAGAGGCGAGGAAAACGTTGATGCATAAGGAAATCCTGCTGGTCGAGGACAATCCCGACGACGTCGAGCTGACCCGGCTCGCGTTCGACGAGGCCAAGATCGCCAACAGGCTGGTGGTGATGGGCGACGGCGCCGAGGCGCTGGATTACCTGTTCGCTCGTGGCCGTTACTCCGACCGCGACCCCAACGACCTGCCGTCGATCGTGCTGCTGGACCTGAACCTGCCCAAGGTCGACGGCCGCGAAGTGCTGCAGGCGATCCGCGCCCACGAGCCCACCCGGACCCTGCCGGTGGTGGTGCTGACCACCAGCACCGAGCCGTTCGATGTCGAAGCCAGCTATGCGCTCGGGGTCAACAGCTACATCCAGAAGCCGGTGGATTTCGAGCAGTTCGTCTGGGCAGTCAAGCAGGTCGGGCTGTACTGGCTGGTGCTGAACCACCCGCGCAATCCCTGAGCCGGGCGCCGCGTTCGCGGCGTGGCCGCGGCCGGTGGCTCCGAAGCTTCGCGCCGGCGTCGCCGGACAGGGTCTCGTGGCGGTGTCCGCGGCTGGCGCCTTGGTCGCGCGGCCACCCGCAGTCCCGGTCGCTCTCGCCTGGCCCGGCGCCGATCGGCCATCCTGAAGAACCGCCTCGGCGCTGCCTGTCAGGCGGTTTTTTTGTGCCTTGGATATGGCAATAGCACGCCGCCGAGCACAGCTCCTCCAGCCAGCATGTCCGCGCGGGCACATCCGCGTTCGATAGGCGTATTGCGTCCACATCGGTGTCGAGGCCGTGACGGCCTGCGCCCGCGCCCTGTCGGCGCAGCCGGACGCCTCCAGCCCGCCGGTGCGCGGCGGGCCGCCACGAAGGGACGCCCGCATTGATGCGCGATACTCCGGAGCAACGCTTGAAGGCCGGTTCGGTCGGTTGGCTGCAGATCCTGGCCCTGGTGTTCGCCACCACCGGGCCGCTGATCGGCCTGGTCGGTGCGGTGCCGGTGGCGCTGACCCAGGGCAACGGCATCGGCATGGCCGGCTGTTTCCTGCTCGCCGGCCTGGTCTATCTGGTGTTCGGCGCCGGCTTCGCGGCCTTGACCCGGCAGGTGGCGGACGCCGGCGCCTTCTACGCCTGCGTCGCGCGCGGCCTGTCGCGCCCGGCCGGATTGATCGCGGCCGGGCTGGCGACCACGGCGTACATGGCCTTGCAACTGTGCTGCTACGGCCTGATCGGCTTCTTCATGGCCCAGCTCAGCCAGGACGTGTGGGGCGAAGGCCTGCCGTGGTGGTTCAACGCCTTGCTGGTCAACGCCGTGGTGCCGTTCTGCGCGCAGCGCAACCTGGCCTTCGCCGCGCGCCTGCTCGGCGTCCTGGTCCTGGCCGAATTCGTGGTGTTGGCCGCGTTCGCCGCGTCGGTGCTGTGGCACGGCGGCGGGCCGGAAGGCCTGAGCGCGCAGCCGTTCGCGCCGGCGCAGGTGTTCTCGGCCGGCTTCGGCGCGGCGATGGTGTTCGCGGTGGCGGCCTTCGCCGGCTTCGAGACCGCGGCGGTCTACGGCGAGGAAGCGCGCGCGCCGCAGCGCACCGTGCCGCGCGTGCTGTTGGTGGCGATCCTCGCCGTCACCGCGACCCTGGCCGGATCGGCCTGGGCGCTGATCGCGGCCTACGGCCCCGGCGAAGTCGTCGACGCGGCCGCGCGCGACCCCGGCGCGTTGTGGTTCTCGGCGGTGTCGCGGTTCTTGTCGCCGGACTTGAGCACGGCGATGGCGGTGCTGCTGATGACCAGCCTGTTCGCGTCCATCGTCGGTCTGCAGAACGCGGTCTCGCGCTATCTCTATGCGTTGGGCCGCGACGGCGCGATCTGGCCGGTGCTGGCGCAGATGCATCCGCAGCACGAGACGCCCTACATCGCCAATCTGGCCCAGGCGTCGGTGTCGATCCTGGCGTTGGCGGGGTTGGGACTGGTCGAAAACGATCCGCTGCGCATCGCCTTGGGCTCGGCGTCGGCGCTGGCGGTGATCGCGTTGCTGAGCGCGCAGATTCTGGTCAGCGCCGCGGTGATCGGTTTCTTCCGCGGCCGCGGCGGCGGCGTGTGGAGCACCCGGATCGCGCCGGCGGCGAGCGCGCTGGCGTTGTCGGCGCTGCTGTGCACGGTCTTGCTCAACCTGCCTTCGCTGACCGGCGGCAGCGCGGCCGCGGCCTGGACGATCGCGATCGCGCTGCTGGCGCTGGCCGGCGCCTGCGCGTTGCGCGCCTGGACGATGAAGCGCCGCGACCCGGCCGCCTACGCGCGGCTCGGCGGCGCGCGCTGACGGCCGCCGCGGCGCGCGTCAGCCGGCGGCGAACAAACGCTCGGCGCGCTGGAACAGGATCCAGCTGGTGGCGATGTACTTGTCGCCGCCCTTGGGCCGGTTGCCGCGGTGGGTGTGGGTGAACGCCGCCGGCGCGATCAGCAGGTCGCCGGCGCGCGGGACGATCTTGCGGCGTTGATACAGGAACTCGGTCTCGCCTTCGCCGAAGCCGTCGTTGAGGTAGATCGTCCACAGCACGTGGCGGTGCAGGGTGTCGGCGTGGGCGTCGCGCGGGTACAGCTCGCAATGCCAATAGGGATAGCCGCCGCGGCCGTCGGTGTAGCGCTGCAGGTTGATCGCGCCGGGGCGGAACACGGTCTGCGCGATCGGCGCGAGCTGGGCGTCGTCCATCTGCGCCATGCGCTCGGCGGTGAGGCGATGGCGCTTGCCCTGCGCGTCGGGCGCTTCCAGCATCAGCGGCGCGATCATCATGTGCGGATAGCGGCGCAGGTATTGCAGCAGGCCGCGGAACACCGCCAGGTTCAGCGCGACTTCGACGTCCTTCCAGCCCTCGCGCCCGGTGATGGTGAGGTCGCGGCTGTCCTTGAGGTCGGGCATCACCCCGCCGCCGACGCGGCCGGGTTCGCTCTCGCGGCTGGCGTCGAAGCGCCGCACCAGGTCGGCGCATTGCTCGCGGGTCAGCACCTGCGGATAGACCTCGATGAAATCGTCGCCGCCGGTGGCGGCGGCGGGCAGGGCGTCGCGGGCGGCGTCGGGTGCGTGCGAAGACATGGAACCAACCTGAAGGGACGGGGCGGATAAGACACAAACGCGCGACGGCGGCGTCGCCCCATCCTCGCATGCGCGAATGCGGTTGCGAAAACGCAACGCGGCGGCGGCGCGCTCCCCGGGGGCGCCGGCAAAGGCGGGGGAGGAGCACGGGCGCCGCTGGGGCGGCGGCGAGCCGAGCGGGAGGCGGTGTTGCGGCCGTGCGTCGGGGGCGAGCGAGGTGTCCCGCGGCGGCACCGGTCAGGCGCCGACGATCGCAGCGGAATCGCTTTGGGATCAATCGCTTGCAAATCGGGTGCGAGACCGCGGCGGGAACTCTCGCCGGCCGTGCGCTGCGCTGTCGGTGTTTCGAGCTATCCCGCCCCGGTTCGTTCTGAGCGCGGGCGCGGCAGCGCTTGCGGGCGATGGCGTCGCGCTGTGCCCGGGGTGGACGCAGCGTCCACCCCGGTCTTCTGCGCTCACAGCTTTTCCCAGCGGTCCTTGATCTCTTCGCAGGCCGCGGCCAGATCGCCCAGCCGGCGTTTTCTGGCCTTGGGCGCGGTGTGGATCCTGCGCGTGGCGATATCCACCACATAACAGCGCGAAGAGCGGACCAGCCCGGGCGCGGACAGGTTGCGCTCCAGATGGGTCTGCATCGCAGTGGCGACGTAGTTGCCGCCTTTCTCGTCCAGCGGCTGGCTCCTGGAAAAATGCAGCTTGACGCAGCCGACCACGGCCAGCGAGCGCGGATCCAGCAGCAGCGCGTCCGGACGCGCGACCACGCGCACGCCGGCCAGCTCGACCGCGTCGGAACAGCGCGCATCGGCCGAGACCGCGATCAGGTCGTCGAGCTTCATCGCGCCGCGGATTTCGACGAAGGTGTCGATGGCCGCGGCGGAATGGGCGCGGTCGTGCATCGCGAACTGCGACCCGCCCGGATCCCGCCGCAAGCCTTCGGCGAAATCGCGCGCCCGCGTTTCGCCGGCCGCGCCCGAGGCGATGAGGCAGGAGATCGCGTCGCGCGCGTCCCGGTAGCGGGCGGCCTTGAACGCCGGCCGGTTCTTCTGGTCCTTGACGATCTGCCGCCGCCGGGCCGGCGTGGCCGTCATGTATTCGCCGAGCTTGTTGACCGAAATGCGAGGATCCATCCTGTGCTGCCTCCCTGTATCGGTGATCGCGCTGGTAGAGCGTAGTCGATGGCGGTCTCCTCGCTTGCGACTTCCTGGCTCCCGCGCTTGCCTTGCGGTCGTGTCGACCGACTCCGGCACAGGCGCCCATCGCGCGCCGTCGTCGGATAGGACGGCGCGGGCGTTCGCGCCCCGCATTTGCCGGGCGCAGCGGCGACGCCTACACCGGGCGGACGATTTCGGTCCGAACGAAGCCGAGGATGCGGCGATCGTAGTCGCGTTCGCGACGGGCGATCGCGCCGCCGTTGACCTGATTGCCGGCGATCGTGGCAGCGGTGTTGAACTCGATCGTCTTGAGCTTGTCTGCGATCGCGTCCTCGACCAGTCCGACATGATCGGGAACGCCGTCGGCATCCCAATCGAAGATCACCAGCCAACCAGGCTTGGGACGGGTGTCGTGCTTGAGCGCCGTGGCTCGCGACAGCCAGCGTCGCTTGCCCATGGCGACGTACAGCATGTCCTGGACGCTCGGCGAGGGATAGAAATGATGGCGGTCGATATCCCCAAGATGATTGCGCAGCACCGCCGAAGAAAAGCTCCGCGCGCCGGCTTGTCTGGCGTACACCATCGCGGCGACGTAAGACACGCCCGCGGCGCAGAAGGGCACTGATTTTCCGTTTTCCCATTTGAACGGCAAGTCGAACAGGGCGAGCATCCGGGAGATATCGTCCTCGTTGGCGCTGCGGGTCATGTTCAAGTAGCCGGCCGATGCCGCCAACAGGCTGTCCGGGAATTTTTCGATGCGCGGTTCGAAGGCGGCTTTCGTCTGTCCCGACACCCACTGCTGGACTTTGAGCGGATCGAAGGAAAGCGATTCGGAATCTCCGTGAGGATCGCCGCATTGGTTCTCGGTACCGAAGTCGGACGACCCGGTGGCGGCGGCGTCCTGGCCGGGTTGCCCGACGCCGCCGGCGAGCGCGGCGGAGGGGGAAAGTACTGCGGCGGCGGCGGCCGCACCGGCGAGGATGAAATCGCGTCGGCTGTATCCGTTCATTGCACAATCTCCTTGGGTTCCGCCCGGAAGACGAATTCGTTCGGGCAGGTCTTGTAGGCGTCCAGCGCGTCGAGATCCTGCAACGTGAGGTCGCGGAAGCGATCGTCGGCGACGCGTCCGAAATGCAGGAGCTGGATGTCGTACTGCCCGCGTTTGAAGCCTTGGTCGATGATCCGAAGGGGAACGCCGTTCTGTATCAGCCCTCGCGCGGCGGCCTTGACCACCGCGACGGGCGCGCCGCGACGGCAAGCGATGCCGTTGGTGCGCGTGGTTTGCGCGAGCACCGGGCGAGTGCTCAGATAGGGAAGCCTCGCGTTCTTCATGGCCGCCAGGACCTTGTCGCCGTCGGCCTCCTTGCGGAAGTAGATCAGTTGGTACCTGGGATCCGGCCATCCGTCGCTTTCGCTGCGAGGCGGATCGCGGTCGATCAGGTACTGCAGGCCTGCGCTGCGGATGTGGTCGGCCGCCTTCTCTTTCATTGCCGGGTCGTAGCGGAACATCGGGTCGCCGCGATCGTCGCTGATGCTTCCGCCCTTGATCGGTATGTATCCGGTGTTCGGCGTGGTTTGCGGGCCCTGGCTGTTGGCCACGACATGCCGGACATAGGCGGCGAGTTCGGAACCGCGCACGATCCCGTCGGTCGGCATCAGGTCGGCGTAGCCGCTGATGCCCAATAGCAACGCTGGCAGAAAGATGCTCGGGCTCGGCGTCTCCTGTCCCGCGTCGCCGGCGGTCAAGAACCATTTGGCGGGTTGGCTGGCCGCTTCGAAGTCGACGACGCTGGTGGAGGTCGGCATGGCGATGGCCGACTTGTTGGTGAAGAACGACGCGGAATAGCAGGCGTCGACCACCACCAGCAAATGCCGGGTTTTGACGCGGCGGGTCAGCTCGATCATCCGCTCGGACGAAAAGCCCTGGCGCTTTGCGGCGTTCTCGTCGGTGCGAGGATTGACGCTTTCCACCGCGGCGAAGTAACCGTGATTGTCTCGATCGACCCAGCCATGGCCGCTCAGGAACACCAGCAAGCGGTTGTTTCCGTTCTTTCCGTACTGGTCGAAGAAACGGCCGACTTCGCTCAACCCGCCGTCGCCGCCAGCGGTCGGATCGCAGACCATCCTGACTTTGAAGCCCTGCGCGGCCAAGGCGTCGGCGAGATCGCCCGATTCGATCTTCACATCCGGCAGTTTTCTCAGGATCTGGTAGTCGCTGGCGCCGACGATGAGCGCGTAGCTTCCGTCGTAAAGACGCTTGTCGATTTTCTTTCCGCCATAGTCGACGGGAATGGACAAGGGTTTGCTTTCCCCGATCTCTGCGCAGACTGAGGCATTGGCTGGGGCGAATGCCGATGACAGCATCAGCGACGCCGCGATCAGAAAGGTACGCATGTGTCCCCCTTTGTCGTCCATGAGGAAGCGGTCCGCTCCCGAGCGCACGCGCGCCTACTGTCGCGAACGCCGCTCAGGTGGCGGACCGGTCACGCGATCGGATAAAAACAGACGGACGGGCGAGGAGGCAGAAATTACATGCGAAAAATACGGACGCGATGCTATGTCCGGCGTCGCGCGAATCGATGAGTCTTCGATGAGACAGAAACCTACCGCGGGCAGACCGAGCCCGTATCCGCGGTTTCTTCCTCCACACCCCGCATCCCCAACCGCTGCATCAACCGATACAGCGTCACCCGCGACACGTCCAGCTCGCGCGCCGATTCGCCGAGCCGGCCGCGATTGCGCTGCAGCGCGCGTTCGATCGCTTCGCGGGTGGCGGTGTCGCGGGCTTCTTCCAGGGTGGTCGGCGCGGCGATCACGGCGTCGTCGATCTGCAGGTCGGCGGCGGTGAGGTAGCGACCTTCGGCCATGACCACGGCCTGGCGCACGCGGTTGATCAGTTCGCGCACGTTGCCCGGCCAGCTGTGGCGATGCAGGGCGAGCCGCGCGCACGGCGAGAAGCCCTTGATGCCGCGCGAGGTTTCGCGGGCGTAGCGCTGCAGGGCGTGGTCGGCGAGCAGGTCGATGTCGGCGCCGCGTTCGCGCAGCGGCGGTTGGCGCAGGCGCAGCACGCACAGGCGGTGGTAGAGGTCGGCGCGGAACCTGCCTTCGGCGACGGCCTGGTCGAGATCGTGGCGGGTGGCCGAGACGATGCGCACGTCGACCGGCACCGGCTCGTGGCCGCCGAGGCGTTCGATCGTGCCTTGCTGCAGGAAGCGCAGCAGCGCGGCCTGGCTGTCCGCCGGCAGGTCGCCGATTTCGTCGAGGAACAAGGTGCCGCCGTGGGCCATCTCGATCCGGCCGGGCTTGCGTTGCTGCGCGCCGGCGAAGGCGCCGCGTTCGTAGCCGAACAGTTCCGACTGCATCAGAGGGTGCGCGATCGCGCCGCAGTTGATCGCCACGAACGGCTGGCGCGCGCGGTGCGAGTGGCGATGCACCGCCATCGCCGCCAGTTCCTTGCCGGTGCCGGTCTCGCCGGCGATGAACACCGGCGCGTCGGTGCCGGCGGCCTTGTGCAGGCCACGGCACAGCGCGCGGATCGGTTCGCTGTCGCCGATCATGCCGTCCAGGCCGGTTTCGCCAGGGCCGCCGTGGCCGTCGGCGCCGCAGGCCAGCGCGGCCATGCCGTAGGCGTGGCCGATCACGGTGTGCAGCACCGCCTCGGGGCACGGCAGGGTCACGTAGTCGTAGCAGTAATCGCGGATCAGCCGGCGGGTCGGCTCGTGTTCGAGCTGGGTGGCGGCGATGCCGGCGATCCAGCCGGCGTTGTGCGCGGCCAGGGCCGGGCCGAGGTCGTCGAGGTCGCGCGCCTGGAAGCCTTCGCGCAGGTCGATCAGCACCGCATGCGGCAGGCGCGGGCTGGATTGCAGCTGGCGCAGCGCGGCGCGGGCGTCGTGGGCGCGGCGCAGGGTCCAGCCGAGGTTCTGCAACGGCGCCAGCGCGTGCATGCGGCCGGCGCCGCCGGGGCTCAGATAGAGCAGTTCGCGTGCGCTGTCGCTGCCCAATGCGGACGATCTGGCGCTGCCCGGCCGGGGGGCGGCGTAGCGCGGCGCCCGATCGCTATGGATCCCGTTGGCCATGATTTTTTATCCCCGCGCGCGCAAAAAGAATGCGCGAATGCTCCCTGTTATTACTCCAACGCAGTGCCCGGCGGAAGCCGGCCAGCGACGGCCGGTCGTAGCATCCGAATGCGTTTTTGGTGAGTCTCTTTAAGCCGATGCAGGCAGGGGCTACATCTTGTGGGCGATGCGTGCGAAGGGCGCATTGGATCGTGCCAGTCGGTGCCGGCCGGGCCCGATCCGGGTCGGGTCGGCGCAGCCGGCGCGTGCGCGCCGGCCGGGAGCGCGGCGGCGAAGGCGGGCCGCCGCGCGTGCGCGGGTTACGGCTGTTCGGCGTCGAACTCGTGGTGGTAGCGCACCGCGGTTTCGACTTCGTGCTTGCTGCCCAGGAACACCGGCACGCGCTGGTGCAGGCCGGTGGGCTGCACTTCCAGCATGCGCTGGCGGCCGGTGCTGGCGGCGCCGCCGGCCTGTTCGACCAGCATCGCCATCGGGTTGGCTTCGTACATCAGGCGCAGCTTGCCGCCCTTGTCGGCGCACTTGGCGTCGAGCGGATAGCTGAAGATGCCGCCGCGGGTCAGGATGCGGTGCACGTCGGCGACCATCGAGGCCACCCAGCGCATGTTGAAGTCCTTGCCGCGCGGGCCTTCCTTGCCGGCCAGCAGGTCGGCGACGTAGCGCTGCATCGGCGGCTGCCAATGGCGCTGGTTGGACATGTTGACCGCGAATTCCTTGGTGTCGTCGGGAATGCGCATGTCGCGCGTGGTCAGCACGAAGCTGCCGACCTCGCGGTCGAGGGTGAAGGCGTGGGTGCCGTGGCCGATGGTCAGCACCAGCATGGTGCTGGGGCCGTAGGTGGTGTAGCCGGCGCAGACCTGTTCGGTGCCGGCCTGCAGGAAATCCTTGTCCTCGGCCCGGGTCACGCCGTCGGGCGCGCGCAGCACCGAGAAGATCGTGCCGACCGAGATGTTGACGTCGATGTTGGACGAGCCGTCGAGGGGATCGAACAGCAGCAGGTAGTTGCCGCGCGGATAGACGTCGGGGATCGGGTGCGAGGTGTCCATTTCCTCCGAAGCCAGGCCGGCGAGGTGGCCGCCCCAGGCGTTGGCTTCGAGCAGGATCTCGTTGCTGAGCACGTCGAGCTTCTTCTGCGCCTCGCCCTGGATGTTGCCCGTGCCGGCATCGCCGAGCACGCCGCCGAGGGCGCCCTTGCCCACCGCGATGGAGATCGACTTGCAGGCGCGCGCGACCACTTCGATCAGCAGGCGCAGGTCGGCGTTGATGCGGCCGGCGCGCTGTTCTTCGATCAGGTAGCGGGTCAGGGAGATGGCGGAGCTGGGCGTGAGGACGGCGGACATGGCTCGGGCGCTGGCGCAGAGGGGGCGCCATTGTCGCCGATGTCGGCGCCGCGCCGGCGTGCGCGGGCGCCGGCGCGTTCAGTTTGGGTCGGGCGCGGGGTCGTCGTTCGCGTGCCGCGAATCGGCTTCGCTCTCGCCGAAGCGGCGGGCGATCTCGCCCGGGTCGCCGCCGGCGCGGACCGCGGCGCGGATGGCGACCCGGCGCAGGGCCACGACCACGCTCCAGGCCGAAGGGATCTCGATCGTGCCGGCGGCGCTGGCGCGTTCCAGCAGGCGCTGGCGCGCAGCCGCGCTGAGTTCCACGCCCAGCCGCGCGTGGCTGGCTTGGGCGCCGCGCGGCAGGTAGATGCGGCGGCCGCCGTGGCGCTGGACCAGGCGCAGCATCGCGGCGAAGCCGGACGCCGCGGCGATCTCCGCCGCGACCCACGGCAGCGCCGGCAGCGCTTCGTCCCGGTGCGCCTCGCAGTAGGCGACGAAGGCGTCGAACTCCGCGGTGCCGTCGGCCGGCATGCCGGCGAACGGGGACGGCGCGGTGCGGGAGCCGGAGTCATCGGACATGGCGGCGGGCGGCGGCGGCAACGGGCCGTCAGTGTCGCCGATTCGCGCCGCGCGCGCCGCGCGCACCGGCGCGCTATTGCCGCGATTCGGGCGTGCGCGCCGCCGCGTCGCCGCCACGCCCCTGCAGCGAATCGACTTCGCGGCGCAGATGGCGTTCGGTCACCCCGAACGCATGGGCGATCTCGCGCTGGTCGCAACCGGCGCGCAGCGCGGCGCGGATCGCGACCCGGCGCAGGGCCACGAACACGCCCCAGGCCGAGGGCACCTCGATGGTGCCGGCGGCGCTGGCGCGGTCGAGCAGGCGCCGGTGCGCGGCGGCGTCGAGTTCCAGACCCAGCCGCGCGGCGCAGGCGTTGCGGCCGCGCGGCAGGTAGACGCGGCGGCCGCCGTGGCGGTGCGCCAGCCGCAGCATCGCGGCGAAGCCGCAGGACTGGGCGACCTCCGCCGCGACCCACGGCAATGCCGCCAAGGCCTCGATGCGATGCGTCTCGCAGAACGCGCTCAAGGTCTCGAAGTCGTCGCTGTCCGGCGCCGGCAGGCCGGCGAAACAGGGCGGGGCCGCCGCAGCGGCGGAGGGAACGGACGAGGCGTGCAGGGTCATGTCGGCGATGAACGCGCGGGCGGCGGCGACGTGAAGCGGACCGGCGCGGCCGGCGCGCGCGCTGCGGCGGCGGCC
>NZ_LXSD01000347.1:0-4722 GCF_017168095.1 Lysobacter enzymogenes | reverse complement strand
CCGCCACGCCGCAACCGGCGCCCATCGCGCCGCCCGCGCCGGCGCCGCACCCCGCGGCCACGCCGGTAGCGTCGGCGTCCACCAGCAACGCCGACGCCGATCGCGCCGAAGTGATCCGCAGCGCCGCGCGCCTGCCCGGCACCGAACGCGCGCTGTGGTCGACCGCGTCGAACCTGCTGATCTACCGTCTCACCGACGCCGAGAAGGCGGACGTCGACGCGATCTGCCAATTGCTGGAGCGCTATCCGGAACTGCGTTCCTCGCGCGTGCAGCTGCAGCCGCCGCCGAACAGCAACAGCCGGGTGCGCTTCTTCCAGTGCAAGGCCTACTGAGCCAGCCGTAGGCCGCTGCAGGAGCGGCGCGAGCCGCGACCGCGGGCTTGCCAGGTTGCGCCGTAAGCGCGGTGGCGCGGTCGCGGCTTGCGCCGCTCCTACAGGGAGCACCGGGCGAGTTGCGAGGATGCTTGAAACGACGAAGCCCGGCACTGCCGGGCTTCGTACGTTTTGTGCGCTGCCGACGCCGCGCAGCGGCCGCAAGCCGCTGTAGGAGCGGCGCGAGCCGCGACTGCGAGTTTGCAAGGTTGCGCCGTAAGCGCGGTGGCGCGGTCGCGGCTTGCGCCGCTCCTACAGGGAGCACCGGGCGAGATGCGAGGATGCTTGAAACGACGAAGCCCGGCACTGCCGGGCTTCGTGCGTTTTGTGCGCTGCCGACGCTGCGCTGCGGCCGCAAGCCGCTGTAGGAGTGGCGCGAGCCGCGACCGCGGGCTTGCCAGGTTGCGCCGTAAGCGCGGTGTCGCGGTCGCGGCTTGCGCCGCTCCTACAGGGGCCTCGGGTGGGTTGCGCGGATGTTTGGAACGACGAAGCCCGGCATTGCCGGGCTTCGTTCGTTTTGTGCGCTGCCGACGCTGCGCAGCAGCCGCAAGCCGCTGTAGGAGCGGCGCGAGCCGCGACTGCGGGCTTGCAAGGTTGCGCCGTAAGCGCGGCGGCGCGGTCGCGGCTTGCGCCGCTCCTACAGGGGCCTCGGGTGGGTTGCGCGGATGTTTGGAACGACGAAGCCCGGCACTGCCGGGCTTTGTGCGCTGCCGACGCTGCGCTGCGGCCGCAAGCCGCTGTAGGAGCGGCGCGAGCCGCGACTGCGGGCTAGCAAGGTTGCGCCGTAAGCGCGGTGGCGCGGTCGAGGCTTGCGCCGCTCCTACAGGGAGCCCGGGTGGGTTGCGCGGATGTTTGGAACGACGAAGCCCGGCGGGGCCGGGCTTCGTCGGCTTGCGATGCGAGCGGGTTTACCAGTGCACGCCGCGCATCAGCGCCGCGAACGCGATCTGTTCGCTGTTGGCGTGTTCGTCCTTGAGCCCCTTGCGGTCGCCCTTGGCCGCGGCCGAGTCGGGGAACAGTTCGAACGCGGTGCTCATCACCACCTCGTAGGCCTTCGGCGCCAGCGCGTTGACCACCGAGGCGAAGATGCCCAGGCGCGTGGCGATGCGGCTGGGCCGCTCGATGATGCCCTTGACCACCAGGTCGGCGGCTTCGTCGGGCGTCAGCGTCGGCACGCTGTCGTACATCTTGGTCGGCGCGATCATCGGCGTCTTCACCAGCGGCATGTTGATGGTGGTGAAGCTGATGCCCTTGCCCGACAGCTCGCCCTGCGCGCAGCGGCTGAACGCGTCCAGCGCGGCCTTCGACGCCACATAGGCCGAGAACCGCGGCGAATTGGCCAGCACGCCGATCGAGGAGATGTTGATGATGTGGCCCTTGCGCCGCTCGGTCATCTTCGGCATGAAGCCCATGATCAGGCGCAGGCTGCCGAAGTAGTTGAGCTGCATGGTGCGTTCGAAATCGTGGAAACGGT
This sequence comes from Lysobacter enzymogenes, assembly GCF_017168095.1. Lineage (GTDB taxonomy): Bacteria > Pseudomonadota > Gammaproteobacteria > Xanthomonadales > Xanthomonadaceae > Lysobacter > Lysobacter enzymogenes_D. The sequence continues at coordinate 2,877 of NZ_LXSD01000347.1, read as the reverse complement.
CGTAGCTGAGCTCGATCGAACGGCGGATCGAGCGGCCGGCGTTGTTGACCAGGATGTCGACGTGGCCGTGCTCCTTGAGGATGGTCGCGACCAGGCGGTCGCAGTCGGCCATGTCGGCCAGGTCCGCGGTGTAGGCGAAGACCTTGCCGCCGGCGGCCTTCATCGCGTCGCGCGCCTTGAACAGTTCCTCCTCGCCGCGCGCGACGATGACGGTGACCGCGCCGGCCGCCGCGACCTTCTCCGCGGTCGCCAGGCCGATGCCGGACGAGCCGCCGGTGATCACCACGACCTTGTTGCGGACCTTGCCCTTGAGGGTGCGGTCGACGAACAGGTCCGGATCCAGGTGGCGTTCCCAGTAGTCCCACAGGCGCCAGGCGTAATCGTCCAGGTGCGGCACCTTGATCCCGCTGCCGCGCAGCGCGCGCTCGGTCTCGCGGTTGTCGAAGCGGGTCGGATAAGTGATGAACTTCAGGGTTTCCTTGGGAATCTTGAAGTCGCGCAGCAGCATGCCGACGAAGCGCCGCACCGGCGGCAGGTTGCCGACCGCGCCGCGGATGCCGCTGGGCACGAAGGCGAACATGCGCGCGTCGATGCGCATGGTCATCTCCGGCGTGTGGCCGGCGCGGGCGAAGGTGTTGAGCACCTCGCCGACGCGCTGCGGCTCCGGATCGGTCAGGTGGAAGCAATGCCCGTCGAGCTTGGGCTTGTGCGCGATGTGGTCCATCGCATCGACCACGTAGTCGACCGGGATGATGTTGATCCGCCCGCCCTCGACGCCGAGCATCGGCATCCACGGCGGCAGCATCTCGCGCAGCTTCTTGAGGAAGGTGAAGAAGTAGTACGGACCGTCGATCTTGTCCATCTCGCCGGTCTGCGAATGGCCGACCACCATGCCCGGGCGGTAGATCCGCCACTTGATCCGCTTCTCGGCGCGGACCAGGCCTTCGGAATCGTGCTTGGTGCGCAGGTACGGATCGTCCAGGCCCTCGGCCTCGTCGAACATGTCCTCGCGGAACACGCCCGGGTACATGCCGGCGGCGGCGATCGAGCTGGTGTGGTGGAAGCAGCCGGCGTTGAGCGCGGCGGCCAGGTCCAGCGCGTGCTGGGTGCCGTCGATGTTGGCCGCGCGCTGCGATTGCGCGCTGGCGGTGAGATCGTAGATCGCCGCCAGATGGAAGAAATGCTTGATCTTCCCGCTCAGCGCGCGCAATTGCGCCGGCGTCAGCCCGCACTTGGACTGGGTCATGTCGCCCGCCACGGGGATCACCCGCTTGAGGTCCCAGCCCATCTTCCTGGCCGTGGCGTCGAACTTCTTCTGCGAATCCTTGCGCACCAGCACGTGGATCGTGCCCTTGCGTTTCAGCAGGTTGCTGACGAGGAAGCGACCGATGAAACCCGTCGCGCCGGTGACGAAATAGCTCATACCCCTCTCCTGGATGGCCCCGATCGGCCGCCGTTGCGGCGGCATGACGCTACGGTGCCAGAGCGCGGGCGCGGTAACAATTCCTTTCCGTATTGACCCACTCCGGGTCGCATGGTGTGATGCCGCCTCAACCTGGTGCCCAGGAGAGGCCCGCCGTGTCCGATATCCAAGCCGCATTCGAACAAGCCGCCAAGGACGTCCAGTCCCTGCCCGAACGCCCCGATAACGACACCCTCCTGCGCCTGTACGCGCTGTACAAGCAGGGCGCCGAGGGCGACGTCAACGGGCCCAAGCCCGGCTTCTTCGACTTCGTCGGCACGGCCAAGTACGAAGCCTGGGAAAAGCTCAAGGGCACCGATCAGGCCGAGGCCAAGAAGAAGTACGTCGACCTGGTCAAGAAGCTGCGCGGCTGACGCCGCGCCCCGCCCCGCCTTTCCCCGGCCGCCCGATGGCGAAACAGACCCGCCAACGCATCCTCGATGCCGCGTTGATCATGTTCAACGCGCAAGGCGAGCCCAACGTCACCACCAACCACATCGCCGACGAGCTGGAGATCAGCCCCGGCAACCTGTACTACCACTTCCGCAACAAGGACGACATCATCGAGCAGCTGTTCGCTCGATTCGAGGAGCGCATGGACGCCGCCCTGGCCGCGCCGCAAGGGCGCCTGCCGGGGCTGGAGGACATCTGGCTGCAGTTGCACCTGGTGTTCGAGTGCATCTGGGACTACCGCTTCCTCTATCGCGACCTGGTCGAGATCCTCAGCCGCAACCGCCGCCTGCGCATGCGCTTCGCGCGCATCCTCAAGCGCGCCGACGAGCAGGCCCACCTGGTCATGCGCGGGCTGTCGCAGGCCGGGATCATGCGCGCCTCCGGCGACGAACTGGCGGCCACCGCGACCAACGTGCTGGTGATCGCGACGTTCTGGCTCAACTACGCCGCCGCGCGCGGCGACAAGGACGAGCACGCGGCGATCCGCGACGGCATCGTCCAGGTGATGATGCTGCTGTCGCCGTTCCTGCGCGACGCCGAGCGGATGCACCTGAACACGCTGATCCGCGCCTATCTCGACTGAGGCCGGACGCGGCTGAACGCGGGCGGCGACGTCGCGCCGCAACGAAAAGGGCGCCGTTCGGGCGCCCTTTTCGGTATCAGGCCTTGCGCGCGCGGCGCGCGGCCGGCTTGCGCGGGGCGCGACGCGGGGCGGCCTGCTTCGCCGCCGGCTTGCGGCCCTTGCGCTGGGCGCGCGGCTTGCGCTGACCCTTCAGGCCGAGCTTGTCCAGCACCGGCGCCAGCCGCGCCTCGACCTCGGCGCTGAACTGCACCACCTTCGGCTCGACCTGGCCGCGCACGTTCTCGATCCCGCCGACCACGTTGCCGCGCGCGTCCGAGGCCAGATCGCGCACGCGCCGCTGCAGCGCCTCGACCTGCCCGGCCGCGCGGCCGGCGCCGGC
>NZ_LXSD01000346.1:0-46571 GCF_017168095.1 Lysobacter enzymogenes | reverse complement strand
CGCCTGCGCGCGCCAGCAGCGCAGCGCGCGCCGGCCGCGGCCGAGCGCGGCGTAGGTCAGCGCGGTCAGGCGCGCGGGCAGCCAGTTGAGCGCGTCGTCGATGCGCGCCGCGGCCCAGCCGAAGCGCTCGAAGCGCGCGGTGCGATAGCCCCACATCGCATCCAGGGTATTGCTCAGCCGGTACAGCACCGCGCCGGCCGGGCCGAGCAGGGCGAACCAGAACAAGGCGGCGAACACTGCGTCGCTGCCGTTCTCCAGCACCGATTCGGTCGCCGCGGCGGCGACGCGCTCGGCGTCGAGCGCCTGCGTATCGCGGCTGACGATGCGGCCGACTGCGGCGCGCGCGCGTTCGAGTTCGCCGGCCTGCAAGGCGTCGGCGACCGGCATGGCGTGCTCGCGCAGGCTGCGCAGGCCGATGGCCAGGTACAACACCGCCGCCGCATACGCGCCGCCCAGCCACGGCGACCACTGCCACAGCGCCCAATGCAGCGCGCCCGCGGCCGCGCTCAACGGCAGCACCGCCAGAAGCCACGCCGCCACGCCGCGCACTCGGCGGTCGGCGTGCAGCGCGGTTTCCAGCGCGCGCGCCATACGGCCGAAGCCGACCAGCGGATGCGCGCGGCGCGGCTCGCCCAGCGCGGCGTCGAGCAGCGCGCCGCCGAGCATCGTCCACGCCAGCGCCTGCGCGCTCATGCCAGGAACAGCCGCACGGCCGCGTCCGGATTGGAGGGGAAATAGAAATGCACGAAGCTCGCGCTCATGCGGCCGCGGCGGTACAGCGCTTCGCGGCTCGGCCCGCCGTTGGGGTTGACCGACATCGCCGCGGCTTCGTCGGCGATCTCGGCCTGGGCGTAGTGGAAGGTGTGTCCGCGCAGCTCGCCCTCGGGCAGCGCTACCGATTGCAGACCGAGCGCGGCCAGGCGCGCGCCGATGCGGGCGCTACCGCGCAACAGGCCGGCCATCGGCGCGGCGCGGCCGTCGCGCTCGACCAGTTCGTCCAGGCAATACAACAGGCCGCCGCATTCGGCCAGCAGCGGTTTGCCGGCGGCGACGTGCGCGCGCAGGCCGTCGCGCAGCGCCGCGTTCGCCGCCAAGGCGTCCAGGTGCAGTTCCGGATAGCCGCCGGGCAGCCAGACCGCATCGCACTCGGGCAAGGCCTGGCCGGCGATCGGCGAGAAGAAAATCAGTTCGGCGCTGGCCTGGCGCAACAGTTCGAGGTTGGCCGGATACAGGAAACAGAACGCGGCGTCGCGCGCCACGGCGATGCGGCGACCGCTCAATGCGGCGGTCGGCGCAGGCATCGGCACGGCGGCGAATTCAACCGCCGGCGGCAACTGCGCATCGGCGTGCGCCGCCCAGGCGTCGGCGAGCGCGTCCAGGCGCGCGTCGAGGTCGCTCAGCTCTCCTGCCGCGACCAGCCCCAGGTGCCGCTCCGGCAGCGCCAGCGCCGGATCGCGCGGCAGCGCGCCGAGCCAGCGCAGCGACGCCGGCAGGCTCTCGCGCAGCAACTGCGCGTGATAGGCGCTGCCGATCCGGTTCGCGGCGACGCCGTACATCGGCAAGCCGTCGCGATAACTCGCCAGCCCAAAGGCGAGCGCGCCGAAGGTCTGCGCCATCGCCGAGCCGTCGATCACCGCCAGCACCGGCACGCCGATGCGCTGGGCCAGGTCGGCGCTCGACGGCGCACCGTCGAACAGGCCCATCACGCCTTCGATCAGGATCAGGTCGGCTTCGCCCGCGGCCGCGTGCAGGCGCGCGCGCACGTCGTCCTCGCCGCACATCCATAGGTCCAGTTGCTGCGCCGGCGCGCCGCTGGCGCGCTCGAGCACCATCGGGTCGAGGAAATCCGGCCCGGTCTTGAACACCCGCACCCGTCGCCCCTGGCGCGAATGCCAGCGCGCCAGCGCCGCGGTCACGCTGGTCTTGCCCTGGCCAGAGGCCGGGGCGGAAATTAGCAGCGCCGAGCAATGGGCGGGACCGGGCGCCGCGATACTCACAGCTCGATCCCCTTCTGCGCCTTGATCCCGGCCTTGAACGCATGCTTGACCACGCGCATGTCGGTGACCGTGTCGGCGACTTCGACCAGCGCATCGGGCGCGCCGCGGCCGGTGATCACCACGTGCTGGCGCGGCGGCCGCGCGCCGACCGCGGCGACCACTTCGTCGACGGCGATGTAGCGATGGGCCAGGGCGATATTGAGTTCGTCGAGCAGGACGAAGTCGTAGGCCTCGTCGCCCAGCATGCGCGCGGCCACCGCCCAGGCCGCCTGCGCGGCGGCGATGTCGCGCTGCTTGTCCTGGGTTTCCCAGGTGAAGCCCTCGCCCATCACGTGGTAGTCGAGTTCTTCGAAGCGGCGGAAGAACGCTTCCTCGCCGGTGGCGAAGCTGCCCTTGATGAACTGCACCACGCCGCACTTGAAGCCGTGGCCGAGCGAGCGCGCGAGCATGCCGAAGCCGGACGAACTCTTGCCCTTGCCGTTGCCGGTGTTGACCACCAGCACCCCGCGCTCGATGGTGGCGCGGGCGATCTTGCGGTCGATCAGCTCCTTCTTGCGCTGCATGCGCTCGCGATGGCGCTCGTCGCTGGCGGCGGCGAAGCCGGCGCGGTCGTCGTCGTTCTCGCTCATGCCGCAGCTCCGGCGCGCTGGCGCGATTCGAACAGGCGCGCGACGGCGTAGACCACGAAGCCCGCGCCGACGTAGCCGGCCAGGGTGCCGAGCGTGCGCGGGTAATAGCGCGGGATGCGGTCGAGGAAGCCGGCCCAGGTCGCGTCCGGATAACGGCCGGACAGGAAATAGAAGCCGCCCTTGGAAATCAGGTAGGCGATCACCGACGTCGCCAGCAGGCACAGCACCAGCACCGGCACCGTGGCGATGCGGTCGCGGTGCATGCGCGCGTAGACGCGTCCGCCCCACCACAGCGCGCCGTAGGCCAGCGCCAGCGCCCAATAGGCCGGCGACAGGCACCAGTCGGTGACTCGCCCCAACGCCAGGCTGGCCAGGTCGAGCAACGAGGACAGCACGAACAGCGCCGGGAACAGCCAGGCCGGGCGCAGCAGCGCGCCGGCCAGGAAGAACACCGCCCACGACGCGCTCGGCAAGGCGTCGACGGTGGCGAAGTGCTGGCCGCGCGTGCACACCATCAGCGCGGCCAGGGCCAGCGCGGCGGCGATCTGCGCGTTGCGCGAGCGCAGCGGCAGCGCGGCCTCGCTCGGCGGAAGCATCCAGGTCATGAGCGATTCCTCCTCAACCGCGCCGCGGCGCGATGTCGGCGCGCGGCCGGGCGAAGCGCGCGATCAGCGCGTGCGCCAGCAGCGCCGCGCCGATGTAGGCCATCGTGGTGCCGACGAACAGCGGCCCCCAGCGCCACACGCGATCGATGTATTCGGCGAAGTTCGGATCGGCGTAGCGGCCGCCGAACCAATAGAACGCGCCGTTGGAAATCAGGAACGACGCCGCCGCCGCAACCAGCGCCACCGCCAGCGCGCCGAGCATCGCCCGCGGCCGCGCCGACATCGACGGCGCCCAGGCCCGGCCCAGGTACCACAGCACCGCGTAGGCCAGCAGCAGGAACGCATACGACGGCGTCACGCAGTAGTGCTGGAAGAAATCCATGCCGCGCCCGGTGATGGCGATGTAGTCGATCGCCACCGCCGCGGCCAGCAGGCCGGCGAACAAACGATGGCGCTGCAGGTACAGCCCGCCGAGGAAGAACACCGCCATCGACGCATCGGGCAGGTGCAGCGCGGCGCCGATGGCGTGGAAGCGGGTGGCCGCCATCAGGATCGACAGCGCCGCGAGAATCGCCAGTTGCGCCGGGCCCGCGATCAGCGGACGCAGCTCGGCGTGGAACGGGGACGGCGTCCGGGAGTGGGTCGTGGGCTTCATCGTCGCCTCTGGGTGGTCATCTCGTGTGGGCCCGGCCGCGATCAGCGCTGGGGACGGTAACGCAGGCTCAGCAGATAGGTGCGGCCGGGTTGATTGTAGAAGGCCGCGGTTTCGTAGCGCCGGTCGAACAGGTTGTTGGCCGCCAGCTGCACGCTCCAGTCCGTGCCCAGCGCGTAGCCCACGCGCAGGTCGGTCAACGCGTAGCCGCCCAGGCGGCGGGCGTTGGCGAGGTCGTCGTAGCGGTCGTTGGCGGCGTAGACGCTGGCGCCGATCGACAGCGCATCGCCGGCGCCGACTTCGAAACGGCGGTCCAGGTCGATGCGCGCGCTCTGCCGCGCGCGCCGCGGCAGCACGTTGTCGCGGTAACTGCCGCGGCTGTCGTTGCGCGGGTCCAGCCAGGTCGCGCTGGTGCGCAGGTCCCAGCCGGCCAGGCGCGTGTCGAGCACCGCTTCCAGGCCGCGGATGCGGGCGCGGTCGACGTTGCCGGGCAGGCCGATCGAGGCGTCGTAGGCGATCAGATCGTCGATCCGGGTCTGGTACGCGTTGAGCGACCACACCTGGCGCGCGCCTTCGCCGAAAGTTCCGCGCAGACCCAGCTCGAAACTGCGCGAGGTCTCCGGGCCCAGGTCGGGATTGCCGTAGCCGGGGTAATACAGCTCGTTGAAGGTCGGCGCCTTGAACGCGGTGCCGTAGCTCGCGGTCAGGCGCAGCGCGTCGCTGAGGTTCCAGCCCCACAGCACGCTGCCGGTGGTCTTGCCGCCGAATTGGCTGTCGTCGTCGCGGCGCACGCTGGCCTGCAGCGCGTACGCGCCGAACTCGCGCTGGTATTGGCCGAACGCGCCGCGCAGCACGCGCGAATCGCGCTTGTACGCGGTGTTGCTGTCGACCTCGTCGCGCTGCCAGTCGAAGCCCAGGGTCAGCAGGCCGCCGCCGAGGCCGAGGTCGCCCTGCAGCGAACCGAGCTGGCGGCGGGTGTCGAAGGTGCTGGAGTACTTGCCGTCCTTGTACTGCTCGCTCAAGTCCCAGCTGCGGCCGGCGTTGAGGCTCAGCGCGAGGCGCTCGCTGGGGCGATAGCGCAGCTTGGCGCCGGCCACCTGCTGGACGATGTCGGCCTGGTTGTTCTGGCTGCCGTCGTACTCGTTATAGCCTTCGGCGCGGAACGCGCGCGCTTCGGCATCCCACTGCTCGTTGAAGCGATAACCGCCCTGCACCGTCAGCGAGGTGTTGCGGTAGCCGTCGCGGTCGGGCGAGTGGGTGAAGCAGCCGGCGCCGCCCGGCGAGGGCTTGCCGCGGCAGGCGTTGATGCCGTCGGTGTCCTCGTGCGCGGCGTTGATCGAATACCAGCCGCGCTCGCCCTTGCCGGCCACGCCGGCGGCGGCGCGATGGGTCGCGTTGCTGCCGACGCCGACGCTGACGCTCGGCGCGAACGGGCCCTGCGGGCGGCGGGTGAAGATCTGGATCACGCCGCCGATGGCTTCCGAACCGTACAGGCTGGAGAACGGGCCGCGCACGATCTCGACCCGCTCGATCTGCTCGACCGGAATGTCCTGCAGCGACGCGCCGCCGCTGGTGGCCGAGCCGAGCTTGATCCCGTCCACCAGCACCAGCACGTGGTCGGATTCGGTGCCGCGCAGGAACAGCGAGGTCGACTTGCCCGGCCCGCCGTTGTTGGCCAGCGACGCGCCCGGGGTGCCGCGCAGCAGGTCCGGCAGCGAGGCCGGCTGCAGGCGCTCGATTTCGGCGCGGTCGATCACGGTGACCGCGGCCAGGGTCGCGTCCTGGGTCTGCGCGGTGCGGCTGGCGGTGACCACGACCTGGTCGAGATCGACCGCGGGCGCGGCCTGCGCGCCGGCGGCGGCGCCGAGCAGGGCCAGCGACAGGGCCGGCGCGAGCGTGCGCAGCGCCTGGCGGGAAAGCGGGCGCGAAAAGAGCGGGGACGAAGCGAAGGACGGCATTGCGTGCGGGTCTCCAGGCCGCGCCTCACCCGCGCGGCCGACAAGGGTCGGGACCGGCGAGGAAACGGCACGGAGGAATGCGCGCAGGCGCGATCGTCCGCAACCAGGCCCACCGCCGGTCGGTTCGCGCTCCGGGCCGGTCTCCGGGCTTGCGAGCGGAACCTGATCGAGCGTCCTTGTCCGGGTTCCCGTACCGCGCCTTCCCATGCCGGCCGTAGGCCTGGGCACAGTGGCGGTTGCGGTGCGTCGACTCGCCTACCGTTGCGGGGGCAGCTCCGGCTTGAGCGCGCGGACCGTTCTGGACGAACTGGCCAGCGGCGCGACCGGATTCCCGTTTCAATCGCCGGACTGTGCCGGCGATCACCTTGAGCGCGGGCATCTTAACAGTGTGCGGCCGCAACGACGCCAGCGCGGCGTGCGCCCAGCGGCGCGCGGCCTGTCGCGACCCGGCCGCCGACAGCGCGAAAGCCGCGCAACCCCGACCCGGCGGCGGCCCGGGCCGCGACCGGACCCGCGTCGATTTCGGACCAGTCCCATACCCACACGCCGGCGCGCCCGGCGATGCTGGAGCCGCTGCACGCCTGCGCGCGGCTCGCCCGATCGAATCTCCATCTGTGCGATTTCTGGCCGCCGGCCCGTCCCGCAGTCGCGGGTCCGGCGGATTTTTTTGCTCGCGCCCGCGCCGTCCCCTCATCCGGCACCCGCTCCGCGCCCGCCCGGCTCGGCGCTCGCCCTTGCCGTGGCGCCATCGCGGCGCCGAAAACGTGGCGACTACCACTTTTTGATTACTTGCGTTAGCCGGTTTCTGGCCGCTTCATTGACCCGGTTGTTATGACCGTGTTAAACCCGAATGACATCGCTGTCAGTCCCCTTGCAGGAGCCTTCATGCACGCCAGCCGCACGCACCGCCTCCGCGCCCGCCATCCTTTGACCCTCGGTCTGCTGATCGCCCTGGCCGCGCCCGCCGCGCTGGCCCAGCAGCCCGCGCCGCAAGCCGACGCCAAGACCCTCGACCAGGTCATCGTCACCGGCACTCGCGTGTCCGACCGCACCGTGGCCGAGTCCACCGCGCCGATCGACATCATCACCCCCGAAACCCTGGAAGCCACCGGCACCGTCGAGCTGGCCACCGCACTCGCGCGCGCCCTGCCGTCGCTGAACTTCCCGCGCCCGGCGATCACCGACGGCACCGACGCGGTGCGCCCGGCGCAGTTGCGCGGCCTGGCGCCCGATCAGGTGCTGGTGCTGGTCAACGGCAAGCGCCGCCACACCACCGCGCTGATCAACCTCAACGGCAGCCAGGGCCGCGGTTCCTCACCGGTGGACCTCAACGCGATCCCGATCGCCTCGATCGAGCGCGTGGAAGTGCTGCGCGACGGCGCCTCCGCGCAGTACGGCTCCGACGCCATCGCCGGCGTGGTCAACGTGGTGCTCAAGGGCTCCGGCAAGGGCGGCTCGATCGCCGCGCGCTACGGCCAGTACAGCGCCGGCGACGGCGAGCAGTACCAGCTCTCCGGCGATGTCGGTTTCGAAGGCGAGCGCGGCTGGCTGCGCCTGGCCGCGCAGGGCGGCCACCAGGACCAGACCAACCGCGCGCGGCCGTTCCAGGGCGTGGTCGAACAGCGCTACGGCGATCCGGAAATCGATCAGGGCGCGTTCTCCTACAACGGCGAATTCAAGCCGGTGGATTACCTGAGCTTCTATTCCTTCGGCAGCTACAGCGAGCGCGATGTGCTGTCCAACGGCTATTTCCGCTTCGCCGCCGACCCGCGCAACATTCCTTCGATCTATCCCAACGGCTTCCTGCCGCAGATCCACAACATCAGCAAGGACCGCGCCGCGGTGTTCGGCGTGCGCAGCGAAACCGCCGGCGGCACCCAGATCGACCTGAGCTACAACTACGGCCACAACGGCCTGACCTTCGACATCGAGAACACCCTCAACCGCAGCCTCGGTCCGAGCTCGCCGCGCAAGTTCTACGCCGGCGCGCTGGAAGTGACCCAGCACGTGCTCAACCTCGACTTCACCCGCCCGGTCGACTTCGGCTGGAAGTACCCGATCACCTTCGCCTGGGGCGCGGAATGGCGCGGCGAGGAGTTCAGCCAGCGCGCCGGCGAGCCGCTGTCCTACGCCAACGGCGGCGTGCCCGCCTCGAACGGCCAGATCATTCCCGGCGCGCAGGTGTTCTCCGGCTTCCGCGCCAGCGACGCCGGCGAGTTCGACCGCCACAGCTATTCGTTCTATCTCGACGTGGAAGGCGACCTGACCGAGAAGTTCTCCGCCGGCGTGGCCGCGCGCTACGAGAGCTACAGCGATTTCGGCGACACCACCTCGGGCAAGCTGTCGGCGCGCTACGCCTTCACCGACAAGGTCGCGCTGCGCGCCACCGCCTCCACCGGCTTCCGCGCGCCGTCGCTGCAGCAGCAGTACTTCCAGTCCATCGCCACCAACTTCATCAGCGGCATTCCCTACGAGATCGGCACCTTCCGCGTCGACAACCCGGCCGCGGTGGCGCTGGGCTCGGAGCCGCTGAAGGCCGAGGAATCCACCAACTACAGCCTGGGCCTGGTGTTGCAGCCGGCCGACGGCTTGTACATCACGGTGGATGCGTACCACATCAAGGTCGACGACCGCATCCTGCTGTCGGAAAACCTGACCAGCACCGCGGTGCGCAACTATCTGCAGGCCAACGGCTATCCGGGCATCGGCGGCGGCCGCTATTTCACCAACGCGGTCGATACCAAGACCCAGGGCGTGGATATCGTCGCGACGCAGGCCTGGGATCTGGCGGCGGGCAAGTTCAACCTCACGCTCGGCTACAACTACTCCAAGACCGAGATCGAGCACATCGCGCCCAACCCGGCGCGGCTGGCGGCGATCGATCCGGCCGCGGTGCGCATCGGCCGCACCGAGATCGGCCGCATCACCAAGGGCGCGCCGAAGGACAAGTTCTTCCTCAGCGGCGACTGGAAGACCGGCCACTGGAACTTCAACGCCACCGCCACCCGCTACGGCGAGTTCACCGAGCTGCACGCGACCGACCCGCTGCAGGACCAGACCTTCAGCGCCAAGTGGACGCTGGACCTGGCCGCGACCTATCGCCTGAACCAGTGGGACTTCACCATCGGCGGCGACAACGTGCTCAACGAGTATCCCGACGAGTCCAAGCTGGTGCGCGGCACGCGCAACTACCTGCCGTACAACACCGCCTCGCCGTTCGGTTTCAATGGTGCGTTCGCGTATCTCAAGGTCGGGTACAAGTGGTGATGCCGCTGGCGATTTGAATGCGTGAGCGGAGGCCCGGGCGATCCGGGCCTTCGTTTTTTGCGCGGCCCTCATCCGCCCTGCGGGCACCTTCTCCCGCAAGCGGGAGAAGGAACAGCGAGCGACGCTGCGGCAGGAAGCCCCTCTCCCGCTTGCGGGAGAGGGATTGGGGTGAGGGCCGTCACACTCGCCGCCCCCTGCCCTTTCCGGCACATCCCCGCCGCCGCCGAATCGGCTATACAACGCCAGCGCCACCCGCGCCCCGTTGCCAGCACGCCACCCCGGAGCCCTTCGATGCGCCCGATCGCCCTGCTGTCGCTGTCCCTCGCCCTGTGCTCCGCGTTCGCCGCCCACGCCGCGCCCGCCACCCGCGACTACGCCGTGCTGATGCAAGGCCGCCCCGCCGGCGAACAGACAGTCGCCGTCGCCGCCGACGGTTCGGTCCGGGTCGACTTCCACTACACCGACCGCGGCCGCGGCGACCGCAGCACCACGCGCTGGCGCGCCAACGACGACGGCACCCTGCGCGAGTACAGCGGCAGCGGCAACGATTACCTGCTCACTCCGTTCGAAGAAAGCTACCGCGTCGACGGCGCCAAGGCGCGCTGGAAGAACCCCAGCGAACAGGGCGAACGCGAGCTCGCCGCGCCGGCGTTCTTCCTGCCGCTGCAGGCCGCGCCGGAAGCCACCGGCGCGCTCGCCCGCGCCTTGCTCAAGGCGCCGCAAGGCAAGCTGGCGCTGTTGCCGGCCGGCGAAGCGCGGATCGAACGCGTCGGCGAGTATCCGATCGCCGGCCGCCAGGGCACGGCGAACCTGCGGCTGTACAGCATTCTCGGGCTCGACTTCACCCCGCGCATGGTCTGGCTGCGCGAAGACGGCAGCACCGCCGCGACCATCGCCGCCTCGGGCTGGTTCGTCACCGTCGATCGCGAGTTCGAGCCGGCGGTGGCGAAACTGATCGAGCTGCAGGAAGCCGCCGGCGCGCGCTGGGGCGCCGAGTTCGCCCGGCGCCTGACCCACGCGCCCCAGGGCCCGCTGCTGATCCGCAACGCGCGCCTGTTCGATCCGCGCGACCTCAGCGTCGCCGCCGGCAGCAGCGTGCTGGTCGAGAACGAGCGCATCGTCCGGGTCGGCCCCGACGCGCAGGTGCGCGCGCCGCAGGGCGCGCAAGTGATCGACGCGCGCGGCCGCTTCCTGATGCCCGGCCTGTGGGACGTGCACAAGCACTACAGCAGCACCGAGGACGGCGCGCTCGACATCGCCGCCGGCGTCACCAGCGCGCGCGACATCGCCAACAACTTCGACACCTTCCTCGAGCGGGTCAAGCGCTTCGACGCCGGCAGCGAAATCGGCCCGCGCGTGCTGATGGCCGGCTTCATCGACGGCCCCGGCCCCTACGCCGGCCCGACCAAGATGCTGGTGTCCACGCCGGAAGAAGCGATCAAGGCGGTGGACTTCTACGCCGACCGCGGCTACATGCAGATCAAGAGCTATTCGTCGCTGAAGCCCGAACTGGTGCCGGTCATCGCCGACCGCGCCCACGCCCGCGGCCTGCGCTACAGCGGCCACGTGCCGGCATCGATGTCGGCGCGGCAGTTCATCGAGAACGGCGCCGACGAACTGCAGCACCTGCTCTACGTCGAACTCAACTTCATGTACCCCGGGGTCAAGGACACCCAGAGCATGCAGCGGCTGACCGCGGTCGCCGCGCACGCGCACGAGTACCCGCCCGAAGCGCCGCCGGTGCGCGAGTTCATCGACTTCCTCAAGCGCCACCGCACCGTGATCGACGCGACCATGGCGCTGGAGGAAGACCTGTTCGGCGGCGACCCGACCGACAAGACCCCGCCGGGCCTGCGCGGCGTGGCCGAACGCTTCCCGCCGCAGGCGCGGCGCAATCTCAGCTGGGGCGCGCTGAAGCCGCCGCACGGCCAGGAAGAAGCCTACAAGCAGGCGTTCCCGAGCATGCTCAAACTGCTCAAGGCGCTGCACGACGCCGGCGTGACGATCCTGCCCGGCACCGACGCCATGGCCGGCTACATGCTGCACGCCGAGCTGGAGAGCTACGCGCGCGCCGGCATCCCCAACGCCGAAGTGCTGCGCCTGGCGACGCTGACCCCGGCGCAGGTGCTCGGCGTGGACAAGGATCGCGGCGTCATCGCGCCGGGCAAGTACGCCGACCTGGTGCTGATCGACGGCGACCCGCTCAAGGACATGCGCGACATCCGCAAGATCGATGCGGTGTTCAAGGGCGGCAAGCGCTTCGATCCGGGCGAGATCGAGCAGGCGCTGGGGATCGCGCCGCGCAAGCAGGGTGCGGTGGCGGTGGCTGGCGGGGAGTGACGCCGGGGTTTGCGGTGGCGCGGTCGCGGCTTGCGCCGCTCCTACAAGGGCTACCTGTAGGAGCGGCGCAAGCCGCGACCGCGACAACCCGAACCACCGCGCAACCGCATCATCCCGAAAACGAAAACGGCCCGCATCGCGGGCCGTTTTCTTTCGCAATTCCCGCGCCTCACCCCTTGGCGAACACCAGATGCCCGCCCGCGGCATCCACCCGGATCGTATCGCCGCTGACGAACTCGCCGCCGAGAATCTTCTGCGCCAGCGGATTCTCGATCTGCTGCTGCACCGCGCGCTTGAGCGGCCGCGCGCCGTACACCGGATCGAAACCGACATTGCCGATCAAGGTCAACGCCGCCTCGCTCAACGCCAGCTTCAGGCCGCGCTCGCCCAGGCGCTTCTCCAGCCCGTGCAGCTGGATCTTGGCGATCTCGCGGATCTGGCTCTTCTCCAGCGGGTGGAACACCACGATGTCGTCGAGACGGTTGATGAACTCCGGACGGAAGTGGGTCTGGACCACGCCCATCACCGCCGCCTTCATCTGCGTGTAGGCCTCCGGCGAGGAATCGGCGCTGAGCTCCTGGATCATCTGCGAGCCCAGGTTCGAGGTCATCACGATCACCGTGTTGCGGAAGTCCACGGTGCGGCCCTGGCCGTCGGTCAGGCGGCCGTCGTCGAGCACCTGCAGCAGGATGTTGAACACGTCCGGATGCGCCTTCTCGACTTCGTCGAGCAGGATCACGCTGTACGGACGCCGCCGCACCGCTTCGGTGAGGTAGCCGCCCTCCTCGTAGCCGACATAGCCCGGAGGCGCGCCGACCAGGCGGCTGACCGCGTGCTTCTCCATGAACTCGCTCATGTCGATGCGGACCATCGCGTCGGACGAATCGAACAGGAATTCGGCCAGCGCCTTGCACAGCTCGGTCTTGCCCACGCCGGTCGGGCCGAGGAACAGGAACGAGCCGCTGGGACGATTGGGATCGGACAGGCCGGCGCGCGAACGCCGCACCGCGTCGGACACCACCCGCACCGCCTCGTCCTGGCCGACCACGCGCGCGTGCAGCGCCTGTTCCATCTTCAGCAGCTTGTCGCGCTCGCCTTCGAGCATCTTCGACACCGGGATGCCGGTCCAGCGCGCGACGACCTCGGCGATCTCCTCGGCGGTGACCTTGTCCTGCAGCAGCTTGAAGCCCTGGGTTTCGGCTTCCTGCGCGGCCTTGAGCTGCTTTTCCAGTTCCGGCAGCTTGCCGTACTGGATCTCGCTCATGCGGCCGAAGTCCTGGGTGCGCTGCGCGGCTTCCAGGTCGAGCTTGGCCTGCTCGATCTGCTCCTTGATCCTGGTCGCGCCCTGCAAGGTGGCCTTCTCGGCCTTCCACACCTCTTCCAGGTCGTTGAACTCGCGTTCGAGCGCGGCGATCTCGGCTTCCAGGTCGGCCAGGCGCTGTTTGGATTCGGCGTCCTTCTCCTTCTTCAGCGCCTCGCGCTGGATCTTGAGCTGGATCAGCCGGCGTTCCTTGCGGTCGAGCTCTTCCGGCTTGGAGTCGATCTCCATGCGGATGCGCGAGGCCGCCTCGTCCATCAGGTCGATGGCCTTGTCGGGCAGCTGGCGGTCGGCGATGTAGCGGTGCGACAAGGTCGCCGCGGCGACGATGGCCGGGTCGGTGATCTCCACGCCGTGGTGCACGGCGTAGCGCTCCTTGAGCCCGCGCAGGATCGCGATGGTGTCCTCCACCGTCGGCTCGCCGACGAACACCTTCTGGAAGCGGCGCTCCAGCGCGGCATCCTTCTCCACGTACTTGCGGTATTCGTCCAGCGTGGTCGCGCCGATGCAGTGCAGCTCGCCGCGCGCCAGCGCCGGCTTGAGCATGTTGCCGGCGTCCATCGCGCCTTCGGCCTTGCCGGCGCCGACCATGGTGTGCAGTTCGTCGATGAACAAGATCACCTGGCCTTCGTTCTTGGCCAGGTCGCTGAGCACCGCCTTGAGCCGCTCTTCGAACTCGCCGCGGAACTTGGCGCCGGCGATCAGCGCGCCCATGTCGAGCGAGAGCACGCGCTTGCCGCGCAGGCCTTCGGGGACTTCGTTGTTGATGATGCGCTGGGCCAGGCCTTCGACGATCGCGGTCTTGCCCACGCCGGGTTCGCCGATCAGCACCGGATTGTTCTTGGTCCGGCGCTGCAGCACCTGGATGGTGCGGCGGATCTCTTCGTCGCGGCCGACCACCGGATCGAGCTTGCCGTTCTCGGCGCGCGCGGTCAGGTCGATGCAGTACTTTTCCAGCGCCTGGCGCTGTTCTTCGGCGTTTTCCGATTGCACGCTCTCGCCTCCGCGCAGTTTGTCGATGGCCGCCTCGAGCTTGGCCTTGGTCGCGCCGGCGGCCTTGAGCGCGCGGCCGGCATCGCCGCCGTCGTCGAGCGCGGCGAGCAGGAACAGCTCGCTGGCGATGAAGGCGTCGCCCCGCTGCTGCGCCAGCTTGTCGGTGACGTTGAGCAGCCGCGCCAGGTCGTTGCCGAGCGACACGTTGCCGGCCTGGCCGCTGACCTTGGGCAGCTTCTCCAGCGCCTCGCCGAGGCGCTCGCGCAGCAGCGGCACGTTGACGCCGGACTGGGCCAGCAAGGGGCGCGTGCTGCCGCCGCTCTGGTCGAGCAAGGCGGTCAGCAGGTGCGCCGGTTCGATCACGCTGTGGTCGCGCCCGACCGCCAGCGATTGCGCGTCCTGCAAGGCCTGCTGGAAGCGCGAGGTCAGCTTGTCCATCCGCATGGAGGGTTCTCCGAAAGGTAGGTGGCGGCTGCCGCGCGAGTCTGCCAAGCGGGCCGCGAATGAGCTGTTAATGCGGGCTTTGGCGGGTGTTTCAAGATGGCTGGAGACGCGGAATTCAGCCGGTGGGGACGACCGGGGACGTGCGCTCCGGGGCCCGAAAAAACGAATCCCCCGGCCGCGGGCGCGGCTCGGGGGATCGGTTGCGTGAAGCTCCGGCGGCCGCGGACGGCGCCGCGAGCGGGCCTCAGACCCGCGAGGTCGGCTGCAGGATCTCGACCCAGTAGCCGTCCGGGTCCTTGATGAAGGCGATGTCCTTCATGCGCCCGTCGGTCAGGCGCTTCTGGAACGCCACGCCGAGCTGCTCGAAGCGCGCGCAGGCCGCTTCCACGTCCGGCACCGACACGCAGATGTGGCCGAAGCCGCGCGGTTCGCTGTTGCCGTGGTGGTAGGCGAACTCCGCGTCGTGCTCGGTGCCGTGGTTGTGGGTCAGTTCGAGCACGCCGCGCTGGCTCAGCAGCCACTGCCCGCGCGCCGGCTCCTCGGCCGGAATCTGCGCCGGGTCGTTCACCAGCACCAGGAAGTACAGGCTGAACTGCGCTTCCGCGAAATCGCGCTTGCGCACCAGGGTGAAGCCGAGCACGCGGGTGTAGAAATCCAGCGAGGCCCGGGGATCCTTGATCCGCAGCATGGTGTGGTTGAACACGAAGTCGCGGGTCGCGGCCTCCGGGTTCGCGGTCACGCCGGGCACGGCGTTGAGTTCGTTCTGCAGGGACATGGCGCGGGCCGGTGTGGGGACACGGAAGAACTGGGGCCTGCGGCGCAGGCTCTCAAGCCTGCGCCGGCGGTTCGACCGGATCGCGCTGCAGCGACAACAGGATCAGCAAGGCCGCCAGCCCGACATAGGCGCCGATGAACTGCCAGGCGATGACCTTCTGCAAGCCCTCCAGCGCCCACGGCAGGTACACGCCGCCGCGCGGGTCGACCGAATGGATGATCCCGAACAGCGCCAGCGCGGCGCCGCCGAGCAGGAACGCGGCGGCGCGGCGCAGGCGGCCGTCGACCATCGCCGCGACCGCCGAGGTCCAGATCATCGAGGTCATGATGAAGCCGTTGCCCAGGGTCACGATCACCGCCAGTTCCGGCAGGCCGTGGCCGTCGAGCGCGCTGGCGAGCTCGGCGTGGCGGGCCGGGTCGATCCAGGCCGGGTTGCCGGTCTTGATCGACAGCATGTACGCGATCGGCGGCAGGAAGCCGAACACCATCGCGGTGGCGTGCTTGCTCGGCGTGGCCTGGAACGCCTGGGTGGTGATGTCGAGCGCGACGTAGACGATGATCGGCGCCAGCACCGCCAGCGGCAGCCACTGCACCAGGCCCGAGACGATGCCGAGCATGCCGCCCAGGCCGATGAACAGGCCGGTCAACAAGGTGTAGCCGCTGCGCGCGCCCATGTGCTTGTAGGCGGGCTGGCCGATGTAGGGCGTGGTCTGGGCGACGCCGCCGACGAAGCCGGCGACCAAGGTCGAGAACGCTTCCGCCAGCAGGATGTCGCGGGTGCGGTAGTCGTCGCCCGCGGCGCGCGCGCTCTCGCTGACGTTGATGCCGCCGACGATCATCAACAGGCCGAACGGCAGCAGCAGCGGCAGGAACGGCACGGTGTGCGGCAGGCCGTCGATGAAGCCGAGCGTGGGCAGCGGCAGCACGAATTGCAGCGGTTGCGGCGTAGGCCAACCGAAGCCCGGAGCTCCCAACCCAACGGCCCCGAAGCCGTAGAACAACACCGTGCCGAACACGAACGCCACGAACACTCCCGGCAGCTTCACCGGCAGCTTGCCCTTCGCCACCAGCACGTACAGCAACAAGCCGAGGGTCATGAACCCGACCAGCGGCGAGCGCAACGTCTCGATCAGCGGCAAAAAGCCCATCAGCACCAGCGCGGTGCCGGCGATGGAACCGAGCAGGCCGGCGCGCGGGATCAGCCGGGTGACCGCGTCGCCGGCAAACGAAAGCACGAACTTCAGCGCGCCCATCACCACCAGCGAGGCCATGCCGAGCTTCCAGGTGGCGTCGGCCGCGGCGGCCTGGTCCAGGCCGGCCTGCTTGAAGCCGACGAAGGCCGGGCCGAGCACCAGCAGCGCCATGCCGATGCTGGTCGGCGCGTCCAGGCCCAATGGCATCGCGGTGACATCGTCGCGGCCGCTGCGCGCGGCCAGCCGCCGCGCCATCCAGGTGTAGATCAGGTTGCCGACCAGCACGCCGAACGCGGTGCCGGGGAACATGCGGGTGTAGATGACCTCGGCCGGGAAGCCGAAGATGCCGATCAGCGCGGCGGCGATGAAGCCCAGGATCGACAGGTTGTCGACGACCAGGCCGAAGAAGCCGTTGAGGTCGCCGGGGACGAACCACGAGCGCTGCATTCGCTTGGAATCGACGTTCACCGTCCGCGCCCCCCGTCCCTCTCGCCCGACGCGAGCCCTGTCCATCGAACCGCATCCCGCGCCGACGCCGGCGCGGACCCGAAACACGATGCTGGCCAGCCAGCGGGAACATAGTTCATGGACGCTACTCGTAACGCGGAAAGGGAGGCTTCCATGCCGGGCGGGCCTGCGATCCGTGCGCAGCCGCGAGTGTGCCGCCAATCGGCGGGCTTGGGGCGATCGCGCGGCGAAGGATGGGTTATCGGCTCATGCCAACCGCAGCGACGCAGCCCCGCCGCCGCGGCCCGAAGCCCGCTCCCGGTGAGCGCTTTACGGAATCCGCTTCGCTGCAACCCCGGAGCCCCTGTAGGAGCGGCGCAAGCCGCGACCGCGACATCGCGCTTACGACGTAAGCCAGGTTTCGCGGTCGCGGCTCGCGCCGCTCCTACAGGGGGCGACCGATGTTCCGTGTCCGGCTGGAACGGCAGCGCCGCGACGCGACCGCCGCCTACTCCGCCACCTCCAGCCACCCGCGATACCGCACCAGCAGCCCCACCACCGGCAACTGCGCGCTGACCTCGAAGTGATAGCGCCCCTCGCGCTCGAACTCGCGCGCGTGCACGCCGGCGAACCAGCCGCGCGGCAGCGGCAGGCCGAACGCGCGCACCCGCATCAGCCGCCAGCGCAATCCTGGATCCCGGCCCTCGCCGTCGTCGTGCTCGGCGCCATAGCTGCGCGGCGCGCCCATCGCCGCCGCGGGCACCGCCGCGGAGGAGACCGTGATCGAATCGCCCGTGTGCGCCGACACCGTGCGCGCCAGCGCCGCTTCGGGCGCCTCGCCGATGGGTTCGAGCGCGAACGCGAAGCGCATCGGCCCCAGCCGCTCCAGCACCAGTCCGTCGCGTCCGGCCAGGCGCGAGCGCATCGTCGACTTGCCGAATCTGCGGGTCCAGGTCTCGGCGCGCGGGCCGGCCTGAATCTCCACGTCGACCGGCCCGGCATACGCCTTCGGCAGCCGCACGATGCGGGCGAAGACCCGCGACAGCAGGCCGTGCCCGCGTTCGACCTCGGCTTCGCCGCGATAAACGCAGCGCCCGCTGCGCCCGTGCAGCAGGCGCAGGGTCCGCGGCAACAGCACGAAGCGCACGCCGAGCACGCGCGGATACAGGCCTTCGCGCGCGCCCAGGCGCTCGCCGTCGCGCGAGCCCTTCACTGCCCTGGCGCCCACTTACGAACCACGCAGCTCGGCAGGCACCGCGTAACGGCGGCCATCGAACGGCAGGCGCTGGCTGATCTTGCGCTTGGCCCCCTGGACTTCGGCGCACTCCTCGCGCTTGGCCACGTTGCGGTTGTCCTGCGCGACCGAGTTGACCAGCAGGCCGGCATAGCCGTGGTCGCGCTTGGCGTCGATGGCGACGGTGCGCTGCACGGTCTCGAACTCGCCCGCGCAATTGCCGTCCCACTCGCCGCGGTCGAGCGACACCTGCAGGTTGCTCAGCACCGGCCGCAACCTGTTCTCGCCGTCGGCGGCGTAGAGGCTCAGCACCGTGCTTGCGTAGGGATTGACCCGCGAGGAGCCGCTGTAGC
Organism: Lysobacter enzymogenes; assembly: GCF_017168095.1. Classification (GTDB taxonomy): domain Bacteria; phylum Pseudomonadota; class Gammaproteobacteria; order Xanthomonadales; family Xanthomonadaceae; genus Lysobacter; species Lysobacter enzymogenes_D. Next base: position 28,367 of record NZ_LXSD01000346.1, on the reverse strand, counting down.
TCACGCGCACGCCGAACGCGGTGGTGGCCTCGTTGAGGCGGTAGCGCGCGGTGTCCAGGGTCACCGAGGAAATCCGCACCGCATCGGAGGTCAGCGCCTCGGTCTCGCGGTAACGCTGCAGGATGCGCGGCTGGGCCGAGTCGGCGACCAGCACTTCCAGGTCGGCGACGTCGACGTCGCCGCTGGCCGCGTCGTGGCGCAGGCGCACCGCCAGCAAGGTCTTGCCGGGCGAGGCCGGCCAGACCTTGCAGGCCACATCGTCGAGCTTGATCCAGCGCTTGGGCGAACCGGCGGTGCGCAGGAGTTCGCCTTCGTCGCCGGTTTCGCTGTCCGCGCCCGGATAGGCCGCCAGCAGCAGTTCGTAGGAACGCTCGTCGCAACCGTCGCCGGCGCGCGCTTCGAAGGACGCCGCGCTGCAGGCCGCGGCGAGGCAGAGCGAGAGGAACAGGGCCGTCCGTGGGACCGCGTGCGTCATCGTTGCATCCAGATCAGAGTCGCCATGCGTCCGGTGCGGCGGTCGCGGCGGTGGGAATAGAAGCGGTCGGGCTCCGAAATCGTGCACAACCCGCCGCCGTGGATATGTTCGGCGCGCAGGCCGGCGCGCGCCAGCCGTTGCCGCGCCAGCGCGTACAGGTCGACCCGCCAGTGGCCCGGCCGGGTCGCGACGAACGCGGCGTCGGCCGCGGCATCGACCGCGAGGAAGGCGTCGCGCACCTCGGCGCCGATTTCGTAGCGCTGCGGCCCCGCGGCCGGGCCGAGCCAGGCGCGCAGGCGCGCGGGCTGGCTGCGCATCGCCGCGACCGTGGCTTCCAGCACGCCGTCGGCGAGCCCGCGCCAGCCGGCGTGGGCGGCGCCGACTTCGCTGCCGTCGTCGGCCGCCAGCAGCACCGGCAGGCAATCGGCGGTGAGGATCGCCAGCACCGTGCCCGGCGTGGAGGTCACTGCGGCGTCGGCTTCGGGTTCGCCGCTTTCGTTCGCGCCATCGAACCGGACCACGCCGGCGCCGTGCACCTGATGCAGCCAGCGCGGCGCCGACGGCAAGCCGGCCGCCTGCGCCAGCAGCTCGCGATTGCGCAGCACCGCGGCCGGCTCGTCGCGCTGCTCGCCGTAGAGCGTGCCCAGGTTGAGCGCATCGAACGGCGCCTGCGACACGCCCAGGCCGGCGCGCACCGTGGTGAAGCCGCGCACGCCCGGCGGCGCCGGCCAGTCGGCGTCGATCCAGGGCCTGGCCGCGTCGGCGTCGGCGCTCACCGCCCGGCCTCGGCCGCGGCGCGCGAATCGGCGCGCAGTTCGGCGATCAGCTGCAGCATGTCGGCCGGCACCGGCGCGGTGCAGCGCACCGGCTCGGCGCTGACCGGATGGGCGAATTCCAGGGTCTCGGCGTGCAGGGCCTGGCGCTTGAAGCCGCGCAGGGTCTCCACCAGCGAATCGGTGGCGCCCTTGGGCAGCTTGAGCGGGCCGCCGTAGAGCGGATCGCCGACGATGGGATGCTTGAGGTGCTGCATGTGCACGCGGATCTGGTGGGTGCGGCCGGTTTCCAGCCGGCACTCCAGCAGGGTGTGGGCGCGGAAGCGCTCGCGCAGGCGGTAATGGGTGACCGCGTCGCGGCCGTCCTCGCGCACGGCCATGCGCAGGCGGTCGCGCGGGTGGCGGTCGATCGCGGCGTTGGCGGTGCCGCCGGAGACCAGCGCGCCGACCACCACGGCCAGGTACTGGCGGTGGACCGCGCGCGCGGACAGCTGGTCGACCAGCGAGGTGTGCGCCGGCAGGGTCCGCGCGACCACCATGACCCCGGAGGTGTCCTTGTCCAGGCGGTGGACGATGCCGGCGCGTGGCAGCGCGGCCAGCGACGGGTCGCGGTGCAGCAGGGCGTTGACCAGGGTGCCGGCCGGGTTGCCGGCGCCGGGGTGGACTACCAGCCCGGCCGGCTTGTCGAGCACGATCACCTCGGCGTCCTCGTACAGCACGTCCAGGGCGATGTCCTGCGCCACGGCGTGGGTCTGGGTGTCCAGGACCACGTTCAATTCGACCGTCTCGCCGCCCTGGACCGGGTCGCGCGGGCGCGCCTCGCGGCCGTTCAGGCGGGCGTCGCCGGTCTTGATCCAGGCGGCCAGGCGCGAGCGCGAGTAATCGGGGAACAGTTCGGCCAGGACCGCGTCGAAGCGGCGGCCGGCGGCGGCGTCGGGCACGGTCGCGGTCAGGGTCTGGCAGGAGTCGGTCATTGCGGCGTCTGGGGCTCGTGAGGGAAGACGGGTCCGGTTAAGGGCTCGGACCCGCGGACTGCTATTATCGGCTCTTCGTGCCTCCGGCGCCTGTCGATGCCTGCCATGACCGTACGTTCCACCCCGTCCCGCGCCGTCCTGCGCCTCGTGTCCCTGCTGCTGATCGTTGCCGTGGCCGGTACCGGCTGCTCGCGGGTCGGCAAGATGTTCAAGAAGAACAAGGACACCGACGAAGGCCAGCCGGTCGAGGCGATCTACGAGAAGGCCCACAAGTCGATGACCAACGGCAACTGGGCCTCGGCCGAGGTCAGCTTCCGCCGCCTGGTCGCCCAATACCCGTACGGCCCGTACACCGAGCAGGCGCTGATCGAAACCGCCTACGCCCAGTACAAGTCGGGCAAGCACGACGACGCGATCAGCAGCATCGACCGCTTCATCCGCACCTACCCGACCCACCGCAACATCGCCTATCTGTACTACCTGCGCGGCCTGGTCAATTCCAGCCGCGACACGGTGTTCCTGCAGAAGGTCTGGCGCCTGGACGTGAGCCGCCGCGACCTAGCCACGCCGATGCAGGCCTACAACGACTTCCAGATCGTGGTCGAGCGCTACCCGAACAGCCGCTACGCCGAAGACGCGCGCAAGCGCATGATCGTGCTGCGCGACACCTTCGCCCGCCACGAGCTCGACGTCTCGCTGTACTACCTGCGCCGCACCGCCTACGTGGCCGCGGCCGACCGCGCCAAGTTCCTGCTCGAGACCTATCCGCAGAGCCGCTACCAATACGACGCGGTGGCGGTGCTGCTGAAGTCCTACGAAGGCCTGGACAACCAGAGCCTGGCCGGCGACGCCAAGCGCGTGCTGCAGCAGAACGATCCCAACCACCCGGCGCTGACCGGCAAGTGGCCGGACTACCCGAGCAACCTGCGCAAGCTCAACCCGTTCGCGGGCGAGAAGTCGGCGGTGGACAACCGCGACAAGCTCGAAGCCAAGCGCGCCGAGCAGGCCGGCAAGGGCCAGTAAGCCCCGCCCCGCCGCCGCAAGAAAAACGCCGCCCCAGGGCGGCGTTTTTCGTTTCAGGCGCATGCATCCGCAGCTACCTGCAGGAGCGGCGCAAGCCGCGACCGCGACACCGCGGCTACGACGCCGCTTGCAGCAAGCCAAGCAACAATCCAGACCTCAAACGCTCTCGCACGAGAAGCCCTGGATTCCCGCCTTCGCGGGAATGACGGCGATGTGGGTTCGCCGGGCAGCCGCGGCCGCCTCCTGCAGGATCGGCGCGAATCGCGATCAAGCGAAGCGATCGACCCCCACGCAACTATCCGAAGCCCGGCATCGGCCACGACGCCGCACGATCCAGGCCTCGTCGCCATCGCGATAGCGCGGTCGCGGCTCGCGCCGCTCCTGCAGGGAGCAGCCCGGCGATACCTCAGCCGGAATAACGATTGGTGATCGGATAACGCCGCTCGCGCCCGAACGCGCGCCGCGAGACCTTCGGCCCCGGCGCGGCCTGGTGCCGCTTCCACTCGCTGATCCGCACCAGCCGCAGCACCCGGTCGACGGTCGCGGCCTCGAAGCCGGCCGCGACGATCTCCTCGCGCGACTGCTCCTGGTCGACGTAACGCAGCAGGATCGCATCGAGCACGTCGTAGGGCGGCAGCGAATCCTGGTCCTTCTGGTTCTCGCGCAGTTCCGCCGACGGCGGCCGGTCGATCACCGCCCACGGGATCACCGGCGAACCGGCGATGGCGTTGCGCCAGCGCGCCAGCGCGAACACCTCGGTCTTGTACAGATCCTTGATCGGCGCGTAGCCGCCGCACATGTCGCCGTAGATGGTGGCGTAGCCGACCGCGTACTCGCTCTTGTTGCCGGTGGTCAGCAGCAGGCCGCCGAACTTGTTGCTCATCGCCATCATCAGCGCGCCGCGGGTGCGCGATTGCAGGTTCTCCTCGGTCACGTCCACCGGCTTGCCGTCGAAGGCGTCGGCGAGGGTGTCGAGGAAACCCTGGAACGGCTTTTCGATCGGCAGCGCCAGCAGGCGCACGCCCTGGCTCGCGCATTGCTCGGCGGCCAGGTCGTTGGACAGGTCGGCGGTGTAGCGCGAGGGCATGCGCACCGCAATCACGTTCTCCGGCCCCAGCGCATCGACCGCGATGGCCATCACCAGCGACGAATCGATGCCGCCCGAGAGCCCCAGCCAGACCTGGCCGAAGCCGTTCTTGCGGCAGTAGTCGCGGGTGCCGCGCACCACTGCGCGCCAGGCCAGCGCGTCGCGGCCCTCGTCGTTCTCCACCGGCCACGACACCGGCGCGAAGCGGCGGGTCGCGTCGTCGTAGTCGGCGACCAGCCAGTGGTCCTCGAACGCCGCCGCGGCCGCGTGCACATGGCCGTCGCCGTCGGCCAGCACCGAGGCGCCGTCGAACACCAGCGCGTCTTGCCCGCCGACCACGTTGAGATAGGCCAGGGCCACGCCGGTCTCGCGTGCGCGCTGGTCCAGCAGCGCGTCGCGCTGGGCGTGCTTGTCGCGCTCGAACGGCGAGGCGTTGGGCACCAGCACCAGGCTGGCGCCGGCGCGCGCGGTCGCCGCCAACGGCTCGGCGAACCACAGGTCTTCGCAGATCACCACGCCGACCTGGACGCCCCTGACCTCGAACACCAGCGCGTCGCCGTCGGGATCGACATCGAAGTAGCGGCGCTCGTCGAACACCGCGTAGTTGGGCAATTCGCGCTTGCGATAGGTCGCCTCGACCCGGCCGCCGCGCAGCACGCTGGCGGCGTTGTACACCACCGCCCCGGCCGCCTGCGGCCAGCCGACCACGGCGACGATGCCGTGCGCGGCCGCGGCGACCCGCTCCAGCGCGGCCTCGCAATCGGCCAGGAAGCTCGGGCGCAGCAGCAGGTCTTCCGGCGGGTAGCCGCTGATTGCCAGTTCCGGGAACAACACCACGTCGGCGCCGTGTTCGTCGCGCGCCTGCGCGATCAGCGCGGCGATGCGCTCGGCGTTGCCGTCGACCGCGCCGACGGGGAAATCGAACTGGGCCAGGGCGATGCGGAGGCGATTCATAGGAAGTCTAGAGGTCAGTTCGAGGTACGCTGCCGGTTCGACGGCGAAGGGCCGGGTTGCGTGTCCTGCGAGGCCGCCAACAAAGGGGCGAGCCGTTGCGCGAGCGCCCCGGAAAGCGATTCGACGTAAGCCGCGTTGAGGTGCTGTGCGTCCCGGTAAGCGAGCTGTCCGTCCACCACCGCCGAGCACACGCCATTCAAGCACAACAGGTCGTTCAAATTCACGAGGCGGGCCCCTGGCACTCTGGCGACGGCGGCACCCAACGCCTGCTCGATGTCTTTGCGCTCGATCTCGTCGAGGCGCGCCGCGCAGTCCGGCGCGCTCAATCGTCCGCCGTCCTCCTCGCGGCCGCGCGTGGCGACGCACGCCGGGGCGTTGAACGGGAGCATCGGAGTAGGCATCAGCACCAGCACCTTGTTCGCGGCGGCCGCCAGTGGGCGCAACACCGCGACCGTGCCGTCCTGCCACTGCTGCGCGTCCAGCGGATATCCCTGCGACGAGCCGATGACCACGACATCCGGACGGAGCCGCGCGATCGCCTGGATGGCCCCGGCCCGCCATCGCTCGCACTCCACGTAGCGACGCTTGATGCGCTCGTAGACGAAGGGTTGGTCGGCGATCAGGCAAGCCGACTTAGTGATCACCATGAACCGCAGGCCATTGCGCTGGGCTACGGCTTCCAGCGCCGGCGACCAATCCGCGCCGACGCTGTCGGCCAGCAACACCATCAATCCGTCGCCGGGGCGCGCCTGCCCGAGCTGGCACGGCACGACCGCAGAGCCCTTGAACCACTGGTCGCACTCGGGCCTTTCGTACAGCTTCGGCAGGGTTATCCGCGCCCTGACCTTCTGTTCGAACGTCTGCGGCACGCGCGCCGTCGACATCGGCTCCAGCGCGGGTGCCATCGACAGCTTCAGCCCGACCGCCACCACCAGCAGCCCCAGCACGCCGGCCAGCACCGTCGGGCGGGCTCGCGCCGAACGCCGCCGGCGGATCGGCTCTTCCAGCCAGACGCTGCTCGCCCAGGCCAGCAGCAAGGAAGCGAGGACCAGCGCGGCGCGCTCTGCCGGCGACGGCGTCCCCAGCGACATCGCCGGCAGCATCGCCAGCAACGGCCAATGCCACAGGTACCAACCATAGGAAACCCGGCCCAGGAAGCGCAACGGCCGCCATTGCAGCGCGGCCGCCTCACGGCCGCCGAGCAACAGCAAGCCCGCGCCCAAGGTCGGCAGCACGGCCGACACACCCGGGTAGGCGGAATCCGGGCCAATCAGGCACAACCCGACGACCAGCAGGGCGGCGCCCAGCCACGCGACCACACGACGGCCGCTGCCCTGCGGGCCTGCATAGACGTAGACGCAGGCGCCCGCCGCCAGCTGCCATAGCCGCGTCGGCATCGAGTAATACGCCGCCATTGGATCCCAGCGCCCGACCGCCAGGCAGACCGCGAAGCCCAGCACTGCCACCCCGGCGAAGTATTTCCAAGATCGCAGGCCCGCTTTCCAGGCTAGGGCGATCGCCGCCGGCCAAAGCAGGTAGAACTGCTCCTCAACGCCCAACGACCACGTGTGCAGGAACAGGTTCTCGGCCGCGCCCGATTCGAAATAGCCGAAATCGGCGCCCATGAAATGGATATTCGACAGCCACACCGCCGCCCAGCCGGCAGCCTGCAACTGGCCATCGAGGGCGAATCCCGGCAGCAACAGGCTGGCGAGGGCAACGGTCGCAGCCAGCATCGCCAGCATCGCCGGCGCCAGGCGGCGCAAACGGCGCTCGAAGAAGGCCCAGAAATCGATCCGCGCCCGCGCCTGAAGTTCGCCCAGGAGCTGGCCGGTGATCAGGTAACCGGAGATCACGAAGAAGACATCGACGCCGATGAATCCGCCGCCGAAGCCCGGTACCCCGGCATGGGCCAATACCACCAGCGCGATCGCGATGCCGCGCAAGCCTTCGATGTCGCCCCGAAACGTCATTGCGCTCCTCACTCTGCGAACCCGGGGCCTGGAAACGAAGAAGGGACCGATAGACGGTCCCTTCTTCCCAGGCGGCTGGTCCTGCCGGCCGTTACTTGGCCAGACGCTTGGCGATCGCCGCGCCCAGGTCGCCCGGCGACTTGACCGTGGTGACGCCGGCCTTTTCCATCGCCGCGAACTTGCCTTCGGCCGTGCCCGAACCGCCCGAGGCGATCGCGCCGGCGTGGCCCATGCGCTTGCCCTTCGGCGCCGAGGCGCCGGCGATGAAGCCGACCACCGGCTTGGTCACGTACTGGGCGATGAACTCGGCCGCTTCTTCCTCGGCCGAACCGCCGATCTCGCCGACCATGATGATGCCTTCGGTCTGCGGGTCGTCCTGGAACCACTTCAGCGCGTCGATGAAGTTGGTGCCGTTGATCGGGTCGCCGCCGATGCCGATGCAGGTCGACTGGCCCAGGCCCACGTCGGTGGTCTGCTTGACCGCTTCATAGGTCAGCGTGCCCGAGCGCGAGACGATGCCGATCTTGCCCGGCTTATGGATGTGGCCCGGCATGATGCCGATCTTGCACTCGCCCGGGGTGATCACGCCGGGGCAGTTCGGGCCGACCAGGACCACGTCCTCGTAGCCGCCCAGGGTGTTCTTGACCCGCAGCATGTCCAGCACCGGGATGCCCTCGGTGATGCACACGATGACCTTGATGCCGGCGTCGGCCGCTTCCAGGATCGCGTCGGCCGCGAACGGCGGCGGCACGTAGATCACCGACGCGTCGGCGCCGGTCTCGTCGACCGCGTCGCGCACGGTGTTGAAGACCGGCAGGCCCAGGTGCTGGGTGCCGCCCTTGCCCGGGGTCACGCCGCCGACGACCTTGGTGCCGTACTCGAGCATCTGTTCGGCGTGGAAGGTGCCCTGCGAGCCGGTGAAGCCCTGCACGATCACCTTGGTGTTCTTGTTGATCAAAACGGACATTGTCGTGAGCCCCTTACTTGCCAGCGACGGCAGCAACCGCCTTCTTAGCGCCGTCGTTGATGTCGTCGGCCGGGGTAATGGCCAGACCCGAATTCTTCAGCAGTTCCTTGCCGGCTTCCACGTTCGTGCCTTCCAGGCGAACGATGACCGGCACCTTGACGTCGACTTCCTTGACCGCGGCGATGATGCCCTCGGCGATCATGTCGCAGCGGACGATGCCGCCGAAGATGTTGACGAAGATCGCCTTGACCTTGTCCGAGCTCAGGATGAGCTTGAACGCCTCGGTCACGCGCTCCTTGGTGGCGCCGCCGCCGACGTCGAGGAAGTTGGCCGGCGAGCCGCCTTCGAGCTGGATGACGTCCATCGTCGCCATCGCCAGGCCGGCGCCGTTGACCATGCAGCCGATATTGCCGTCCATAGTGACGTAGTTGAGGTCGTGCTGGCTGGCCTTGACCTCGGTTTCGTCTTCCTGGCGGATATCGCGCATGTCGGCGAGATCCTTGTGGCGGAAGGTCGCGTTGTCGTCGCTGTTGACCTTGCCGTCGAGCACGGCGAGGTCGCCGTTGGTGAGGATCGCCAGCGGGTTCAGTTCGACCAGCGCCAGGTCCTTCTCGTTGAACAGCTTGTACAGGCCCAGCATGATCTTGGTCAGCTGGCCGGCCTGCTTGGCGTTGAGGCCCAGGTCGAAGGCGAGCTCGCGGCACTGGTAGGCCTGCAGGCCCTGCACGTAGTTGACGTGGATGGTCTTGATCGCTTCCGGGGTCTCCTCGGCGACCTTCTCGATCTCCACGCCGCCTTCGGCGGAGGCGATGAAGGTGACCGACTTGGTCGAACGGTCGACCAGGACCGACAGGTAAAGCTCCTTGGCGATGTCGGTGCCTTCGGAGATCAGCACCGTATCGATCGGCAGGGCGACGCCGGCCGACTGGTAGGTCTCCATCTTGGTGCCCAGCATGGCCTGGGCGTACTGCTTCACTTCGTCGAAGTTCTTGGCCAGCTTGACGCCGCCGGCCTTGCCGCGGCCGCCCGCGTGGATCTGGGCCTTGACCACCCACAGGTCGCCCGGGATGGCCTTGGCGGCCGCGACGGCCTCTTCGGGAGTGCGCGCAACGCGCCCGGCCGGCACTGCGATGCCGTAGTCGGCAAACAGCTGCTTTGCCTGATATTCGTGGAAATTCATGCGTCACCGAGGGGAGTGAAAGACGTCCCGCGCGGACGCACGGCCGGGGGCCGGAGCGGGCGCGAGGGGGCCGCATTGTCGCCGATCGCGGCGGGGCGAGCAAAACCCCGAGGGCGCGGGCCGACCGGCGGAGCCCGGTTCGCGGGGGTTCGACGGCCCGTCGCCCGGTCCCGGCGACGGCGAAGCCGCGGCCAAAGTCCGGCTGGAGCGGCCAGGACCGGGCCGATCCAGACCGCTACGGCCAGATCGGGCAAGCCCGGCACGCTCCTGCCGCAACGTCTGCCCGGCGGCCGCATCCGGCCCGGCACGTTCGGTCACCAAGTCGCCGTCCGTCCGCGCCGGCCAGCCGCCCTATACTGATCGATACTCCGCCCGCGCAGGGAAACCCGCTTGCCGTCAGGTCTCGCCCCCGTCACTCCGGCCGATGCCGACTCCGCGCTGCGCCGCGAACTGTATTTCTTCACCCTCTACCGCCTGCTCGAAGCGGCGTTGCTGGTGTTGTTCCTGTTCGGGCCGGTCGACAACCTGATCGCCGAGCCGCGCCACGACCTGTTCGCGCGCTCGCTGGCGCTGTCCTACCTGTTCATCGCCGGGCTGCTGTTCGTGTTCGGCCGCCGCGGCGACCTGCGCGCGCACGTCTTCGCCGGCATCGCCTGCGACCTGTTCTTCGGCATCCTGTCCATCCACGCCCTGCCCAGCGCCGGCACCGGCATCGCCTTGATGCTGATGTTCAACGTCGGCGCGGCGGCGCTGCTGCTGCCGACCCGCTTCGGCATCGGCGCGGCGATCCTGGCCTGCCTGGGGCTGATCGGCGAATGGCTGTGGACCGAACTGGGCGACGAGACCGCCACCCGCACCATCGCCGAACCGGTGATGTTCGCCCTGGGCTACCTGTCGATCGCGCTGCTGACCAACACCCTGGGCCGGCAGATGCGCGAGAGCCAGGAGCTGGCCGAGCGCCGCGGCGCCGAGGCCGCCAACTACGCCGAGATCAACGAACTCATCATCCGCCGCATGCGCACCGGCGTGCTGCTGGTCGACGGCGAAGGCCGGCTGCGCCTGGCCAACGAGGCGGCGATGCTGCTGCTGGGCGACAACGGCGAACACAACGGCAGCCAGCACGGCCACCGCGTGCTGGCGATCGCCTCGCCGGAGCTGTCGCGCCGGCTCGGCCGCTGGCGGGTCGAGGGCCGCCCGGACGAGAGCCCGCTGCGGCTGGCGCCGGACCTGCCGGAAGTGGTGCCGCGCTTCACCCGCCTGCTCGCCGGCAGCGACCAGACCCTGATCTTCCTCGACGACACCTCGCTGGTCTCGCGCCGCGCCGAATCGATCACCCTGGCCGCGCTCGGCCGCTTCTCGGCCAGCCTCGCCCACGAGATCCGCAACCCGCTGGCGGCGATCAACTACGCCGTGCAGCTGCTGGAGGAATCGCGCGACATCGCCGTGTCCGACCGCCGCCTGCTCGAGATCATCCGCCAGCAGGGCTCGCGCATGAACGGCATCGTCGAGAACGTGCTCGGCATGGCCCGGCGCGAGCCGGCCAAGCCCGAGCACGTCGAGCTGATGAGCTTCGTGCGCCAGTTCGTCGAGGAATACCGCGCCAGCCACCCGATCGAACTCGACACCTTGCGCGCCACCGGCGCGCACGCGCAGGCGCCGGCGCTGGTCGATCCGCGCCAGCTGCACCAGGCGCTGACCGTGCTGGTGCACAACGCGCTGACCTACGGCCGCCAGCCCGGCGAGCCGGCGCGGGTCAGCGTGCACGTGTATTTCGACGAAGTCGGGCTGCCGGCGATCGACGTGCTCGACCGCGGCCCCGGCATTCCCGATTCGGTCGCCGAACGCCTGTTCCGGCCGTTCTTCACCACCTCCGCGCACGGCACCGGCCTGGGCCTGTACATCGCGCGCGAGCTGTGCCGCGCCAATCAGGCCTCGCTCGATTACGTCGCCGTGCCCGGCGGCGGCGGCTGTTTCCGCATCCGCCTGGCCGGCGCGAGCGCGCTGGCTTCGGCCTGAGCGGCAGTGTGACTGCGCGCACGGCAAGCAGAAAACGTGCCATTCGCGTCTTGGCCGCGACAGGTTTGTTAAGTTATCGTGGGCGGTGGAGGGCGCAATGGCTGAAACCCGTAGTGCATTGGTAGTCGACGACGAACGCGATATCCGCGAGTTGCTCGTCATGACGTTGGGCCGCATGGGCCTGCGTTGCGATACCGCGTCGGGCCTCAACGAGGCCCGCAGCCAGCTGCTGCGCAATCGTTACGATTTGTGCCTGACCGACATGCGCCTGCCCGACGGCTCGGGCATGGACCTGGTCGCCGAGATCAGCCAGAAGTATCCGAACACGCCGGTGGCGATGATCACCGCGTTCGGCAACGTCGAGGCCGCGGTGGAAGCGCTCAAGGCCGGCGCGTTCGACTTCGTCGCCAAGCCCGTGGACCTGTCGGTGCTGCGCGACCTGGTCCGGCACGCGCTGGAACTGCACGAAACCCGGCGCAACGCCAGCGAGGCGGTCGGCTCGCGCCTGTACGGCGAATCGCCGGCGATGATCAAGCTGCGCCAGACCATCGGCAAGGTCGCGCGCAGCCAGGCGCCGGTGTACATCGCCGGCGAATCGGGCGTCGGCAAGGAACTGGTCGCGCGCACCATCCATTCCGAGGGCGGCCGCGCCGACGGGCCGTTCGTGCCGGTCAACTGCGGCGCGATCCCGGCCGAGCTGATGGAAAGCGAGTTCTTCGGCCACAAGAAGGGCAGCTTCACCGGCGCCCACGCCGACAAGCCCGGCCTGTTCCAGGCCGCCGACGGCGGCACCTTGTTCCTCGACGAAGTCGCCGAGCTGCCGCTGGCGATGCAGGTCAAGCTGCTGCGCGCGATCCAGGAAAAATCGATCCGCCCGGTCGGCGCCCAGGCCGAGGTCACCGTCGACGTGCGCATCCTCTCGGCCACCCACAAGGACCTGGCCGCGCTGGTCGCCGAAGGCCGCTTCCGCCAGGACTTGTACTACCGCATCAACGTGATCGAACTGCGCGTGCCGCCGCTGCGCGAGCGCCTGGACGACCTGCCCGGCCTGGCCGCGAAGATCCTCCACCGCCTCGCCGGCAACCAGGGCCGGCCGGTACCGCGCCTGGGCGACGACGCGCTCGAAGCGCTGCGCGCCTACAACTTCCCGGGCAACGTGCGCGAGCTGGAAAACATCCTCGAACGCGCCCTGGCCCTGGCCGAAGGCGAAACCCTCAGCGCCAGCGACCTGCGCCTGCCGCGCCTGGCCACCCAGACCGCTCCGGCCGCGACCGCCGCGCCCAGCGCCGGCCAACCGGCGCAGCCGCCCGGCGCCGTCGACCCGCGCACGATCAGCCCGCGCGACACCGCCACCAGCGCGCTTCCTTCTTATATAGAAGAGATCGAGCGCGCCGCGATCCAGCAGGCGCTGCAGGAAAACCGCTACAACAAGACCCGCACCGCGGCGGCGCTGGGGATCACTTTCCGGGCGTTGCGGTACAAGCTCAAGAAGCTTGGGATCGACTGAGGGCGGGCGGTTGCGGGTGTGAGCCGTCGCACTCCTTAGTCATTCGCTGCGAACACGAGACGCCGGGCCGCGAGGTCCGGCGTCTTCGTTTGTGCGCCAGGTCGGCAGCACCGACCCAACCCCATCGCGCCCGGCCCGAAGCGGGCAACAGCGTGGCCTATGCCGATGCGCGACTGTTTTTCCGACTCACTGCATCCGTAAATAAATTCGCTTCCAGGCACACCGATTTCGAGCCGAAATATCGGCGATTCGTTGCCTCGGCAAGAGACATATCGAATAAGCATTTATTACTACATTCCTGGATCAACAGATCCACACCCCATCGAATTGGCACGAGGCGTGCGTGGAACGAGTCGCACCAGCAATCCGCACGACCGCCGGAATCCCGCGGACGCTGCGCCTGCCGGCGCGCAACGACCGACACTTCCTAGGGGAAACATCCATGAACAAGCAGCAAGGCTTCACCCTGATCGAACTGATGATCGTCATCGCGATCCTCGGCATCCTGATCGCCATCGCGTTGCCGGCCTATCAGGACTACACCATCCGTACCAAGAACGCCGAGTGCCTGAACGTCGCCGCCGCTGCCAAGCTGGCCGTGGCCGAAACCGCCCAGGATCGCGGCGGCCTGGCCCAGATCACTGCCAGTAATCACGGTTACGCCTTCGAAGCCACCAAGTACTGCGAGAAGATCGAGATTGAAGCGGGCAAGGGCATCATCACCGCCACTACCAAGGCCACCGGCGCCTCCCCGCTGGCCGTTTTCAAGCTGACTCCGACCCAGAGCGCGGGCCGTATCGAGTGGACGTGCACGGCCAATACCAACGCGAAGAAGTCGCAGTTGCCGGCCGAGTGCAGGGGCTGATCCGCGACCCTGTCGCAGCTTCACGTTCCGACTCGAGGCCCCGAACGCCCATCGCGGCGCTCCGGTCCGGATAGACAAAAAACGCCGGCTCTCAGGAGCCGGCGTTTTTCATTGGGCCCGCAAAACTATGCGTGACGACCGCTGCCTCGCTCAGCTTCCGGCGAGCAGCGGCTTTCCGACCGATCAAACATTGTCCTGCGCGAGCCGGTCAACACGGCGCAGACCGCCCGCAACCCGCTATATCTATGGTCTGCGTAGCCTCGCCACGACATCCGGCTTGAGCCGCCCACACCTCGCCTGGCTACCTGCCCCAAACCGCCACGCTACGAGCACTGCTGCCCCCCTGCGGCCGCTACTTGCCGGTTATTCCGTATTGAAGGTATCGGAGCCGGACCGAATACGCGCCTGCCCGCGCCGGCGCCGGCCGCTCACGCCGGACGCCGCCCGGCGAATTACCGCGGGGCTGGTTTGGCAACCTAGGCCGAGGCCTGTTCAGCCGCCAAGTTTCGGCAAGCCCCATCGCGACGCCTGTCGCGAATGCTCGCGGACGGAAATTGCTGATAAAGATCACATTTTCTGAATCCCGCCTTCCAACCTGACGCATTTGGTCACCACTCGCACCTTCGGACTGACCCAAAGCGTCACCTCACTCACCCCCGCCCACCCCCGTTGCGTGACTGCCCTAGCAGTTTCGCAGGTGGTGCCATCAGCGTCGCTACTTGGCACGGGTTGTGCGTAGTCCTTACGTGCACGAACAGCTGGCCAGGCACCTTCGATGGATCGAAAGCCGACACCTTCTGGCACGTGAAGCAACCAACACTCCTAGGGGATACACCATGAAGAAGCAGCAAGGCTTTACCCTGATCGAACTGATGATCGTCATCGCCATCCTCGGCATCCTGATCGCCATCGCTCTGCCGGCGTACCAGGACTACACCATCCGCACCAAGAACGCCGAGTGCCTGAACGTCGCTGCCGCCGCCAAGCTGGCCGTGGCCGAAACCGCTCAGGACCGTGGCGGCCTGGACAAGATCACCACCAGCAACCACGGCTATCAGTTCGCCGCCACCAAGTATTGCGAGAAGGTCGAGATCACCGCCGGCAGCGGCGTGATCACCACCACCTCGAAGGACACTGGCGGTAACCCGCTGGCCAAGCTGCAGCTGACCCCGACCCAGAGCCTGGGTCGCATCGAGTGGTCCTGCAAGGACACCGGTGGTGCGAAGAAGTCGCAGCTGCCGGCCGAATGCCGCGGCTAATCCGCGCTTAATCGGGCAGTACGAGAAACCCCGGTTCTGCCGGGGTTTCTTTTGACCGGTCAGCTGAGCAGCACCCTGGATCCCTCCCGGACCAGCGCGTGCGAGCCATTACGCTTCTACAGGGGGGAACACCATGAAGCGAAACTATGGTTTTACGCTGATTGAGCTGATGATCGTCATCGCCATCCTCGGCATCCTGATCGCCATAGCTCTACCCGCGTACCAGAACTACACCATCCGCACCAAGAATTCCGAGTGCATCGCGGTGGCGGCGAGCGCGAAAGTCGCCGTAAGCGAAGCGGCACAGGATCTTGGGCAGTTGTCGAAGATCACTGCAACCAGCATCGATTACCAGTTCGAACCCAGCAAGTATTGCGGGTCCATCGCGGTCGGAAACTCCGGGGTGCTCACCCTGCAGACCCGCAACACCGGCGGCCCCGTGGCCCAGCTCCAACTAACCCCGAGCGAAGGCAAAGGGCGTGTCGAATGGGACTGCAAAGAGACCAATGGCGTTCCCAAAGGCCAGTTGCCAGCCGAATGCAGGCAGTAAAGTCGAGCCCCTGAGGCCTCGGTACGGATACCATGAACCCCGGTCCTTGCGGCCGGGGTTCGCTCTTTTATGCTTCCTAATTCCTACGCTTCGAGCAACGGCATGTCCCAACTCAGTTCACGCGCATTGTTTTACATCGCCACCTTAGCGACCCTTGCCTTGTACTGGGCTGGGCTCAAGGGCCCCTTCATTCTCGACGACGCGTTCAATCTTTCTCCGCTGCAGAACTGGCTCGACGGAAGCTCCAGCGCTCGCGAGGTGCTGAGCAACAACTCTTCCGGAATGCTGGGGCGGCCGGTATCGATGGCCAGCTTCATGTTCTCCGCCGCCACCGGCGGCATGCACCCGTTCCCCTTCAAGTTCGGCAATCTGGTGATTCACCTGGCCTGCGGCCTTCTGGCCTGGCAGGTCACTAGCCGCATGCTGGCCCTGGACAAGCGGATGGCCCCGCATGCGAATCTCATCGGCGTGATCGTCGCGGGACTGTGGCTGATCCACCCGCTCAACGTCAGCACGGTGCTGTACGCCGTACAGCGCATGGCCCAACTCAGCAGCCTGTTCACCCTGGCTGCGCTGTGGATTTACCTGTCGTCCCGAACCAAGCTCGATCAGGGCGAACGTCGCGCTGCCTTCTGGGGCCTGTTCGTCGCCCTCCCGCTCGCTACCCTCGCCGGGGTGCTGAGCAAGGAAAACGCCGCCGTGGCACCAGCGCTATGCCTGGTGCTCGAACTGGCCTACTTTCAGCAGCGCCCGCGCCCTCGCGCGGTCGGTGTTTTCTATGGGTTCTTCCTCTTGCTTCCCGGGCTCCTCGTCGGCGCCCTGGTGCTGCGCAATCCCGATCAGTTCCTGTCGGGCTATTACGCCCGCGACTTCAGTTTGACCGAGCGACTGCTGACTCAGCCGCGTGCTTTGTTCGAATACATCGGGCTCATCCTCGTTCCGCGCGGCGAGCGTATGGGCGTCATGGTCGACGACTTCCAGATTTCGCACGGATTGCTCGCTCCGTCCACCACGCTGCTCTGCTTGCTTGGCCTAGCCGCCATCACCATCGCAGCGATTGTGTTGCGTAAGCGGGCGCCGAGTTTCTTCGCGGGCTGGCTGTTTTTCTTGGTCGGTCATGGCGTCGAATCGTCGTTTCTGCCGCTGGAGATCTATTTTGAGCACCGCAATTATCTGCCGATGATCGGATTGATAGTCGCTGTGATTGGGCTATGGGATCTGGTGCCGCGGTCCATCGCTTCGCCTGAGCGATATGCCAAGATCGGCCCCATCGTCGCCACCCTGGTCGCGGCGATGTTCGCCTGGGTCACCTGGGGACAAGTCCAGACCTGGCGCAGCGAGGAAAGCCTGGCCGATCAGGCGCTGGCCGGCCGGCCCAAGTCGATTCGCGCCTTGATGATGAAAGCGGAACTGGAGCTTCGACAGCAGCATTTCGATGGGGCTCGCATTGCTCTGCGCACGATCGCCGATGACAAGAATCAGCCGGCCCGCCTGCAAGGCTGGGTAAGCCTGATCGTGGTCGACTGCCTGGAGAAGAAGAATGGCTCGGCGGCCTATCTTGCTACTGCAGAACGTGAATTTTCGCCGCCAGTCCGGATGTCGGATGCGTTGAGCTACGACACGCTGATGAGCACCGTCCAGGCCGAAAGCTGCGGACCGCAGATCACTTACACGCGTATCGCCGACAGCATCGAACGCTTGCTCGCCCAGGCCGAGGCGCAACCCGAAAGATCCAAGGCCAAGGCGATGATGCGCATGTCTGCAGCGAAGGCCAATGTGCGCGCCGACCGCTGGGAACGCGCACAAATGCATGCCGAGAAGGCTTGGCGCGGAGGCGGTTCCGACCCAGCAATGGGGGCGTTCCTGGCGCGGATCTATGTCCATAACGGACACAAGGAAGCGGCCGATAGAACTCTGAAGGAAGTCTCTGCTCGGGTCCGTCAGTATGAAACGATGGCCAATCAGGAACTCGACAGCATTCGGGCACTGATCGCAAAGATGCCCTGATCGAGGCTCAGGCAGGCAGGCGATGCGCGGCATGCTCAGCCGCCGCGCATCGCTAAGGCCGCGGAAGCGGCCGCGACCGATCGATGAAAAAGTAAAGTAGCGCTCCGGCCGTCAGGACCGCCACCTGCACGAAACGGTCGACCAGCAGCGCCCCGACAAACGCGTTCTCATCGATCGAGAACGCGACAGACAATGAACCCAGCAAGGCCTCCTTCACGCCCAGATTGCCCGGCGTCAACGACAACACCAGCATCAGGTTCGCCGCTGCGCTTACCAGGGCCGAGAACACCCAGTCGCCGCCGATGCCCACCGAAATCATCAGCCATTGCGTCTGCAGAACCTGCAGCAAGAAAGACAGCGCCAGCAAAGCCACGATCTTGATTTGACTGCGAGCCGGCCGCGACATCGCGTTGTGGACGCCAACCAGGGCGCTTGGGAGCAGAAAACGTATCCGGGAATAGAGCGTCTCCATGGACAGGGCCACGCACGTGAAGACGACGCCCGCACCAACCAGTGTCATAACGCCTACCGCCGCACGATAGCGCTCCAGCATCTGCGCTCCCTGAGCCAGCACTACGATCACGAACATGATCGCGCTGAGCCCTATCGTCAGCAGAGTGACGAGCAGGAACTGCCCAACCACATAGCCGGGCGACACCTTGTAGCGCGCACCGAGCATCACCAGCCGAGTACCCAGCCCTCCCACCCGAAGCGGCGTAAGGTAGCCGGCCAAGGACGAGGTCATATTGATGCCCATCAGGCCCGACAACTGGACCTCATAAGGTGGCTCCAATCCCGCCTTGAGGATCAACGCATTGAGTACGTGGCTGAGCGAGTACGACAGCGCCAATATCGCTACGTTCGACCAGCCGAACCGAACGGCCCGGGACAATACTTCCGGATTTGCCGCGCAATACCAGCCGATGCCGGCAATCGCGGCCAGGAACAGCGCCAAACGGAGCCAGCGACGTTCAAACACCTAGAAGCCTCAGCGCCGGACGAGGGTCGGTCAGGCGAAAATGCGCCATCAGCCAACGCCTTGTAACCAGGGCCTTGATCGCGGCCGGAAGGCTGGGCCAGTCGCTAGCCAGGGACAACGGAAATCCCTCATGCACCCAAGCCACCCGACCGCGCCGCACCGTCGGCTGCTCCATCTCCCCGCCCGTGACCAGGTCCGCGTACAAGCGCACATAATCGACCCCCAGCAGCGCTCCCAGCTCGTGCTGCAGCCAGAAGCGCAGGTTGATGTCGATCATGTAGTAGCGTGCTCGCTCGGCGCACCGGATGAATTCGATCTCGAATATTCCTGAGTAATCCAGATAAGCGAGCAGGCGGTCCGACAACTGCATGAGTTCGCCGTGGACCTCGGCATCCGTGTCCACAACCGACAGTGTCGAGGTTCCCCCAGGATGCGGGTATTCCAACACCTTGGCAAAGGTCAAGGCACCGACGATTTTCGAGCCGCGCACTCCGCACAGGGAAAAATGCTCGCGCAGTGGCGATACGATGCGCTCTTGCGCAACGAACGATTCGCCCTGGGCCAACGCAATCGAAACATCTCGAGCATTCGCTCCTTTTTTCCTGATCCGAAAGCCTTCGAAAGGAAACCTAGGCTTGACGATCTCATCCACCCCAGCATCGAGGCCGTCGTACGCGCGGGTACGCGGGATATCGACTATGTCCGCGAGCGCTTGCGCCGAATGCAGCTTATCGGCAACCAGCTCCATCGCATGGATACTGGAAAACGGAAACTTGATGCCGGCCGCATGCAGCCTCGCCGAGTTGCGTACGACGAACGCGTTCCAGCGATCGTCCGTGCAGTACGCCACCGCGCCCTGTTCTGCGCTCAGCTCAAGCAGCTTGGCGACGATGGACTCGTCATCCGCCTCGACGACGTGGAAACGTTCGACCGCGTTGGACACACTGCAAACAGCGCGAGGATCCAAGTCCACGACGTGCCCACCTCGCCCGGCATGGCGCAACCGCCTGACGACGCCCAGGCCATTGGCGCGCCCTCCCAGGACGATATGTTTCATAGGATGCGCAGCACCATCACGACTTCGTTGCACAACGGCGCTGTCGCCGCCCGGCTCAGCCAGGATGCGACTCCAACCAGCCGCGGAGCCCGCCGGTTCGCGAGATTCACCAGCATATTGTCGACATACTCCAAGGCCACCACCTCGGTTCCAGCTGGTGCCATCGCCCGCAACAGCGCCTTGGTGAAACGACGATAGCGAAACAGCGAATCGCCACGTATCCGTTTGAACGTGGATACGGCCACATCCAGGGCATTCCAACGATTATGCGCAAAGACCACTGCGTACTTCGAAGTCACCCGGACCTGCTCTTGTATGATGCGCGCCGACTGGGCGTCGTCGAACACGATGATCAAACCGCTGTGAAAACTCAGCTCGAAGGCGCGATCGCAGAACGGCATCCTGAAAGCATCGGCGACCACGCAGGAAGTATCCGCTACCGCCGCGGCGTCGAAGACAGCCCGCTCCTTGTCCAGACTGCAGCAGAGGGCTCGCTCGAACCGCTGCGACAGGTAACGGACGTCCTTGCCGCTAAACGCTCCCATTTCAAGGATGCTTTCGGGCTGAATGTCGTTTGCATGCAGGAAGTCCGCCAGATATTGACCCCGCTTCGGACGCGCCCTGCGATAGCGCCCGATGTTTTCGTCGAACAGGTTATCCCACTCGTGCGGCTTCACTTGCCCCCTCCTTCGCAGGAGGCGATCAGCTCCACGCCTAGCTCGCGAAGTCGCTCTATCGTCTTTGAAAACAGTACTTGTCCCTTGCCGGCGCAGAACACTGGATGGTCGTAAACCATGCCGATCGAATCGGGCTCGATCTGCAAGCAAGACGCTACCTCATCCGCCAAGCGCTCGGCCGACGAATCGCGGACCCATGCATTTTCGAAGAACCCGATTCCACCCGGCTCCCCGGCGAATGCCGTATTCAGCTCGACCAGTCCGTCCTCTTGCCCGTAGCTGGGTGGGTTCAACTCGCCCGGAACATGACGGTCATGCAATTGGGCGAAACCTTGTTCAAGCAGCACGTCCGGCAACAGCGGCGGTGAATTCCAACCCGGAGAAGAAAAGCTCGTCGGCCGTGGCAATCCCGCTTTCTCGAACGCGGCCACGCCCCAAGCAACCTCCGCCTGAAGACGCTGCCGATCCCAGAACTGAGCGCCCCATTGCCACTCGCCATGGTTGCGACCGCCATGCAGCCCGAGACTGTGTCCATCCTTCAGCGCGCGATGCAGGATGGCATGCGCACTGCTTCCCACCTGCGGATTGATTATCGCGGTGTGCAGATAAGCCGGCAAACCCATGCGCCCGACCGAACCGAGCTTGGCCGCGCAGATCGCCATCGGCTGCGCGTCGCCGAACCGACGCCGCAACCCCTTGCTTAGCGTCATCGTCCGCGAAACCGCTCGCCCCATGTTGACCATGAAGCTGAAGCGCGCATCCAGCGTGCGAGCCAGATCGACAAGGAATGGCATGCCCCTATGAGCGCACGACCATGTGTCGACATCGAAGCGGACGATCAAACGCATTCGCCCGCCCCCATCCCTGTCATACGACACAGCGCATCGACCACCTCGCGGCTCGGCGACGAATCGGCCAGTGGTCGTTGCGTGAACCGGCGTGACGCCGCTTCGCGCGCGAAACTTACGATTCGGGGAGCGTCCAGGTCGGCAAGCAGGACACCTTGCTCTTGCAGCCCATCCCCTCGCTCCGTCGCCCTACGAAGCAGAGCACAGGGAATGCCCAATGCAGCGCACTCCTCCTGGTTGCTACCGCCATCGGTCACCACCAGGCGGGCTCCGCGGATCAGTCGACTGAACGATACGAAATCCATCCGATCGACCAAGCTCACACCGGGCCACGTCCCTACCTCTGCGAGCAGACCGAGTTTGCCCAGTCGCTTCCGAGTAACTGGATGCAGCACGAACTTGACCGGCATCACTTCGCCTGCGAGCTCGCGCAACACGGCCAGCGCCCGAGTCAATCGTCGTTTCTTGAACAGATTCTCCTGCCGATGCATCGAAAAAACCGCATAAGGTTCGCCCGACGACGACGGCTCCTGAGCCACGGAAGACTGCGCGACACGCAGCGAATCGATCATGGTGTTGCCGTGCGTAAGCACCTTCTCGCCCCTGGCGCCAGCGAGATTGCCCAGCGACACCCGATCCGGGCACAAATGCAAAGCGGTCATCTTGGAGACGAGAATTCGTATCGCCTCCTCCGGAAACGGATGCAGGAGATCGAAAGAGCGCAAGCCCGCCTCAACGTGCGCGAGCGGCAGGGAGAACCGTTTGGCGATCAAAGCGCCCAAGAGCGTCGACGCCGTATCCCCATGCACCACGACCGCGCGCGCCTGACTCCATACGTCATCGCGCAACTCACGAGCACCGGCCCGACGCCAGGCGCGCAGGCCCCAAGACAGGAACGACAGTCTGGTCTTTACTTCCTCGCCCGGCACCAGCACGTGATCCGGCCCCGTCAAGGAAAAATTGCGCTGCAGTTCGTCGAAGGTTTCCCGATGCTGCCCGGTGAACACCAACGAATAGCGAATCTGGCGGCGCGCCGTCTCGGCGATGACGGGAGCCATCTTGATGTATTGCGCTTTCGTTCCGACGACGTAAACCAGCACGCGTCGCCCCTCAGTCCCGACGGTAGGTCAGACTGGTGATCTGCTCTGAAATCAGCCCGATCAAGAAGATGATGACCGATGCGCTCAACAGAAGCGCCGACATGTTGGTGAAACGCCCATGCATGGTGTACGTCCAGGCGTAGTAGCCCAGGCCGGTGAAGAAAAACGCCATACCGGCGGGAGCGAACAGCTTCAGCGGTGAGTAGAGCGTTGCGATCTTGAAGATGATCAGCAAGAACCGCACGCCGTCGCGCAAGGGACGAATATGACTGTTCGTGCCGACTCGGCGGGAAACGTGGATGGGCACATAGGCCACCGGATAGGCGCTGCGGAAGAACGCCATGGTACTGGTGGTGGGGTAGCTGAAGCCGTTCGGCAGCAAGTGCAGGAATTCGCGGAACTTGCCGGCGCGCACCGCGCGGAACCCGGAGGTGAGGTCGAGAATCGGCCGACCGGTCATCCAACTGGCCAAGCGGTTGTAGAAGGCGTTCGCGACTCCGCGGCCGACGCTGGCCTGACCGTTGGCGTTGCGCGCCCCCACGGCCATGTCGTACCCCCGCCCGAGCGGTTCCAGCAGCAAAGGGATATGCGCCGGGTCGTGCTGCCCGTCGGCATCCATGAACACGATGATCTCCCCCTGGGCCGCACGTGCGCCGCGTTTGATCGCAGCACCGTTGCCCATCGAATAGGGGGAGGAGAGGACTTGGGCCCCGAGTTCGGCGGCGACCTGAGCCGTCTCGTCGGTCGAACCGTCGTCCACCACGATGATTTCCGCGTCCGGCAGCGCCGCACGCAGGGCCGGCAAGGTACGGCGCAGCCCCTCCGACTCGTTCTTGGCCGGCAAAACGATAGAAATAGACATGCCACCTCCCCGTGGCGGAGGATACCTTGTCCGGGTTGGACCCGACACGGGCCGACCGCAGAATAGCGACGCCGTTCCGCTCGCTACGACCTGAGATTGCGGTAAAGTCAGGGTGGGGAAAACTGAGGGCTGAGATGTCCACCGCTACTGCCAACCTGGTGGGAATCACCGGCATTGCCCGGCGTTTGGTCATGGACGGCGCCCTGGACGAGGTCAAGGCCCGCGAAGCCATGGCCGCGGCCAGCGCCGAGCGCAAGCCGCTGGCCTCATACCTGGCTGAGAACCGGCTGGCCACCTCGGCCCAGCTCGCCGCCGCCAACTCCATCGAGTTCGGCGTGCCGCTGTTCGACGCCTCCGCGATGGATCCGACCCAGTCGGCCTCGCGCCTGATCAGCGAAGAACTGGTCCGCAAGCACAACGCCTTGCCCCTGTTCAAACGCGGCAACAAGCTGTTCATCGGCCTGGCCGACCCGACCAACAGCCGCGCGCTCGACGAGATCAAGTTCCAGACCAACCTGGTGATCGAGGCGATCCTGGTCGACGAGGACCTGATCAAGTCCACGCTCGACCGCTGGATGGACACCAACGACAGCCTCGGCGACGCTACCGGCGACGGCGAGGGCCTGGACACCCTGGAAGTCGGCAAGGACGACGAGGGCCTGTCCGCCGGCGGCGACAGCGGCGTCGACGCCAAGGGCGACGACACCCCGGTGGTGAAGTTCGTCAACAAGGTGCTGGTCGACGCGATCCGCCGCGGCGCCTCGGACATCCACTTCGAGCCCTACGAAACCGAATACCGCGTGCGCCTGCGCATCGACGGCCTGCTCAAGCAGGTCGCCAAGGTGCCCAACAAGCTGCACTCGCGCATCGCCGCGCGCCTGAAGGTCATGGCGCAGCTGGACATCGCCGAGAAGCGCGTGCCGCAGGACGGCCGCATCAAGCTCAACCTGTCCAAGACCAAGCAGATCGACTTCCGCATGAGCACCTTGCCGACCCTGTTCGGCGAGAAGATCGTGCTGCGTATCCTCGACGGCTCGGCCGCGCGGCTGGGCATCGAGAAGCTCGGCTACGAGGACGACCAGAAAGAATTGTTCGTCAACGCGGTGGTCAAGCCCTACGGCATGGTCCTGGTGACCGGCCCGACCGGCTCGGGCAAGACGGTGTCGCTGTACACCGCGCTCAACATCCTCAACGACGATCAGCGCAACATCTCCACGGTCGAGGACCCGGTCGAAATCCGCGTGCCGGGCATCAACCAGGTGCAGATGAACGTCAAGCGCGGCATGACCTTCGCCGCCGCGCTGCGCAGCTTCCTGCGCCAGGATCCGGACGTGATCATGGTCGGCGAAATCCGCGACCTCGAGACCGCCGAAATCGCCATCAAGGCCGCGCAGACCGGCCACATGGTGCTGTCCACGCTGCACACCAACGACGCCCCGCAGACCATCGCGCGCCTCATGAACATGGGCGTGGCGCCGTACAACATCACCTCCTCGGTGACCCTGGTGATCGCCCAGCGCCTGGCCCGGCGCCTGCACGACTGCAAGCGCGAGGTTCATCTGCCCGAGCACGCGCTGCTGGCGGAAGGTTTCACCCCCGAAGAAGTCGCCGCCGGCATCACCCTGTTCGAACCGGTCGGCTGCCCCGACTGCACCGAGGGGTACAAGGGCCGTACCGGCATCTACCAGGTCATGCCGATGACCGAAGAAATCCAGGCGATCGTGCTCGAAGGCGGCAACGCGATGCAGATCGCCGCCGCCGCCACCAAGTCCGGCGTGCGCGATCTGCGCCGCTCGGCCCTGGTCAAGGTGCTCAACGGCGTCACCAGCCTGGCCGAAATCAACCGCGTAACCAAGGACTAATCCATGTCCGCGACCCGATCCGCCACTCGCGCCGCCACCAAGACCGCCCCCCCGGTCCGTCGCGAAAATCCCCTGGAAGTGTTCGTCTGGCAGGGCACCGACAAGCGCGGCATCAAGATGAAGGGCGAGCAGGCGGCCAAGAACGCCCACCTGCTGCGCGCCGAACTGCGCCGCCAGGGCATCACGCCGAACGTGGTCAAGCCCAAGGGCAAGCCGCTGTTCGGCGCCGCCGGCAAGCGCATCACGCCCGGCGACATCGCCATCTTCAGCCGCCAGATCGCCACGATGATGAAGTCGGGCGTGCCGATCGTGACCTCGCTGGAGATCATCGGCGAGGGCCACAAGAACCCGCGCATGAAGAAGCTGCTCAACGCCATCCGCGCAGACCTGGAAAGCGGCCTGTCGCTGTACGAGGCGATGAGCAAGCACCCGGTCCAGTTCGACGAGCTCTACCGCAACCTGGTCAAGGCCGGCGAATCGGCCGGTGTGCTGGAAACCGTGCTCGACACGGTCGCGACCTACAAGGAAAACATCGAGACCTTGAAGGGCAAGATCAAGAAGGCGCTGTTCTACCCGGCCACGGTGGTCGCGGTGGCGATCCTGGTCAGCGCGATCCTGCTGATCTTCGTGGTGCCGCAGTTCCAGCAGACCTTCAAGAACTTCGGTGCGGACCTGCCGGCGTTCACGCTGATGGTCATCGGCATGAGCGATTTCATGATTAAGTGGTGGTGGCTGGTGCTGATACTGATCGCCGGCGCAATCACGGCCTTCATCATGGCCAAGAACCGCTCCCCCGCCTTCGCCCATTTCCTCGACCGGGCGATGCTGAAGATCCCGGTGGTCGGACAGATCCTGCACAACGCCGCGGTCGCGCGCTTCGCCCGCACCCTGGCGGTGACCTTCCGCGCCGGCGTGCCGCTGGTGGAAGCGCTGGACACCGTCGCCGGCGCCACCGGCAACGTGGTCTACGAGAAGGCGGTCTACCGCATCCGCGACGACGTCTCGGTCGGCTACCAGGTCAACATGGCGATGAAGCAGGTCAACCTGTTCCCGCACATGGTGATCCAGATGACCGCGATCGGCGAAGAGGCCGGCGCGCTCGACACCATGCTGGTCAAGGTCGCCGAGTTCTACGAGCAGGAGGTCAACAACGCCGTCGACGCGCTGTCGAGCCTGCTGGAACCGCTGATCATGATCATCCTGGGCGTCATCGTCGGCGGCATGGTGGTGGCGATGTACCTGCCGATCTTCAAGCTGGCCGCGACGATCTGATCGGCGATATCCTCACCGCATGGCATTCCTAGATCAGAACCCCGGCCTCGGGTACCCGCTCGCGGCCGGTTTCGGGCTGCTGCTCGGCAGTTTCTACAACGTGGTCATCCTGCGCCTGCCCAAGCGGCTGGAGTGGGAATGGAAGAAGGATTCGCGCGAGGCCCTGGAGCTGCCGGAGGTCTACGACCCGCCGCCGCCCGGCATCGTGGTCGAGCGTTCGCACTGCCCGCACTGCAAGCACCAGCTCGCCTGGTTCGAGAACATTCCGCTGTTCAGCTACCTCGCGCTGCGCGGGCGCTGCCGCTACTGCAAGACTCCGATCTCGATGCAGTACCCCGCGGTCGAGCTGCTGACGATGCTGCTGATCCTGGCCTGCGTCGCCCGCTTCGGCTTCGGCTGGCAGGGCTTCGGGGCGATGGTGTTCACCAGCTTCCTGATCATCCTGTCGGGCATCGACCTGCGCACGCAGTACCTGCCCGACAAGCTCACCCTGCCCTTGATGTGGCTGGGCATCATCGCCGCCAGCGACAACCTGTATTTCCCGGTCAAGCCGGCCGTGCTCGGCGCGATCGCCGGCTACGGCAGCCTGTGGCTGGTGAACTGGATCTACCGGCAGTACCAGGTGGTGGTCAAACGGGTCAAGGACCCGCGCGACGGCATGGGCGGCGGCGACTTCAAGCTGCTCGCCGCGATCGGCGCCTGGGTCGGGCTCAAGGGCGTGCTGCCGGTGATCCTGATGTCGTCGCTGGTCGGCGCGGTGATCGGTTCGATCTGGCTCGCGATCAAGGGCCGCGACATGGGCATCCCGATTCCGTTCGGGCCCTATCTCGCCATCGCCGGCTGGATCGTATTCTTCTGGGGCGAAAGCCTGCTGCAGGCCTACCTGTCCTACTCCGGACTGGGCTGATGGCCGGCTTCTGCGTCGGCGTCACCGGCGGCGTGGCTTCGGGCAAGAGCGAGGCGACCCGGCGCTTCGAAGCGCTGGGCGTCTTCGTCGCCGATGCCGATCTGGCCGCGCGCGCCGCGGTAGCGCCCGGCAGCGATGGCTTGGCCGAAGTCGCCGCGACCTTCGGCGCGCAAGTGCTCGACGCCGACGGCGGCCTGGACCGCGCGGCGATGCGCCGCTTGGTGTTCGCCGACGAGGCCGCGCGCAAGCGGCTGGAAGCCATCGTCCATCCGCGCGTGCGGGCGATGCTGCAGGCGCAGTGCGCGCAGGCGCCGGGCGCGTACGCGATCGCCGCGATCCCGCTGCTGGCCGAAGGCGGCCGCGAGGCCTATCCCTGGCTGGATCGGGTGCTGGTGGTCGATGTCCCCACCGCCGTGCAACAGGCGCGGGTGATGCAGCGCGACCGCATCGACGCCGAACTGGCCGCGCGCATGATCGCCGCTCAGGCCACGCGCGAAGCGCGGCTGGCGGTGGCGGACGATATCGTGGTCAACGACGGGCCGCTGGAGGCGCTGCAGGCGCAGGTGGAGGCGCTGGATCGGCGCTATCGGGCGATGGCTGCGGCGGCGGGTTGAGCGCGCGGCGGCTGGCACAAAGGCATCGGGCCTAAAGGCCCTCCCACAACAGCGAAGCGCCTGCGACAACAACCGACCGCGGTTGCATCGCGACGGCCAGCGCCGGTTCTTGTGGGAGGGCCTTCAGGCCCGATGCTTTCCGATCAGGCCAGGCCAAACCCCGCCCATGCCGATCACGCCGGCCACAAACTCCGGATCGCCGCCACACCCTGCGCCCCATGCCGGCGCGCATCGCCCAGATCCTGCGCGCCGAGCCCGCCGATGGCGTAGATCGGCAGCGACACCGACTCGCGCAGCGCCGCGAACGCTTCCCAGCCGATGCCCAGCACACTCGGATGGCTCGGCGTCGGCTTGATCGAACCGACCACGGCGAAGTCGCAGCCCAGCGCCTGCGCCGCCTGCAGCTCGCGGGCGTCGTGGCAGGACGCCGCCAGCGGCAGTTGCGCCGGCAGCGGGCGTTCGCGGAGCCCGCGCAGTTGCGCCGCGCGCAGGTGCGCGCCCACGCCGAGCTCGCGCGCCAGGGCCAGATCGGCATTGACCAACAGCTCGGCCTTGGCCGCCCGGCCGCGCTGGGCCGCG
>NZ_LXSD01000345.1:0-24884 GCF_017168095.1 Lysobacter enzymogenes | reverse complement strand
CGCGCAGGCGCGCTCGCTCGCCGCGCACGTCGATGTCCAGCCGCCACGGGCGCCGGTCCGGGCCGCCGATCAGCACGGCGTAGCGCTCTTCCAGCGGCGCCTCGTCGGCGTCGGCCGGGGCCGGCGGGCGGGCGAAGTCCGGCGGCAGGCGTTCGGGTTCGACGTCGTCGGCGCCGCAGCCGACGGCCAGGGCCGGCTGGCCGGCGGGCGCGAGCTGCGCGGACTTGCGCAGCAGTTCGCGCACGTCCGAATCGGTCGCCTCCATCGGCTGCGGCGGCAGCGCGATCCAGCCGGCGCGCTCGGGCCGGCGCAGCGCCGGCACGGCCACCGCCAGGGCCGCGGCGAACAGCAGCAGGACGAGCAGGCCGGGGGCCTTGAGGCGGATCGAATGCTGGCGGTCGCGCGGACCCATCGTGGCCTGAACTGCGGAGCGGGAGCTCCACGTTAACGTCTGTCGTGGCGTTTCGGCAGACTGCGGGCGCAACGGCGTGGCGCGCCGCGGCCGTGCCGAATCTGGCGGGAATCCGGCGCCCGCGGCCGCGGCCGCTGGGCGGCCCGCCGAGGCGGCCGCGTTCCACCAGCGCAATGCCGCCGTCCCGCCGCCGCGCTTGGGTTGCCCTGGCCGCGGACCCATAATGGCGCTCATGGACATTCATTCCGACAACCCCGAACACGGCTTCCAATTCCCCGGCACCTTCGAGCTCAGCGCGATGGGCGCCGCCGAAGCCGGCCTGGAGCGCGAGCTGCCCAAGCGCCTGCTCGAGGCCGGGATCGACGTGGAGACCGAAACCATCCAGTGGAAGCAGTCCTCGACCGGCAAGTACGTCTCGGTCCGGCTGACCTTCCGCGCCGCCGACCGGGCCCAGTACGACCTGGCCCACCAGGTGCTGCGCGACCACCCGGAAGTGAAGTGGACGCTGTAATCGACGCCGTCGCCGAAGTCTTCGGCGGCCCGTCCGCGCCGCCGCGCGCGCAGTTGCGCGACCTCGGCCGCCAGCCCTACGAACCGGTATGGCGGGCGATGCAGGCCTTCACCGACGCGCGCGACGCCGACACGCCCGACGAGCTGTGGCTGGTCGAGCACGACCCGGTGTTCACCCTCGGCCAGGCCGGCAAGGACGAGCACGTGCTGATGCCGGGCGAGATCCCGGTGATCCACGTCGATCGCGGCGGCCAGGTGACCTACCACGGCCCCGGCCAGATCGTGCTGTACCCGCTGCTGGACCTGCGCCGGCTCAAGGTCGGCGTGCGCGAGTACGTGGACCGGATCGAGCAGGCGACGATCGACACCCTGGCCGAGTGGAACATCGAAGGCGCGCGCCGCGACGGCGCCCCGGGCGTGTACGTGGCCGGGGCCAAGGTCATGGCCCTGGGCATCCGCGTGCGCCGCGGCTGCACCTTCCACGGGCTGGCGTTCAACATCGCGATGGACCTGTCGCCGTACCAGCGCATCAATCCCTGCGGTTACCAGGGGCTGCAGGTGACCTCGGTGCTAGACTTGGGCGGCCCCTCGGGCATGGACCAGGTCAAGCCGGTGCTGGTGGCGAACATCGCGCGCCAGTTCGGTTTGAGCGTCGAGGATGCGGCGCCGTTGAATTTCGGTTGACGCGCTTTTCCTTCTCCCGTTTGCGGGAAAAGAGCCTGCCCTCGAATGCTTTAATCGAGGGTGCCCGAAGGGCCTGCCCCTGCGAAAGCAGGGGGCGGATGAGGGCCCACGAATCCGCCAGGCGCCGCGATACCGCCGCAGGCCGCCGCTGCCCTCACCCCGGCCCTCTCCCGCAAGCGGGAGAGGGAGTCCAATCTCCAGAGTCGATGCACACATGAGCGACACCGCCAGCAAGACCATCCCGCTCACCGTCGTCGGCGCGGCCGATCCGGTCGTGGCGCCGGCGGTGTTGCAATCCACCACCATGACCCCGGGCGCCAAGCAGCTCGGCGGCGACAAGATCAACCGCTCGCCGGTGCAGTTCGCCGACGCGCCGGTGCTGCGCAAGCCCTCGTGGATCCGCGTGCGCATCCCCTCGGGCAATTCGGTCGCCCAGCTCAAGGCCAAGCTGCGCGAGAACCGCCTGGTGACCGTGTGCGAGGAAGCCAGCTGCCCGAACATCCACGAGTGCTTCGGCCACGGCACCGCGACCTTCATGATCCTCGGCGAGGTCTGCACCCGCCGCTGCTCGTTCTGCGACGTCGCCCACGGCCGGCCCAAGCCGCCGGATCCGCAGGAGCCGGTCAACCTGGCCAACACCGTCGCCGACATGGGCCTGAAGTACGTGGTGGTGACCAGCGTCGACCGCGACGACCTGCGCGACGGCGGCGCCCAGCACTTCGTCGACTGCATCGCCGCGATCCGCGCGCAGAGCCCGCGCACCAAGATCGAAGTGCTGACCCCGGACTTCCGCGGCAAGGGCCGCATGGAACGCGCGCTGGAGATCCTGTCGCATAACCCGCCGGACGTGTTCAACCACAACGTCGAGACCGTGCCCGACCTGTACGCCAACGTGCGTCCGGGCGCCGACTACCAGTGGTCGCTGACCTTGCTGCAGAAGTTCAAGGCCCAGCATCCGAACGTGGCGACCAAGTCCGGCATCATGCTCGGCCTGGGCGAGACCATGGAGCAGGTGCAGGCGACCCTGCGCGACCTGCGCGCGCACGACGTCGACATGATCACCATCGGCCAGTACCTGCAGCCGACCCCGCACCACCACCCGGTGCTGCGCTACTGGACGCCGGACGAGTTCAAGGAGCTCGAGGTCTACGGCATGTCGCTGGGCTTCACCCACGTCGCCTCCGGCCCGCTGGTGCGCTCGTCGTATCACGCCGACCGCCAGGCGATCGACGCCGGGTTCGCGGTGGCGTAAGCGCGACGCGGCCTGCGCGCGGCGAAGAAGATCGTCCGTGTCGAAACGAAAAAGCCGGCGCCATCGCGCCGGCTTTTTCGTTTGCGGGTCGGCCTACGCCGCGCGCCGCGCCTGCGCCTGCGCCTGCGCCTCAGCGTCCGCCGTATTGCTGGCTCGGTTGCTGCTGCTGTTGCTGCTGGTTCTTCTGCTCGTAAGCCTCGGCGCGGTTGTGCGAGTCCAGTTGCTGCACGGTCCCGCTCATGTCCGGCGCCGGCTTGCCCGCGTCGACCTGGGCGTGGAAGCCCGGGGTGCGCCCGGCGATGAAGATCTGGTCGTTCTGCAGCGCGACCTTGCCGATGTCGCTGGGCTCGTGCATGCCGGCGCGCTTGGTCGCCAGCACCGCCTCTGCGACCTTCTCGTCGGTCACCTGAGCCGGCAGGCCGCCGCGCAGCTTGTCGTAGAGGTCGCGGTCGGGATGGTCCTTGGGGAACGGCAGGCGCGGGTGGTCGAGCGCGTGGCTGACGTCGCGGTTGACCTTGGCCACGTCCTCCTTGGTCATCAGCTCGCGCTCGGGATCGCCCTGCGGCCGCTGCAGGCGCGGATCGCCCGGATACAGCTGGCCGATGCGCGCGTCGTTGAGGCTGGTGATCAAGGTGCCGTTGCGCACCGCTTCGTAGCAGCGCTTGGCCAGCTCGTCCTTGCCCGAAGCCTCGTCGCCCAGGCGCCGGCCGACTTCGTTGTTCCACAGGTCCATGCGGTGTTCGCGCGGATCGTTGGGATGCTTGGGGCCGATCTCGTTGTCGTCGCCGTAGCTGCGCGCGACCCATTGCTGGTCCATCGACAGCTGGGTCACCCGGCCGCTGGTGTAGGCGTGGCGGAACGCGTCGAGGGCGTCGTTATGGCCTTGCCCGGCGAAGCTGCCGTCGGCGCGGCGCTGCAGGGTCTGGCCGCTGAGCTGCTCGTAGTAGCGGTAGGCGTCCTGCTCGATGCCGCGCTTGATGTCGCTCATCGGATTGCTCATGGCGCGGCCGCTCCCTCAGCGAGCTGGAATTCGACGGTGTCCTTGTAGCCCGGGTACTTCTTCTTCAGCACCAGCTTGTCCTGGCGGCCGATGCAGCGCTCGGCCGGCGAGCGCTCGACGTAGGGCTCGGCGACGAAATAGTCCTCGTAGCCGAAGCGGAACACCTTGTCGGCGCCGGCGCCGCTGAAGGTGAGCTCGAGCGCGTCTTCGCGCTCGAAGCACAGCGTCTGCCAGTCGAAGTCGGTCAGCTGGGCGGCGTCGACCACGGCCGAGTCGCGGCCTTCGAGCAGCTTGGCGACCTGGCGGGTGAAGTACTGCTGGGCGTCGTCGGTGTGGGACATGGGGCATCCGCTCAGAAAGCAGGTGGAAAGGGCGATCAGCAGGGCGAGGCGGGTCAGGCGCATGGCGGGACCGGGAAGGCGGCGGGGCCGGCGCGGGGCGGGCCGGACGGGGGCGCGTCCGCGCGGTGGCGGCGCGGCCTGGCCGGTATCGAAGCGGCCGGCCGCAAACGGGGCGATTTCAGCGCGGCCAGTTCCATTGGCGGACTCCAGGCGCAGCTGCGCGGGGCAGTTGCGGATCGGTGGGGCGGCCGCGGCGCGGCCGTCGCTTTGCACCGGGCCAACATAGTCCAGTCCCGATGGGGCGACAAGCCGGCCCGGCGGCGCGCGGGCGCGGCCCGGCGAGACAGGGCTCGGGCGGGTGAAGTCCGGTGAAATCCGGTGAGCCGCGGCGCCTGGAGCGAGTGCGCGGCACCCGATCCGCGCCGCGCCGGCGACAATGCTGAACCGGTTTCGTGCCCGCAACACGCAATTGCGCCCGGTCGCGTGACAGGGCCGGCAACTTTCGGCACTGTGGGCTTGTCCAACGCCGCATCATCCTCCTGCTGCAACCGCCAAGTCCGGCTCCCCCGGCCGGGAAGACCCCGCGATGACCTCCAAGAACACGCGTGCCCTGACCCTGTTCGCAGGCCTGCTGCTGACCGCTCCGCTGGCGCTGCTGGCGCGGCCCGACGGCGCGGCGTCCGCGAACTCCGTTTCGACCCTGCCCAGCGCGCCCACCGCCGACCAGACCACGGCGGCCAAGCTGGTCTACGGCCTGCTCTCCGACAGCCGCTACGCCTACCGGCCGCGCGCGCTCGACGATGCGCTGTCGGCCGACATGTACAAGCGCTATCTCGAATCGCTCGATCCGAACAAGCAGTTCTTCAGCGCGGCCGACATCGCCCGCTTCGATGCGTTCAAGAACAAGCTCGACGACGCGATCAAGAGCGGCGACCTGACCCCCGCCTACACCATCTTCTCGACCTATCGCCAGCGCGTGGACGAGCGCGTCGCCTACGCGCGCGCCCTGCTCAAGCAGCCCGGCAACTTCGAGTTCACCGGCAACGAGCGCTACGACTACGACCGCAAGGAAGCGCCGTGGGCCGCCGACACCGCCGCGGTCGACGCGCTGTGGAAGCAGTCGGTGCGCAACGACTGGCTGCGCCTGAAGCTGGCCGGCAAGAAGCCCGACGACATCGCCAAGACGCTGGACAAGCGTTACGCCAACATGGCCAAGAGCATCGGCGAGCTCAAGGGCGAGGACGTGTTCCAGACCTTCGTCAACAGCTACGCCAACGCGATCGACCCGCACACCGACTACCTCACGCCGAAGTCGGCCGACAACTTCAACATGACCATGTCGCTGTCGCTCGACGGCATCGGCGCGCAGTTGCAGAAGCAGGACGACGTGGTCGCGATCCGCGAGATCATCCCCGGCGGCCCGGCCGCGCGCAGCCATCTGGTCAAGCCCGGCGACCGCATCGTCGGCGTCGGCCAGGGCGACAGCGGACAGATGGAAGACGTGATCGGCTGGCGCATCGACGACGTGGTCGCCAAGATCCGCGGCCCCAAGGGCACCAAGGTGCGCCTGGACGTGATCCCGGCCGAAGCCGGCCAGGACAGCAAGCCCAACCGCATCGTGCTGGTGCGCGACAAGGTGCGGCTGGAGGAACAGGCGGCGAAGTCGGAAATCATCGACATCCCCGCCGCCGGCGACGGCCCGGCCAAGCGCATCGGCGTGATCAAGCTGCCGGGCTTCTATCAGGACTTCGAAGGCCGCCGCAAGAACGCCAACGACTACGCCTCGGCCACCCGCGACGTCGCCAAGCTGCTGACCAAGCTGCGCGCCGACAAGGTCGATGGCGTGGTGCTGGACCTGCGCAACAACGGCGGCGGTTCGCTCAACGAAGCCATCGAGCTCACCGGTCTGTTCATCGACCGCGGCCCGGTGGTGCAGGTGCGCGAATCCGGCGGCCGGGTCAGCGTCGAGGGCGACAGCGACAACGGCATCGCCTGGGAAGGCCCGCTGGCGGTGCTGATCAATCGCGGCTCGGCGTCGGCTTCGGAAATCTTCGCCGGCGCGATCCAGGATTACGGCCGCGGCCTCGTCATCGGCGAGACCAGCTTCGGCAAGGGCACGGTGCAGAACCTGGTCGACCTCGACCGCTGGCCGGCCAACGAGACCGCGCGCTTCGGCCAGGTCAAGCTGACCATCGCCCAGTTCTTCCGCGTCAGCGGCGGCTCGACCCAGAACAAGGGCGTGGTGCCCGACCTCGCGTTCCCGGTGTCGGTCGACGCCACCGAGTACGGCGAGAGCACCTACGACAACGCGCTGCCGTGGACCAAGATCGCCGCCGTGCAGCACACCAGCTACGGCAACTTCGCGCCGTTGTTGCCGAAGCTGGAGACCCTGCACAGCGCGCGCATCGCCGGCGACAAGGAATTCCAGTGGTGGTCGCAGGACGTGGCGCAGTTCCGCGAAGAGCGCGCCAAGAAGTGGATCTCGCTCAACGAGGCCGAGCGCCGCGCCGAGCGCGACCGCGAGGAC
The DNA here is from genome assembly GCF_017168095.1 of Lysobacter enzymogenes. Lineage (GTDB taxonomy): Bacteria > Pseudomonadota > Gammaproteobacteria > Xanthomonadales > Xanthomonadaceae > Lysobacter > Lysobacter enzymogenes_D. The sequence goes on along the minus strand of NZ_LXSD01000345.1, from coordinate 18,158 downwards.
GCCAAGCGCAAGCAGCGCCAGGAAGAGCGCAAGACGCTCGGCCTGGCCCTGGACCCGCTGGCCGACGACGCCACCGACGACGGGCTGGCCTCGTCCGAGCGCGACATCGTCAAGGATGCGGCACGCGAGAAGCTGGCCGACAAGCGTCCGGACCCGCTGCTGCGCGAATCGGCCTCGATCCTGGCCGATGCGGTGCGCCTGCTCAACGCCGACCGGCAGTTGTCGGCGCAGGTGCTGCCGACCGCGACGCGGCCGGGGCATTGGGCCGACTGAGCCTGGCCGCTGGTTCGCAATACCGAAAGCGCGCCGACCTCGGCGCGCTTTCTTTTTGCGCGACACGAAAGTCGGATAAGCGCCTGTAGGAGCGGCGCAAGCCGCGACCGCGACCTCCGAGTTACGGCGCGAGATCGAAGCCCTGCGGTCGCGGCTCGCGCCGCTCCTACAGTCGGATACGAAACTCGCCGGAGCCCCTGTAGGAGCGGCGCAAGCCGCGACCGCGACCTCCGAGGTACGGCGCGAGATTGAAGCCCCGCGGTCGCGGCTCGCGCCGCTCCTACAGTCGGATACGAAACTCGCCGGAGCCCTTGTAGGAGCGGCGCAAGCCGCGACCGCGACCTCCGGGATGCGGCGCGAGATCGAAGCCCTGCGGTCGCGGCTCGCGCCGCTCCTACAGTCGGATACGAAACTCGCCGGAGCCCCTGTAGGAGCGGCGCAAGCCGCGACCACGGGGTTTCAATTCGCGCCGCAAGCCTGGATCCCGGTCCCCCCAGGCCCCGCCGGCGAACGAATCGCCCGCGCACAAGATGCGGATAGCGAGCCGACGCCCGCAGGCCTAGTCTTGCCCCATGAACGCCAAATCCCCCCTGCGCAAGTCCGGTTCCGGCCCCGCCGCTCAGGCGATCGCCGGTGTTTCGTCGTCCGCGCTTTCGACGTCTGCGTCTTCGGCCTCCGCGCCTTCGACCGACAAGCTCGAACGCGCCCGCCAGTTGCTCGACGGCGGCGAACTGTCGCTGACCGAGCTGTCGGCCGCGGTCGGCCTGAGCGCTTCGCACCTGCAGCGCCGCTTCAGCGCGCGCTTCGGGCTCAGCCCGGCCGAGTACCTGGCCCAGCGCAAGCTCGGCAGCCTGCGCAGCGCGCTGCGCGAGGGCAACGACGTCAGCGCCGCGCTGTACGACGCCGGCTACGGCTCGCCGTCGCGCGTGTACGAGGCCGGCGCGGCGAAGCTGGGCATGACCCCGGCGCGCTACCGCGCCGGCGGCGCCGGCGAGCAGATCCGCTGGAGCGTCGCCCGCACCGCGCTGGGCCTGGCGCTGGTGGCGACGACCGCGCGCGGGATCTGCATGGTCGAGCTCGGCGACGACGCGGCGACGCTGGAGGCGCGCCTGCGCGAGGAGTTCCCGCGCGCGTCGCTGGAGCGGGTCGACGCCGGCCGCGACGAATTCCTCGCCCCGCGCGTGCAGGCCGTGGCCGACGCGCTCGGCGGCGGCGAGCGCGAGGTGCCGGTGGACCTGATCGGCACCGCGTTCCAGAAGAAGGTGTGGGACGCGCTGATGAAGATCCCGCCCGGCCAGACCCGCAGCTACGAAGAGGTGGCGCGGCAGATCGGTTCGCCGCGCGGCGCGCGCGCGGTGGCGCAGGCCTGCGCGCACAACCGGGTGGCGGTGGTGGTGCCGTGCCACCGGGTGGTGCGCGGCGACGGGTCGCTGGGCGGGTATCGCTGGGGGCTGCCGCTGAAGGACAGGCTGTTGCAGCGCGAGCGGGCGGCTTGAGGGGCGGTCATGCGCCGGGCTGCGGCTTCGGGCTTGCGGCGCGAGTTTGAGAGGGCGCGGTCGCGGCTTGCGCCGCTCCTACAGGGAGATGCGCGGCTTGCGCGGCCGGCCGAAGCGGCGCTCAAGCAGCGCAAGCGCCGCTCAGGCGCCGCGGCGTTTGCGCGCCGCGCGCGGGGCGTCGCGGGTCGGCAGCTCCAGGCCGTGCTTGACCACGTCGAACACCAGGTGGGTGTCGTAGCGCTTGACGTTGCCTTCGTCGAGGAACAGCCGGTCCACCACCTGACGGCAGTGGGCGACGCCGGTGGTGGCCAGGATCACCAGGTAGTCCCATTCCCCGGCCAGGGTGTAGCACTGCTGCACCTCCGGCGCGGCGCGCACGCGGGCGTGGAAGGAGGCGTTGCCTTCGGCCGATTCGCGCTCCATCGTCACCCACACCGCGGCCAGGGTGCTGCCCAGGGCCATCGGGTCGAGCACCGCGACCTGGCGCATCAGGCCGTCCTGGCGGTAGCGGGTCATGCGCCGCTGTACCGCGCTCGGCGACAGGCCGACGGCGTCGCCGAGTTCGCTCAGGGTGGCGGAGGCATCGTGTTGCAACAGTTCGAGCAGCTTGTGATCGAACTCGTCCAGGACCAGGGGGGCAGCGTTCATGCAAGATTTTTGCGTCCGCGCGGATAAATATTCAACCGCAATTTGACTGACATCGATACGCTATTCTTGCGTCGAGGCCATGAGGAATTTTTATGTGCCGGCGCCTTCCCCCGACCCTTCAAGAACGGACGCCCCCGGGATGTCCCGGTACGTGACGCAAGCCGCTGTACCCGCGCAGATCGGCGAGATCCTGACGCTGATCCGCGAACACGGGCCCAATCCCTGGAACTACCTGCCCGAGCGGGAACTGACGGCGCACCTGGCCGGGATCGGGCGTGGGCGCACCCAGGCGCTGGTCGCGCTGGCCGATGACGAAATCGTGGCGGTAGTCACGTTCGAACCCAGCGACGCCTTCCACCGCTACCAGCCGGCCGGGCGCGAGATCGCCTGGCAGGGGCATGTCGGCGAGGCGGTGGTGCATCGCGGCCATCGCGGCCACGGACTGGGCTCGCGGCTGTTGGCGCAGGCGGTGGAGCGGATGCGCGCGATGGGCCTGCGCGAGATCTACATCGAACGCCACGAGGACAACGAAGGCTCGGCCGGGATGATGCGCAAGGCCGGCTTCGAGGTCATCGACGTCTACGACGACCCGCGCCGGCGCGTGGCCGGCAGCGGCCGCACCAGCGTATCGCGCTGGCTCGCCGGCGACTGAGCCGGCGCGGCGGCGCGAAGCCGCAGGGGACCGGCGCGCACGAAGCGCGCCCATGGCGGGCCGCGCGCCCGCGCCGCACGGATGCGGACGCGCGAGGGCGCACGGCCTTGGGCCGCGCGGACTCAAGCTTTGCTACAGGCTGACTCAAGTTTTTCTCGCTCCGCGCCGCCCGCGGGCGCGTCAAGCTATCGCGTTTTTCCCCCGTCGCCTTGCGCGCCGGTCGTGTCGCTGGTTTTTCTGCCGTCGTTCTCTCGCCTGCCGGCGCCGCCTGCGGCCGGCGCGTCCCCCGCCACCGCTGTTCCCCGCGAGTACTTGCCCATGGGCGCCGCCGTTTCCTCCGATCACCGCGCTCCCGGCCCGCTGGCCGTCGGCTTCGCCCTGGCCTCCGTCTACGTGCTGTGGGGTTCGACTTACCTCGGCATCCGCTTCGCGCTGGAGAGCTACCCGCCGTTCCTGCTCGGCGCGGCGCGCATGTTCCTGGCCGGCGCGCTCATGTACGCCGTGCTGCGCTGGCGCGGCGCCGCGCCGCCGACGCGCAAGCAGTGGCGCACGCTGTGGGTGCTGTCGATCTTCATGGTGCTGCTGTCCAACGGCCTGGTGAACCTGGCCGAGACCCAGGTCGATTCGGGCCTGGCGGCGATCGCGGTGGCGTCGATGCCGCTGTTCGCCGGGGTGTTCGCGATGATGCGCGGGCGGCATCCGGCCAAGATCGAATGGCTGGGCCTGGCGGTGGGGTTCGCCGGCGTCGTCTGGCTCAACGCCGGCGGCAAGCTGTCGGCGTCCACGCTCGGGCTGGTGTGTTTGATCGTCGCGCCGATCGCCTGGGCCTGGGGCTCGATCTGGAGCCGCGACCTCGACCTGCCGTCGCCGTTCATGGCCGCCAGCGCGCAGATGCTGACCGGCAGCGCGTGGATGCTCGGCGCGGCCGCGGTCAGCGGCGAGCGCATGCATGCCTGGCCGAGCGTCAGCGCCACCGCGGCGCTGCTGTATTTGGTCGTGGCCGGCTCGATCTTCGGCTTCACCGCCTACATCTGGCTGCTGCACCACGTGCGGCCGGCGCTGGCGACCAGCTACGCCTACGTCAATCCGCCAATCGCGGTACTGTTCGGCGCGCTGCTGGCGGGCGAACGTTTCACCTCCCACGACCTGGGCGCGATGGCGGTGATCCTGGTCGGCGTGGTCATCATCACCCTGGCCAAGGCGCGCGCGGGCAAGACCGCCGTCGCGGCGGCCGCGCCCGCGCCGGCCGCCGCCGCCGCGGGCGAATTGGAGAAATCGACATGAATACCGGCACCGATCGCCGCGGCCTGTGGATCGCGGTCGCGTCCTTCGTGCTGTGGGGGCTGATGCCGCTGTACTGGCATCTGCTCAACTCGGTGCCCTCGCTGATGATCGTGGCCCACCGCATCGTCTGGAGCACCTTGCTGGTGACCGCGTGGCTGTGCTGGAAGAACGGCCGCCACTGGCTGCGCGAGGTGCTGCGCGAGCCGCGCAAGGCCGGCATGCTTGCGGTCAGCGGCTGCCTGATCGCGTTCAACTGGGGGCTGTACATCTGGGCGGTCAACGCCGGCCATGTGATCGAGACCAGCCTGGGCTATTTCATCGGCCCGCTGGTCAGCGTGATGCTCGGCGTGCTGTTCCTCGGCGAACGCCTGCGCGCGATGCAATGGGTGTCGGTGGCGCTGGCGTTCGCCGGCGTGGCCTGGCTGACCGTGCAGTACGGCCGTCCGCCGCTGATCGCGCTCGGGCTGGCGATCTCGTTCGCGGTGTACGGGCTGGTGCGCAAGCTGGTCGCGGTGGAAGCGGTGACCGGGCTGGGCGTGGAGAACGTCTACCTGTTCCCGGCGGCGCTGGCGCTGATGGTCTGGGGCGAATCCCAGGGCATGGGCGGCTTCCTCGGCGGCTGGGGCCTGGGCATCGACGCGCTGCTGGTGATCGCCGGCGCGCTGACCGCGCTGCCGCTGATCGGCTTCGCCTACGCGGTGCGGCGGGTGTCGCTGACCGCGATCGGCCTGCTGCAGTACGTCGCGCCGACCCTGCAGTTCCTGATCGGCTGGCTGGTGCTGCGCGAGGCCTTCGACGGCATGCGCGCGATCGGCTTCGCGTTGATCTGGGCGGGGCTGGCGGTGTTCGCCAGCGAAGGGGTGCTGCGCTCGCGCAGGTTGGCGGCGGCCGGGGCGGCGGCATAACCCCAGCGCGCTCCGGCGGACAAACGAAAAGCCCCCTTCTCGCGAAGGGGGCTTTTGTTTTTCGCAGCGTTCGCCGCAGCCGGCTTACAACGCCCGCAGCGCTGCCGTCACCGGCAACGTCGCCGCGCGCAGCGCCGGGAACAGGCCGCCGACGAAGCCGATCGCCAGCGCCCACTTCAATCCGCTCCACAGCAACGCGCCGGTGACGCGGAAGTCGAAGGTCAGCTGGCCGACGCCGCCGGCGATGGTGGAGGCGGTGTAGCCGTTGAAGATCGCCCACGCCAGCAAGCCGCCGATCAGGCCGCCGACCAGCGCCAGCAGCATCGTCTCCAGCATCACCGCCACCACCACCGGCAGGCCGCGGAAGCCGATCGCGCGCAGGGTCGCGATCTCGCGCGCGCGGGTGGCGACGGTGGCGAACATGGTGTTGAGCGCGCCGAACACCGCGCCGATGGCCATGATCGAGCCGACCACGATGCCGATGACGCGGATCACCGTGGTCATGGTCTCGGACTGCTTGGCGAAGTAGTCGGCGGTGGTGGTCACATCCACTTGCAGGCGCGGGTCGCCGGCCAGCGCGGCCTTGAAGCTCTTGAACTCCTTGGCCGAGGTCAGCTTGGCCACCACCGCGTTGCGCGAGGCGCCGCGGCGGTAGGTCGCCGCGACCATCTCGGCGTCGGCCCAGACTTCCGAGTCCATCGCGTCGCCGGACTTGAACACGCCGACCACGGTCCACTGCTCGCTGCCCAGGCGGATCTGCTTGCCGACCTCCAGGCCGGCGAACTGGCGCTGCGCGCCGCTGCCGACCACCACTTCGCGCTTGCCGGTCTCGAATTTGCGGCCCTGCACGATCTTGACCTGCGGCCGCACCAGCCAGGCGCGGTCGCCGACGCCGCGCAGCTGCACGCTGCCGTCCACGTCGGGCCCCGCGCCCTTGACCGGCAGGTTGGCCGCGACCACGGTCTCCGGCGAGGCCAGCGGGCGGCCGTCGGGGCCGCGGGCGATGCCGGGCACCTGTTCGATCACGTTGATGCTGGCCAGGTCCAGGGTCGACATCACTTCCGCCGCCGAGGCGCCGCGCAGCACCAGCACGCTGTCGTCGCTGCCGGTGCGCGAGAGGGTCTGGCGGTAGCCTTCGGCCATCGACAGCATCGCCACCAGCACCGCGACCACGCCGGCGATGCCGATCACCACCACCGACGAGGAACCCAGCCGCTGGCGCAGCGTGCTGATGCCGACGCCGGCGACCGAGGCGGCCTGCTGGCCGCTGCGGGTCAGCAGCATCCACAGTGCGACCGCGGCGGCGAGCGCCAGCAGCACCGGCCACGGCGCCATCGCCCACAGCGCCAGTCCGGCGCTCAGCAACAGCGCGATGAGGAGGCCGCGGCCGAATTTGACGAGCTTGTTCATGTGCAGTCTCCGTTAGCGCCCGGACAGGGCGTCGACGATGTTCAGGCGCATCGCCCGGATCGCCGGCAGCGCGCCGACCACCAGGCCGATGGCGACCATCAGCCCCAGCGCCATCGCCCAACTGCTGCCGCTGATCGGCGGCACGTTGATCGCGCCGCGGCTGGCGGCGCTGACGATCGGGCCGAGCACGCGCGCCAGGCCCACGCCGATCACGCCGCCGATCAACAGCAGCAGCACCGATTCGGCCAGCACCAGCATCAGCACGCTGCGGTCGGGGAAGCCGATGGTCTTGAGCACCGCCAGTTCCGAAGTGCGTTCGCGCACCGCCTGGGCCATGGTGTTGCCGGTCAGCAGCACCAGGGTGAAGAACACCGCGCCCATGATCGAGCCGACGATCAGGCCGATGTCGGCCATCTGCTTCATCCAGTTGGCCGCCGAGGCCGCTTCGGTCTGGGTCTTGCTCTCGTGGTCGGAGTTGGCCGAGATCGCGTCGATCGCCTTGGCCACGCGGTCGGCCTGGTTCACGTCGCTGACCTCGGTGATGTACCAGCCGACCTGGCCGCGGTTGTAGGGGTTGGAGTCGTCGAAGTACTTCCAGTGCAGCAGCACCATCTGGTCGTACCAGCCGCCGGTCTTCTTGTCGGCGGCTTCGATCACGCCGACGATGTCGAAGCTCCAGTTCTTGCTGCCGTCGCGGGTGGGGAAGATGGTCGACTGCAGCGGCAGCTTCTGCCCGACCTTCCAGCCGAAGCGCTGCATGAGCTGCGCGCCGACCAGCACGCCGGTGCGGGTGTTGTCGAAGGCCTTGCGCTGGGCCTTGTCGACCTGGATTTCCGGATACAGGTCGAGATAGTTCGGCGCCACCGCGAAGCTGAAGATCTGGTTATGCGGATCCTGGTATGCGCCGCCGAACCAGTTGGCGTAGGACACCTGCTTCACGCCCGGCACCTGGCCGATGCGGTCGTTGAGCGACATCGGCAGCGGCTGGATGAACGACAGCCGCGAACCGGTCTGCAGGCGCTTGACCCCGTTGGCGCTGTTGCCGGCCTGGTCGAAGCTTTCGCGCACGCCGTCGAGCAGGCCGAACAGCAGGAACGCGGCGACGATGGACAGCAGGGTGAGCAGCGTGCGGGTCTTGCGCCGCATCAGCTCCGCCCAGATCAGATGGAAATATTTCATGGCCGGTCTCCGCTCAGTGCGCGCCGGGCTGCTGCTCGACCAGGGTGCCCTTGTCGAGGTGCAGGGTGTGGGTGGCGTACTCGGCGGCCTTCGGGTCGTGGGTGACCATGACGATGGTCTTGCCGTGTTCGCGGTTGAGCAGGCGCAGCAGGTTGAGGATTTCCTCGGCGGCCTGACGGTCCAGGTCGCCGGTGGGTTCGTCGCAGATCAGCAGGGTCGGGTCGGAAACGATCGCGCGGGCGATCGCCACGCGCTGCTGCTGGCCGCCGGACAGTTCGTTGGGGCGGTGATTGCGGCGCTCGGCCAGGCCGACCAGGGTCAGCGCGATCTCGGCGTTGCGCTTGCGCTGCGCGCCGCTCAGCGGCGACAGCAGCAGCGGCAGTTCGACGTTCTTCTGCGCGGTCAGCGCCGGCATCAGGTTGTAGAACTGGAACACGAAGCCGACGTGGCGGCTGCGCCACTGCGACAGCTGGCCCGGGCTCATGCGGTCGATGCGCTCGCCTTCGATGGTGATCTCGCCGCTGCTGGGGTTGTCCAGGCCGCCGATCAGGTTGAGCAGGGTGCTCTTGCCCGAGCCCGACGGGCCCATCAGCGCGACGAAGTCGCCCTTGGCGATGTCCAGGTTGATGCCGTGCAGCACTTCGACCTTTTCCGGGCCGCGCTGATAGGTCTTGGTGAGGTGATTGATCGAAACCAGGGTGTCCATCTTCGACGTCCTCGGGCGGTGTGCGGATGCGGTGTGGGTGCGGATGCGGGTGCAGTGCGTGTGCGGAACCGGCGGGCGCCGCGCGCACGCAGGCGCGCCGGTCGCGGACCGGTGGAGCGCGCGCGGCGCTGAGGCTGCCGCGCGGGATTGCGGCGGCGGCCGCCGGCCGAAGGGCCGCGGTCGCCGTGGAGCGTCGATGCGTCCGCGTCGGCGCGCGGACGCGTCGGCGTCTGCGCGCGTCAACGTGTTCGCGTCAACGCGTCAACGTGTATCCGACGAATCGGCGCCTTCGTTTTCGACACGCACCTTGGCGCCGTCTTGCAACGAATCCGGCGGATCGAGCACCACCGTCTCGCCGCCGCTGAGGCCGGCGGTGACTTCGCGGTCGTCGCCGAGCTTGCGGCCCAGGGTCAGCTCGGCCTGGCGGGCCTTGCCGTCTTCGACCACGAACGCCACGTCCTTGCCGCCGCGCTGGGCCAGCGCGGCGTTGGGCAGCATCGCGCTGGGCTTGGCCGGGGCGGCGCCGGCGGGCTTGGCCGCGGCCTGCTCCAGGAAGCTGACCCGCACGCCCATGTCGGGGACGATGCGCGCGTCGCGGCTCTTGATCGCGATGCGCACCTTGACCGTGGCCTTGCCGCGGTCGGCGGTGGGGATGATGGCGATCACCTCGGCCGGGATCTTCCAGTCCGGGTAGGCGTTGAGGGTCGCCTCCACCGGCATCTTCGGCTTGACCCGGCCGATGAAGGCTTCGCCGACGTCGACTTCGATTTCCAGCGAGTCCATATCGACGATGGTGCCGATGCCGGTGCGGGTGAAGCCGCCGCCGGCCGACAGGGGCGAGACGATTTCGCCCGGCTGCGCGGCCTTGGCGGTGACCACGCCGGCGAACGGCGCGCGCACGATGGTGTTGTCCACGCCGAGGTCGGAGATGCGCAGGCTGTCGCCGGACACCTTGACGTTGCGCTGCGCGGTCAGCAACTGCGCGCGCAGCGAATCGCGCTGGGCGACGGCCTGGTCGTACTGCGAGCGCGACACCAGCTGCTGCTGGGTCAGCGACGACAGGCGCGCGGCGTTGGCCTCGGCTTCCTTGAGCTGGGCCTGCACGCGGGCGACGTCGCTCTGCGCGGCGGCGAGCTGGGCGGCGCTGAGCTCGCGCTGGGCGTTGGCGTCGATCGGGTCGAGCGTGGCCATGATCTGGCCGTCCTCGACGCGCTGGCCTTCCTCGATCATCACCTCGCGCACCTTGCCGGTGATCTTGGCCGAGACCGTGGCGATGCGGCGGGCGACGATGTAGCCGGTGGCGTCGAGCACCGATGCGCCGGCGCCGCCGCCGCCGCCGCCGATCGCGGTGACGCTGGCGGTGCGCACCTGCGCGCCGGCGCTGCGGCCGAAGAAGAACCAGCCCCCCGCCGCGGCCGCGACCAGCAAGACCGCCACGCCGATCAATACGCCGCGGCCCGGGCCCGAGGGCGGCGGCGGGCGATTGCGGTCGATGCGGAGTTCCTTCAACAGATCGGCGGATGCGCTCATGTTCCCAACCAGGACGCCAGACGTTGCGTAGTGTGACCGCGGCACCGGCTCGATCCAACCTGCTTAAAGTCAGTTTTTGTCAGCGCCGCTGTCGGCGCCGGGGTCTGACAGTTGTCACCCGCGGCGGATGTCGGCCGGCGCCTGCGCGGCGCCGGCCGGCCCGCAAGCCGGCGGTGCGAGCCCGGCGATGCGCGGGGCTCAGTAATTGGCCGGGTTGGAACTGAAGGACACCGGCACGGTGATGTTGAGGCAGCCGCCGGCCGGCAGCGCGGTCGCGCTGAGGCTGATCGTCGAACCGCCCGCGGCGCCGCCGCTGCCGGCCGAACAGGTCGCGCCGCCGCTGCCGACGCACTGCCACGGCGCCGACAGGGTCGCGCCGGCGGGCAGGGTGTCGGCGATGGTCGCGCCGTTGGCGGCGTCGGCGCCGGCGGCGTTGCAGGCGGTGAGGGTGTAGGTCGTCGGGCCGCCGGGGGTGTAGGTGGCCGCGCTGTCGCTCTTCACGATCGACAAGGCCGAGGTGTTGAGGCGGTTGGTGAAGGTGCAGACGACCGCCTGGGCGCGGCCGTTGGCGGCGGCGCCGGTGACCGAGACCGGCAGGGTGATGTTGATGCTGGTGCCGGTGCCGGTCGCGACCGTGGCGCCGGCGCCGTCCACGCAGCTGTAGGTGGCGGTGTACAGCGCCGTGGTCGCGGCGTTGGGGACTTCGGCGACGGTGGTGGTGATCGCGGTGGTGGCGATGTTCTGGGCGACGGTGAGGTCGGGCGCGCCCGACGCGCTGTTGTGGTACAGCGTGCGGAAGCCGGTGGTGCCGTTGTGGCCCTGGTTGACCGCGAACGCGGTGCCGCCGATGCCCAGGTCGAAGCGGCCGGTGGCGCCGGTGGGATTGAGCTGCTTGATGACCTGGATCGCCGGCTTGATCTCGATCATGTAGTCCTCGACCTCGCCGCTGTCGACGCGGCCGGTCGGGGTGGAGGTGCTCAGCTGCGCGCCCTGGCTCGCGCGCAGGCGCACGTAGCTGCGGCCGGCGGTGGTGGCGACCGGCACGGTCCAGTTCAAGGTGGTCGAGGTCGCGCCGCTGGCGACCGCGTTGCACACGCCTTCGGCGGTGTCGAACACGCCGTTGCGGTTGAAGTCGATCCAGCCGCACACGGTGCCGGCGGCGGTGCCGCCGCTGAGCGTGGGCGCGAGCGAGTAGGTCTGGCCGATCAGGCCGGTGTGCAGGGTCGGCAGCGGCGTGGTCAGGCCGTCTTCGTCGCTGCCGTCGCCGTTGGCGCCGTTGTTGTCGGCGCCGGCGGCGACCGCGTTCGGGCTCGGCGTCACCGCCGGGGTGCTGTTGAACACGTTGGTGTTGTCGGCGTCGATGGTGGCGCCCAGGCGCAGGCCGTCGACGATGTGGCTGGCTGCTTCGACCGGGTCGTAGCTGGCCGGCGCGTCGCCGAAGTCCTCGTCGACGGTGGTGGTGACCATGTAGCCGTCGTCGCCGAGCGCGTTGCCGATGGTCGCGTTGAAGACGTTGCGCGTGCCCGACATGCCGATGGTGAAGGTCACCGAGGTCACCGTGCCGTTGACGCGCACGCTGCCGCAACCGGCGAGCTTGGTCGCCGGCGCGGCGATGGTCGTGCAGTTGGTGCCGTTGTAGGTGGGGTCGGCGAGGTCCAGCGTGCTGTTGAGCGGCGCGTTGCTCAGCGGCTGCAGGTTCACCGCGCCGGGCAGCGTGGTCAGGGTGGCGCCGGCGGGACTCGAGCCGGACAGGGTGTGGGTGGTGCGGCCGGCGGTGATGGTGACGGTATCGCCGGTGATGCTGCGCACGCTGCCCAGGCCGAGGAAGTGCACGACCGGATTGGTCACCGGCCGGCTGAAGCTGATCGTCAGGGTGCTGCCGATGTTGCCGCAGGCCACGGTCATGGCGGCGTTGGTGGCGAAGTTGCACGAGGCGCCGACGGTCTGCAGCTGGATGCCGGTGGTCGTGGTCGGCACGTTCGGGCTGAACATCGCCGCCGTCGCGCCGCCGAGCGTGGTCAGCGGCACGTTGTTGGCGACGATCTGCACGTTGGTGCCGCCGGCGAGCGTATAGGTCGCCGTCAACGCCGAGGGATAGGGCTTGGTCGAGGCGCCGGCGGTACCGGTGGTGCCGCTGGCGGTGGCGTTGTTGAACTGCGCGGCCTGCGCGGCCGACCCCAGGCCGAGCGCGAGCGCGCACAGCGTCGCCGCACAGAATCGCAAGCCGGTCGCGCGCGACCGGAAATTCGTGATCTGCATCAATGGATTCCCGAGTGGACGATCGCAAACCCCGACCTAGACCGGGGCCCCAGATGCGATAGGTGGCGTGCACTTTATCAGTGCTAAAGACACCAAAACTCGTAACTCAGGGGTTAAAACGCGAAGCGCTTGGCAGGACGGACACGCGCCGCGTCCTGCCGCATCGGCCGGCCTGGGTGGGGTGACGCCGGCGGGGAGCGTGCGGGCGCGATGCGCCCGCGGCGGTGTCAGTAGCTGCCCGGATTGGGGTTGAACGTCACCGGCACCAACACGTTGACGCAGGCGCCGACCGGCAGGACCACGCCGGCGATGGCCACCGCCGCATCGCCGGCGGCGCCGCCGCTGGCCGGGCAGGTGCCGCCGCCGGTGCCGCTGCAGGTCCACGCGGCGGACAGGCGCGCGCCGTTGGGCAGCGGGTCGTTGAGGGTGGCGCCGTTGGCCGCCGCCGGCCCGCTCGCGTTGCAGGCGCGCAAGGTGTAGGTGCTGCCGTTGCCCGGGGTGTAGGTGGTCGACGCCGGCTGCTCGCTCTTGACCAGGCTCAGGCTGACGTTGACCGCGATCGGCGCCGGGGTCTGCGCGCACTGCGGATTGCCGGCGGCCGGGCAGGCCGGCAGCGGGTCGGGATCGCCGCCGCCGGCGACGGCGACGTGGTTGACCGGCGAGCCGGTCGCGGTGGCGAGGATGGCGACGTTGAGGCGCACGCTGGCGCTGTCGCCGGCGGCGATCGGCGCGGTCGGGGTGAAGCTGCAGGTGACCGTGCCGGCGGCCGGCAGGGTGCCGCAGTTGACCGCGCCCTGCGCGCTCGACGCCGCGACCAGGCTGAAGCCGGCCGGCAGGGTGTCGACGATGGAGATCGCGCCGCTGGTCGGGCCGCTGCCGCTGTTCTGCACGCCGATGCTGAAGTAGCCGTCCGCGGCCGCGCCGGTCTGGCCCGCGGCGAGCGCGCCGGTCACCGACTTGCTCGCGGTGAGCTGCGGCTGCACCACGGTCAGGACTTCGTCGCCGACCAGGTTCACCAGATTGTTGGTGTTGCCGATGCTGGCGTTGGTGTTGTGGTAGACGCCGACCGTGGCCGAGGTGACGTCGACGGTGATCTGGCAGGCGAGCTGGCCGCCGTTGGCGGCGGCGCCGTTGACGGTGGCGTTGTTGACGGTGATGGTGCCGCTGCCGGCGGTCGCCGCGACGGTCATCGCGCCGAGGTTGGTGCCCAGCGCGCCGCTGGCGGGGCAGTTGGTGCGCACGTTCGGCGTCGGCGCCACCACCACGTTGGCCGGCAGGGTGTCGGTGAAGCGGATGCTGTTGGTGGCGTTGACGCTCTTGTTGGTCAGCTCGAAGGTCAGCGTGGACACGCCGCCGGCGTTGATCGTGGCCGGGGCGAAGCGCTTGACCAGGTCGACCGAGGCCAGCGCGAAGGTGATGCGGTACTCGGCGGTGAAGCTGGCCGCGCCGGCCGGGATGTTCCACTGCGCGGCCATGCCGTTGTCGGTGGCGGCGTTGGCGTCGATGGCGTTGCTGAGGTTGCCGCCGGCGGTGGTGCAGCTGGCGCTCTGGCCGTTGTTGCCGTTGCAGATCTGCCACTGCGGGAAGGTGTAGCTGCCGCTGAAATAGCGGTCCCAGTTCGGCGTGCCCGAGGAGGGCTCCCACCACAGCGCTTCGAACTGGCTGCCCTTGGCCACGCCGACCAGGTCGGGGCGGCCGGTGGTGTTGCCGGAGGTGGTGCGGCTGAAGCCGGGGCCGTTGTCGCCGCCTTGCAGGTAGGTGTCGACGTTTTGATAGAACTTGATCGTCGCGCCGTTGGCCGGCATGCCGGTCAGGGTGACCCGGCGGGTGAACCAGGCCTGCGGGGTGACGTAGCTGTCGACAATGGTGACCAGGATGGCGTTGTCGGCGGTATTGGACGGACGCAGCACCGTGGTGGTCTGGTAGGGCGAAGCGGCGGTGCCGGCGCCGGTCAGCGCGCTTTGCGAGACCTGGGTGAACAGCGCGAACGCGGCCTGGTTGGCGTTGTTGGCGTTGTTGTACACGCGCACCGCGCCGGCGCCGCGATCCACGCGCAGGTAGACGCTGTTGAACAGGGTGCCGTTGGTGGGCGTGGCGCCGGCGTTGTAGACCTGATCGGCGTTGCCCAGGCGCACCTGGAACTGGCTGTTGCTGCCCCAAGTGACCCGCAGGCCATCGGAGCCGTCGGTCTGCGCGCCGCCGGCGGCGTTGGCCACGCGCTGGGTGGTCGCGCCGCTGGCCAGGACGTTGCCGGCGAAGGCCAGCGCGAACGCGCACAGCAGCGCGCCGGCCGTGCGGCCGAGTTGGGTCGAGCGATTCATGGATTCCCCTGTTTCGAGCCTTACTGCGAAGGTTCGGGCGCTGAGGCTGCCTGGCGGCCCTGGGCCCGGACGCGCGGCCCGGGCGGACTACAGTGATTCATAACACTTAATAAGTGTGCCACAAATCACATTTCATGGGCGATAGGTCAGCAGCCGATTTGCCTGGGCTGCCCGGAACCGAAAGGAATCAACGCGATACGGGGGGCGCAGCGGACAGGCGAGCGGCGTTTTCGGTTTTGCGAGGCAGGGCCTTCGGGCCCGAGGCTTTTCGGCTTGGGTGGGAAGGCCTTCAGGCCCGATGCTTTCGGCGCGGTTCGCGGCGATCGGGCACAAGGGCGTCGGGGCTGAAGCCCCTCCCACAAAAGCCGCGGCCCTTCCGCAAAGACCGGGCGGTTGTGGGAGGGCCTTCAGGCCCGATGCTGTTGTGGCAGATCACGGCGACCTTATCGGAAAGCATCGGGGCTGAAGCCCCTGCCACGTCCGCTGCCGTCAGCGCGTCCGCGCCCGGCGCAGTTCCGCCAGCCGCGCGCGCACCGCCTGCGCCAGTGCCGGCAGGCTGTCGTAGCTCGGGATGCCGTAGCGCTGGGCGACGATGTCGACGTTGCCCTTGCGCCAGAACCCGTCCGGGCAGGCCAGCAGCACCTTGCCCGAGCCGGCGTGCAGGCCCAGCTCGAGCAGGCTGACCGGCGCCTGCGAGCCCGGCGCCAGGTACATCGCGATCACGTCCGCGCGTTGCAGCGCGGCGAGTTCCCATTCCACCTGGCGGCGGAACTCGGGTTCCTCGGCGACCGGCTTCCACGCCGGGTTCCAGTCCTCGCGGCGCGGGTTGAGCAGCACCACGCCTTCGTCGGCGAGTTCGCGCGCGAACTGCGCCTGCCAGTCCTGGGTGCCGCCCATGTCGATGCTGCCGGCGAGGAAGACCTTGAGCCGGTCGTCGGCCGGGATCGGCGCGGGCGAGCGCAGCAACTCGGAGCGCGCGGCGGCGGCGGAGGCCGGCTGCGCCGATCCGGCGGTCGCCGGATTGGAGGCGGACGGGCTGGATGCGGATGGACTGGATGCGGATGGAGCCGGTGCGGACGGAGCCGGTACGGATGGAATCGATGCGGATGGAGCCGGCGATGCGGGCGGCGATCCCGCCGCCTCCGCCTTCGCCGTCTGCGATGGCGCCGCATCCGCCAGCGCCGGCGCCGCAGCCACGGTCGCCGCCAGCGCCAGCGTCAGCGCGACCGAGCGCGTCAGGCCATGCACGCGCATCCCCGCCTCAGCGCGCCGCGCGCGACTTGAGCATCGCGTACACCGCGCGCAGGCCCTGCGCTTCGCCGCCGGCCGGGCGGCCGGGGCGGTCGGCGTCGTTCCAGCTGTACACGTCCAGGTGCGCCCAGGCCTGGTCGGCCGGGACGAAGCGCTCCAGGTACAGCGCCGCGGTCACCGAGCCGGCCATCTTCGACGGGCCGCCGTTGGCGATGTCGGCGATGTGGCTGGTGAGGTAGCGCAAGTACGGGCGCCACAGCGGCATGCGCCAGACCGGGTCGCGCTGGGCGCTGCCGGCGTCGAGCCAGTCCTGCGCCAGCGCGTCCTGATTGGAGTACAGCGCCGGCAGGTCCGGGCCGAGCGCGATGCGCGCCGCGCCGGTCAGGGTGGCGAAGTCGAGCAGCAGCGCCGGCTTGAGTTCGCCGGCGTAGGTCAGCGCATCGCACAGGATCACCCGCCCTTCGGCGTCGGTGTTGTCGATCTCCACGCTGATGCCCTGGCGGGTGGCGATCACCTCGCCCGGACGGAACGCATCGGGGCCGACCGCGTTTTCCACAGCCGGCACCAGCAGGGTGATCCGCAGCGGCAGCTTGCGCGCCATGATCAGTTCGGCCAGGGCGATCGCGTGCGCGGCGCCGCCCATGTCCTTCTTCATCCAGCGCATGCCGTCGGCGGGCTTGAGGTCGAGGCCGCCGGTGTCGAAGCACACGCCCTTGCCGACCAGGGCCACGTGCGGGTGCGCGGCGTCGCCCCATTCCAGCGCGATCAGGCGCGGCGCGCGGTGCGAGGCGCGGCCGACAGCGTGGATGGCGGGGAAGTTCTGCGCCAGCAGTTCCTCGCCGGTGGTCACTTCGATTTTGGCGCCGTGGCGCTGGGCGATCTCGCGCGCGACCTGCTCCAGCTCGGCCGGGCCCATGTGCTCGGTCGGGGTGTTGACCAGGTCGCGCACGCGCACGCTGGCGGCGAGCACGGCGAAGACTTCGTCGTCGGCGCCGTCGACCAGCAACTGCGCCGGCGCGCGCGGCGCCGCCTTGTAGCGGTCGAAGCGGTAGCTGCCCAGGCCCCAGCCCAGGCGCAGCGCGTCGCGCACGCCGGGTTCGTGGCGGCCGCTGGTGCGCCAGGTCCGCGCCGGCAGCGCGAACGGCGCGTGGCCGTAGGAATACGGGTCGAGCGGATCGCCGATGCCGATCGCCGCGCCCATCAGCTGGCCGTCCGGCCCGGGCAGCAGCACGCTGCTGCCGGGCGCGCCGTCGAAGCCCTGGGCCTGCACCCAGGCGGCGGTGGGCGCCGGCAGCGCGTCGCGCCAGGCGGCGAAGTCGGCGCGGCCGACCAGATCGAGCGGCAGCGCGCCGGCGTCGGAGGAGGTGAAACCCAGGGGCAGAGTCATGCGGCGGCGGTGTCCGTGCGGGGCGTGCGGTCGTGTGGGGCGCGGTCCAGCCAGTCGGCCAGAGCGGTGAGGGTGGGGAATTCCAGGTCCGGACGCGGGTGATGCGCCGGCCACGCGCGCGCCTCGCGGTTGATCCAGCACGTGCGCAGGCCGGCCAGGCGGGCGCCGACGACGTCCAGCTCGATGTCGTCGCCGACGTGCAGCACGTGCGCGGGTTCCTGCTCCAGGCGCGCGCAGGCGGCGTGGAAGATGCTCGCGTCGGGCTTGGCCCGGCCGTGCTCGCGCGCGCCGAGCTGGAAGCGGAACAGCGGCATCAGCCCGATCCGCTTGAGGTCGGCGTTGCCGTTGCTCAGCGCCGCCAGCGGCACCTTCGCCGCCAGCCGCGCCAGCGCGGCTTCGCTGTCGGCGTAGTGCTCGACTTCGCAGCGCGCGGCGAAGAACGCGTCGAACGCCGGCTCGGCCAGGGCGAGGTCGTCGCCGGCTTCGCCGAGCATGTGCTGCAAGGTCAGGCGGCGCTGGGTGGTGTAGTCGTGGGCCAGGTCCGGACGCTCGCCGGCGATGCGGTCGCGCAGCGCGCGCACCGCTTCGATCGGGTACAGCGCGGCGGTGCGCGGCGCGTGCGTGCGCAGCCATTGGTCGAGGATCGCCTCGGCGCGCAGCATCACCGGCGCGATCGGCCAGATGGTGTCGTCGAGGTCCAGGGTGATGGCGCGGACGGGGAAGCTCATGCCGGCATTTTAGCCTGCCGGGCCGGCCGCAATGGCCGACGCGCGTCGCCGAGCGCGCGCGCGGCCGCGTTCAGCCGCCGCGCGCCAGCCGGTCGGCCTGCTTGAGCAAGTCCGGCAGCCGGTGCGCGC
>NZ_LXSD01000344.1:0-12227 GCF_017168095.1 Lysobacter enzymogenes | reverse complement strand
GCCGCCGGCGCGGCGGCGCACCGGTTCGCCGAGCGCGGCGCCGCGCCGCGGCTCAGGCCGAGGCGTAACGCGCCGCGCCGCCGACCCAGCGCGAGACGATGCGGTCGGCCAATTGCGGCGATTCGGCCAGCAGGCGCTCGCCGAGTTCCTGCACCAGCGGCAGCAGGTCGGCGTCGCGGCCGAGGTCGGCGACGCGGAAGCCGGCCAGGCCGGTCTGGCGGGTGCCGAGCAGTTCGCCGGGGCCGCGCAATTCCAGATCCTTCTGCGCGATGACGAAGCCGTCGTGGGTCTGGCGCATGGTCTCCAGGCGTTGCCGCGCCAGGCCCGACAGCGGCGAGCGGTACAGCAGCACGCAACTCGACGCGGCGCTGCCGCGGCCGACCCGGCCGCGCAGCTGGTGCAACTGCGCCAGGCCCAGGCGCTCGGCGTTCTCGATGATCATCAGCGACGCGTTGGGCACGTCGACGCCGACTTCGATCACCGTGGTGGCCACCAGCAGGTCGAGTTCGCCGTCCTTGAACGCGCGCATCGTCTCCTGCTTTTCCTTCGCCTTCATCCGCCCGTGCACCAGCCCCACGCGCAGCGGCGCCAGTTGCCTGGACAGCTCTTCGAACGTGCTCTGCGCGGCCTGCGCGACCACTTCGTCGGATTCGTCGATCAGCGTGCACACCCAATAGGCCTGGCGGCCTTCGGCGCAGGCGGTGCGGATGCGCTGCACCAGCTCGGGCCGGCGCTCTTCGCTGAGCGCGACGGTCTGCACCGGGGTGCGCCCGGGCGGCAGTTCGTCGATCGCCGACACGTCGAGGTCGGCGTAGGCGGTCATCGCCAGCGTGCGCGGGATCGGCGTAGCGGTCATCACCAACTGGTGCGGCACGATCGCGTCCTCGCCGACCGCGCCGCCGGCGCCCTTGTCGCGCAGCGCCAGACGCTGGTGCACGCCGAAGCGGTGCTGCTCGTCGACGATGGCCAGGGCCAGATCGTGGAAGGCCACGCCTTCCTGCATCAGCGCATGGGTGCCGACCACGACCTGGGCGCTGCCGTCGGCCACCTGCTCCAGCGCCTGCTTGCGCGCCTTGCCGGTGACCTTGCCGGCCAGCCAGACCACGCCGATGCCGAGCGGCTCCAGCCATTTGCGCAGGTTGTTGAGGTGCTGCTCGGCCAGCAGCTCGGTCGGCGCCATCAGCGCGGCCTGGCGGCCGTGCTGCACCGCCAGCATCGCCGCCAGCGCGGCGACCACGGTCTTGCCGCTGCCGACGTCGCCCTGCACCAGCCGCAGCATCGGCGAGGGCTTGGCCAGGTCGGCGCGGATCTCGTCGAACACCCGCCGCTGCGCGCCGGTGAGCTTGAACGGCAGCGACTTGCGCAGCTTCTCGGCCAGCGCGACCTGCTTGAGCGGGCGCGCCTTGTGCGCCTGCTGGCTGATGCGCTGGCGGCGCAGGCTCAGGTGGTGGGCGAGCAATTCCTCCAGCGCCAGCCGCCGCTGCGCCGGGTGGCGGCCGTCGATCAGCGCGGCCACGTCGGCGTCGGCCGGCGGGCGGTGCACGGTCAGCAGCGCGTCGCGCAGGGTGGGCAACTGCAGGCGCCGGCGCAGTTCGTCCGGCAGCAGCTCCAGCGCGGCCTCGGCGGGCAGGCGGTCGAGGGCGTAGCCGATCAGCTTGCGCAGCATCGCCGGGCCGATGCCTTCGATGGCCGGGTAGACCGGGTCCAGCGACTGGCCGAGCTCGACTTCGTCGTCGTCGCCGAGCATGCGGTAGCTGGGATGCACGATCTCCAGCCCGTGCTGGCCGGGCTTGGGCGTGCCGTACAGCCGCACCCGCGCGCCGACCTGGAACTGCGCGACCTGGGCGGCGCGGAAATGGAAGAAGCGCAGCACCACGTTGCCGTGCGAGTCGTCGCCGACCGCGACCCGCAGCATCGGCCGGTAGCGGAAGCCGCGCTCGACCGCTTCGACCCGCCCTTCCACCTGCGCCGGCACGCCGGGGCGCAGGCCGCGGATCGGGGTGAGCTGGGTGCGGTCCTCGTACTGGCGCGGCAGTTGCAGCCAGAAATCCTGCAGGGTCAGCAGCCCGCGCGCCGCCAGTTTTTCGGCCACGCGCGGCCCGACCCCGGGCATGCGCGGCAGCGGTTGCGTGTGCAAATCGACGGCGGGGCCGTCCGGGTGTCTTGCCATGCGCTAAGGATGCCGAGAACGCGCGCAAACCAAAACCCCGCGGGGCTTACGCGGCGTGGCGCGTCGCGGCCGGCGGCGGCGTTGGCGCGCCGCGGATCGCGCGGTTCCTCGGCGCGGAGCGTGCGCGCCGACGCCGGCCCGGCTCAGGCGCCGACGAGGTTCAACACCAGTCCCAGCGACGCCAGCATCGTCAGCGCGGCGACCGCCGCGGCCACCGCCAGCGCGGCCCACAGGCGCCGCCCCTGCCCGCGCGAGACCAGGAACGACAGCCAGGCCGCGGCCGCCATCGCACCGTACAGCCAGGCCGAGGTGGCCGGCAGCGGCGGAACCCGCAGCGCCACCGCGAGCACCGCCAGCGCCGCGCAGGCGACGATGGCGAAGTGGGCGCCCCAAACCTTCAAAGTCTTCATCGCGCGCGTCCTTGTCGGAGGAAGCGGCGCGAGACCCGCCGGGGCGGGCCTCGCGCCATGTCGCGGCGACCTTACAAGAACCCTCAGTACTTGGCCATGAATTCGACGCCGTAGGTGCGCGGCTCGGTCACCCGCGCGCCGACCGTGCCGAGCACGTTCTTGCCGTAGGTGCCCAGCGAGTTGATGTACTGGTTGTCGAACAGGTTGTTGCCGTACACCGCCAGGCCCCAGCGGTCCTGCGGCGAGGTCCAGGCGATGCGCAGGTCGGTGCGGTTCTGCGCCTCGCCCAGGTCCAGCGCCGGGCTGACACCGCAGCGGTTCTGCGCGCGCGACTCCTCGCTGCAACGCACCTTGCCGCGATAGGAGTGGCGCAGCGACACGTTGATGTCGCCGTTGGATTCCATCGGGATGCGGTAGTACAGCCCGCCGGCCGCCGACCAGTAAGGCAGGCCGGTGGGATCGCCGCTGGCGTCGATGCCGTCGGAGGTGACGTAGTTCTTGTAGGTCGAGTCGATGAAGCTGGCGTTGAAGTCCAGGCCGAAGTTGTCGGTGGCCTGCCAGCGCATGTCGAAGTCCAGGCCGTAGGCTTCCAGGTCCGAGGTGTCGATGACGAAGCGCGGGATGTCGGTGCTGCTGTCCAGCCGCACCGCCTGGCGGTTGTCGTAGACGTAGTAGAACAGCGAGGCGTTGAGCTGGATGCGCTGCTGCGGGAACGAGGTCTTGATGCCGGTCTCCAGGTTCCACACGTCCTCGTTCTCGAAGCTGCTGCCGATCTGCAGCGAGTTGAAGCCGCCGGCCTTGTAGCCCTTGGCCAGCGAGGCGAACAGCATGGTCTCGTCGCTGAGGTGGTAGTCGACCACGAAGCGCGGGCTCAGGTCGCTCCAGCTGTTGGAGGTGCGGCGCAGGATGCCCTTGTTCATCATCGCCGGCGGGTCGATGAAGGCGACGTCGAAGACGAAGAAGTCGCGCGGGATCCCGACCGCGTCGAAGAAGCCGATCGCCGCGAGCTGGTCGAGCGCGGCGTCCAGCTCCGGCGCGGAGCGGTGGTTGTTGAGCCAGCTGAACTTCTTCTCGTCGCGGGTGTAGCGCAGGCCGACGGTGAAGTTGAGCTTGTCGTTGACGTGCCAGATCACGTCGCCGAACACCGCGTAGGCCTTGGTGTCCAGGGTGTTGCGGAAGGTCTCGTTCCAGCGGTGGCCGAGCAGGCGGATCGGGATGCCCATGCCGGCCAGCGCGGCGTCGACCTCGCCGAACAGATAACCCGATGCGGTCGGCGCCATGCCCAGGTTGTGGACGATGGTATCGACCGAATCGGTCATCGCGTTGACCTCGCTGGTCTGGCGCGCGCGTTCGTCGAAATAGCTGGCGCCGGCGACCCAGTCGAGCTTGTCGGTGCTGCCGTTGAACTTGAACTCCTGGTAGAAGCTGCGGTTGCTCTCGGTGTTGGTCGAGTCGACGTAGAGGTAACGGCGGTTGGTGCCGTCCTCTTCGACCCGGTTGACCGAGTCGTAGTCGCGCCAGGACGTGGTCGAGGTGAAGCCGCCCCAGTCGGTGCCGTGGTCGACGATCAGGGTCACGCCGTCGAAGCGGCGCGATTCCTCGTTGCCTTCGGCGTCGCTGACGGTGCCGATCTTGCGCGGATCCAGATACGCGCGCTCGTTCACCGGCAGCGGCGGCAGGCCCGGCGCCGGCGGCAGCGCGACGATGCCGGTGGTGGCCTGGCCGAGCTGGTCCAGGCTCTCGTGGTCCCAGCTGATCAGCGCGCTGGTGCGTTCGCCGAAGCGGGTCTTGAACGCGGCGCGGGTGGCCCAGTTGTTCTCCGGGTTGAGGTCGCGGCCGGTTTCGGCGTCCTGGATCCAGCCGTCGGCGTGGTTGACCAGCGCGTTGAAGCGGAACGCCGAGTCCTCGCTGACCGGCAGGTTGAGCATGCCGTCGACGTACTGCTTGCCGTAGTTGCCGAGGCGCAGCTTGGCCTTGACCTCGGTGGCGGCGGTGTCGGGCTTGCGGGTGATGATCGAGATCGCGCCGGCGGCGGTGTTGCGGCCGAACAAGGTGCCCTGCGGGCCCTTGAGCACTTCGATGCGCTCCACGTCGGTGAACGGCAGCAGCACGCCGCCGCCGCGGCCGGCGTAGACGCCGTCCACGTACACGCCCACCGCCGGGTCGGTGCCGATGCCGAAGTCGTCGGTGCTGATGCCGCGCAGCTCGAAGCCCGGCTGGGTCGGCTGCAGGCTGTCGACCACCAGGCCCGGCACGAAACTGTCGAGGTCGCCAAGGTCTTGCGCGGCGACGTCGTCGATGAGTTTGTCGGTGACCACCTGCAGGGCGATCGGCACGTCCTGCAGTTCCTGTTCGCGGCTCTGCGCGGTGACGGTGATCTTGTCCAGTTCCTTGGGCCCGGCGTCCTGGGCGAAGGCGGCCGGTGCGGCCAGGACGAAGGCGCTGCCGCACAGGGCGGACAGCACGGCGTGGGTCGCGATGACCAAGCGGTGTTTGCGCAACGACATCGAAAGCTCTCCCCTCTCGTTCGTTCTTGCGTTCGTCGGTGTGTAGCGGCGCGTTCGTCCGAGGCGCCTGTTTTTTCGGTGTTGCGGTGGACTCCCCCTGTCCTGCGTCGCGCGGCTCAGCCGCACTGCCCCTGTTGCGCGGCGATCCAGTCGCGGATCAGTTTCACGCCTTCCTCGTGCACCACGCTGCGGCCGAGCTCGGGCATCATCACCGAGGGATCGTCGCTGCGCATGCGGTAGATCAGGATCGATTCGTCCGGCTTGCCCGGCACCACGCCGTAGCGATGGTCGCCGGTGCCGTGGCCGGCCGCGATCGGCAGCTTGCACCGGCCCAGTCGCAGCGGCTCCTGCGTCGCTGCGTTCAACCACAGGCCCGAGGTGTTGCCCGGGCCCTTGGGGCTATGGCAATGGCCGCAGTTGATGTCGAGGTAGGCGCGGGCGCGCGCTTCCAGCGGCGCGGCGGGGTCGTGCCAGTCGGCGTCGCGCGGCGCCTGCTGCGGCGCGGGCGCGCCCTTGAGATAGCCGGCCCGGGTCCAGCGCGCGATCTGGTTCTGCAATCCGTCGTCGTAAGCGAAATCGCGATTGAGATGGCGCGCCTTCGGGCCGATCGGATGCAGCGCCTTGGACTTCATGTCGGTGCCGTGGCAGCCGGCGCACTGGTTCTGGTCGGGCACGGCGTAGTCGGCGTTCTCGCGGCCGCCGTCGGCGGCGACCAGTTCCAGCGACACCAGTTCGCCGCCGCGCATCAGCTTCGCCTGGGTCTGCTCGCGGTTCCACACGTACGGCAGCGCCACCCAGCCGCTGTCGCGGCGCAGCAGCAGACGGGTTTCCACCAGCCGCACCTTGCTCAGCTCCAGGCCGCCGCCGCGCAGGTCCGGGCCGTCGTCGTAGCTGCGCAGCACCGCCTCGCCGTCGCCGCGCGGGTAGTAGAACGTCTTGCTGAAGACGGTGCCGACCGGGAAGTCGAACTCGTCGTCGGGATCGTAGTTCGCCGCCTGCCCCTTCGGCATCCAGACCGTGCGCAGCTTGTGCGCGTAGTCGGAGAACAGCGCGGTGTTGAGATCGTAGGGCAGCACGTCGCGGTTGAGCTGCAGGCGGCCGCCGGCGACGCGCAGCAGGTTCCACTCGGCCAGGTCTACGGGCTGGCCTTCGGCGAAAAAATGCACCGGCGCCCACGGCGCGTCGGCGGCCAATGTCGCGCCCGCGGCGGCGGCGGCGGGCTCGTGCGGCTTGCTGCATCCTGCGGCCAGCAACGACAACAGCACTGCGAAGGCGTAACGCATCGACATCTGCGACATCGGTCAACCGCGCTTGAGGTCGATGGCCGGCAGCTTCGGCAACTCGCACGCGTAAGGCTCGGTGTCCTGGCTCGGGCTCTTGTAGCCGCCGGGCCCGTCGGCGTTGACCACGCCGGACACGTCGCGGATGCAGATCTGCGGACCTTCCTTGCGGTCCTTGTTGGCGTAGCCGTCCCACAGCACGTCGGGGAAATGCCCGCTGAGCCCGTACAGCGCGGTCTTGAGCGCCTTCAGGTCGAGCCCGTCGGGCGATTCGCCGCCGCCCTTGAGGCGGTTGCCGTAGATGTTGATGCGTTCGGGATACGGGTCGAAATCCTTCGACGCCTTGTCGTCCTTGTAGCCGGTGGAATAGACGCTGGAGACGATGATGTTGGTGGTGGCGTTGTCGCTGATGTCGTTGTCGAAGATCTCGACGTCGTCGTTGGAGTTGATCACCACGCCGCTGCCGGCCGGCACGCTCGCCACCGGCGTGCCCTTGGCGCCGAAATTGGCGGTGTTGTTCTTGAACACCTGGTTCTTGTAGACCCGGATCGCCCCGCCCTGCTGCGACAGCGCCGGCATGTTGAACACCAGGATGCCGCCGGTGTTGTTGGTGGCGATGTTGTCGTGCACGTCGGCGTTGACCGTGTTTTCGATCTCGATGCCGGCGACGTTGAACTCGGCGCGGCTGTTGCGCACGATCACGTCGCGCGACTGGCCGACGTAGATGCCGGCATCCGACGCGCCGATCGCCACCGAGTTCTCGATCAGCACGTTGCGGGTCTTGACCGGATACAGCCCGTAGCCGCCGTTCTTGGTGCTCGGCCCGCCGGTCCACTCCACCCGCACGTTGCGGATGGTGATGTGCTCGCCCTCGTTGACCTTGAGCCCGTCGCCCTTGCTGTCCTCGATGGCGATGTTCTCGATCAGGAAATTGCTGGCGTTGACCAGCAGCCCTTCGGCGCCGGCCTTCTGGCCCTTGAAGCTGAGCACCGACTTGTCCGGGCCGGCGCCGCGGATGGTCACGCCGTCCACGCGCAGGGTCAGGCTGCGGTCGAAGCTGTAGCGCCCGGGCGGCACCTCGATCACGTCGCCCGGCTTGGCGTCGAGCAGCTTGGTGCGCAACGCGTCGGCGAAGCCCGCATCGCCCGCGGCGACTTCCGGGGTCGGCGTGTGCTGGGCCTGCTCGGGGCCGCAGGCGGCCGCGGCGAGGGCCAGGGCGAGGACGCAGACGCGCAACGGCAACTTCGGCTGATTCATAAGTCTCCCCGGGACGGTGGCGGCGTCGTGGCGCGCGTGTTGCAGCGCGGCATGCCGACGGTGGCTAAGCGATGAGTCTCCGCCGCCTGCGCGAGCGCGCGCGAGGGCGATTGCGGCACACTAGGGGGGGATTCGCGGTCAACCGTGCGGCCAAGTATCGTGAGGGGCGATGCGCCAGCCATCCGAACAAAACACCGACGCCAGCGCCGGCGACGTCGCGCTGATGTCGCCCAACCTGCTGTGGGGTCTGCTGGAAACCGCGGACCGGATCGGCGCGCCCAGCGACGACTGGTTCGCCGGCACCGGCCTGAGCCGCGCCCAGGTCAGCGACCCCGGCGTGCGCCTGCCCGACCGCCCGACCGCGATCGTGATCGAGCGCGCGCTCAAGGTGCTGCCGCCGAGCATCGGCCTGGACATCGGCCGGGTCCAGCACGTCGGCAACTTCGGCCTGCTCGGCCTGGCGATGACCACTGCGGCGACCTTCGGCGAAGCGCTGCAGATCGGCCTGCGCTTCACCCCGGTGGTCGGCAGCCTGATGCGCTTCGTCGAAAGCGCGTCCGAGTCGGGCACGCTGGCGCTGGCCGGGCAGATGACCATCGCCTTCCCGTCGATCCATCGCTTCGTCACCGAAGAGTTCTTCAGCAGCTGCCTGGCGCTGGCGCGCGGCCTGGTCGGCGACAAGCTGCGGCCGCAGCGCCTGGAATTCAGCTACCCCGAGCCCGAATACCGCGAGCAATACGAAGCGGTGTTCGAGTGCCCGCTCGCCTTCGATCAACCGCAGGACCGCCTGGTGCTCGACGCGCACTGGCTGGCCGCGCCGCTGCCGACCCACAACCCGATCGCCTCGAAACAGGTGCTGGCGCTGTGCGAAGCGCAGATGCCGTCCGGCGCGGTGCCCGGCGAAGCCACCGCCGCGGTCGAGCGCCTGCTGCGCGCGCAGTTGCCGCAAGACCCCAAGCTCACCGACATCGCCGCGCAGATGCACGTCAGCGAGCGGACCCTGCGCCGGCAACTGACCGGCGAAGGCACCAGCTTCCACCAGATCCACGACCGCCTGCGCATCGACCGCGCCTACGCCCTGCTGCGCGAGCGCGGGCCGAGCATCGCCAGCGTCGGCGCGGCGATCGGCTACAAGGACCCGCGCGATTTCCGCCGCGCGTTCAAGCGGTTGACCGGCGAGACCCCGCGCGCGCTGCGCGAGCGGCTGTGGGCGGAGATGGCGCGGGAGCGGCGATGATCCCGCATCGTTTCCCACAGTTCGTTGCGTCGGCGCGACTTTCGCCGTAATCGCAGTGGCGCGGTCGCGGCTTGCGCCGCTCCTACAGGTAGCCACCGCAGCACCGGTTACGACTGTAGGAGCGACGCAAGTCGCGACCGCGAATTCGCAGCTACGACGCAACTTTCGACGTAGCCGCCGTGACGCGGTCGCGGCTTGCGCCGCTCCTACAGGTAGCCACCGCAGCATCGATTCCGACTGTAGGAGC
Organism: Lysobacter enzymogenes; assembly: GCF_017168095.1. Taxonomy (GTDB): domain Bacteria; phylum Pseudomonadota; class Gammaproteobacteria; order Xanthomonadales; family Xanthomonadaceae; genus Lysobacter; species Lysobacter enzymogenes_D. Next base: position 3,119 of record NZ_LXSD01000344.1, on the reverse strand, counting down.
GACGCAAGTCGCGACCGCGAAGCCGCAACTGCGACGCAACTTTCGACGTAGCCGCGATGGCGCGGCCGCGGCTCGCGCCGCTCCTACAGGGCGACGCCCGCAGGCGCCGCCCCACCATCACTGCACCGTGCAGCTGAACTCCAACGTCGCCGTCGCGCCGGCCGCCAGCAGGCCCAAGGTCACCCCGCTGGCCAGGTCGCCGACCGTGATCGCAGTGCCCGGACACGCCGCGCCCGTGCAGGTCACCGCATTACCGGCCGGACAGTTCAGGCCGGCCTGCGGCGTATCGCGCACCACCGCACCGGTCACGTCGGTGGCCGCGTGGTTGGTCACCACCACACGGTAGGTGGTGTTGGTGCCGGCCACCACCGTGTCGTCGGCCTGATCGCTGGAACCAGCGGCCGGCGTGTTGGTCTTGGTGATCGACAGGTCCGTCGTGCGCAAGGTGTTGGTGTAGGTGCACACCGCGGCATTGGCGCTGGTGATGGTCAGCGTGTTGGCCTGCTGGCCGTTCGTGCCGGACAGCGTGTGCCCGCCGGTACACGCCAGCGTCGTGCTGTAGTTCGCCGCGTTCGTGCCCGCTTCCGCCGGCAGCGTGATCGTGTCGCCGATGGTCACCACCACCGCCGCGCCGCTGTTGGCGGCGTTCGGCGCGGTCGCGTCGAACGCGGCGGTGTTGTTGGTGCCGCCCGTGGTCGCGCCGATGCTGACCTGATGCCCCGCCGTGCTGCCCGCCGCCCAGGCCTTGGCCAGTTGCAGCGTCGCGGTGCGCGGGGTGTTGGTGTAGGTACACACCGCCGCGGCGCTGCTGTTGATGGTCAGGGTATTGCTCTGCTGACCGTCGGTGCCCGACAAGGTGTGGCCGCCGGTGCACTGCACCGTGGTGGTGTAGTTGGCCAGGTTCGCGCCCGTTTCCGCCGGCAGCGTGACGATGTCGCCGACGTCGACGGCCACCGGCGTACCGCTGTCGGCCGCGGTCGGCGCGGTGGCGCCGAACGAAGCCGTGTTGTTAGTGCCGCCGGTGGTCGCGCCGATCGTCACCTGGTCGCCGGCGATGCTGCCCGCGGCCCAGGCCTTGGCCAACTGCAGGCTGGACTGGCGCTGGTTGGTGAAGGTACAGGCGATCGCGTTGCCGGCCGCGGTGTCCTGCGCGGTCAGCGCCACCGTGCGCGTGGCGGCGTCGAACTGGCCTTGCGCCGGCGCCGCGGTGCCGCCGTTGGGCGTCACCGTACAGGCCGCGCCCACCAATACCCAACCGGCCGGCGGCACGTCTTCGCTGACATTGGTCGCCGCGCCGACGGCGGTCAGCGCCTGCACCGGACCCGGCGTGCCCGGCGCGCCGGCCGCCGTGGTGGCGATGTCGGGATAGCTCTGGGCGCCGTTGCTGCCGCCGAAGCCGAACGTGTCGGTGCCGCCGTTGGAGACCTTGGTCACCTGCAGCGTCGGCCGCCTGGCGTTGGTGAACGTACAGGCGATCGTGCCGCTGCGCGTGACGTTGTTGCCGGGAACCTGGACGAGGTTGGGCGCGGCCGCGGTCGCGCTGAACCGGGTGGTGACGCCGGCCGACGTGGTGGAGTCGCAGAACGCCGACGTCACCGCGTAACCCAGCGTGGCGGCGTTCGTCTCCGTCACGCGCAGGAAGGTGTTGGGCGTCATGTTGACGGTGGCGCCGGTCGCGCCGGGCGCGCCGGCCTGGGTCGTGGTCAACTGCTGGCTGGTGGTGACCCCGCTCTGCACGATGTCGAAATTGAACGCGCCGCCGCCGTTGTCGCCCTGGGTGATCTTGGTGACGGTCAGCGCCGTCGGCCGCCAATTGTTCGTGAACCGGCAGGTGATGTCGTCATTGGCGGCAGGCGTGATCTGAAATTGCGTCCCCGACTGATTCGTCGGCATGACTGTCGTGCTGCCGGTCGTGGCATTCGTACAGCTATAGGTCGCAATATATGCCGTTATCGGCGCAGCGCTGCCAGGGGCCATCGCCTCCGACAGGGTGTAGCTCGAACCGGCATTGATCGCCTGTATTTCCGCGACCTCGGTCGGATTGGTGGTGGCTCCCGTCGTATTTACGGTGGCAGTCGCAGTGGGATTGCCGTCGCTGGGGCCAGAGATCGTCAAAGCAAACTGGTCGCTCGCGTTTCCGGCGCGATTATTGGGTAGAACCTTCATCAGGCGCAGGCGCGGACGGCTGTTGACGATGGTGCACACGGCGGTGTCGCCGGCCGCCAGCGTGAGCGTGTTGCCGACCACCGCGGCGCCGCCGTTGACCACGCAGCTGTAAGGCCCGGTCGCGTCATAGCCCACCGGGCCGTTGGCTTCGGCCAGGGTGTAAGTGCCCGGCGTGACGGCGGCATCGGTCACCGCCGCGCTGCCGTTCGCGCCGCTGAGATTGGTCGGGCCGGTCGCCGTCAGGGTCCAGGCGGTGGCCGCGGCGGTGCCGCGCGCCACCGTCTTGCTCAAGGTCAGCCGCGCCGGCTGGTCGTCGTTGGTGATGGTGCAGGTGGCCACGTCGCCCATGGCCAGGGTCAGGCTGTTGTTCGCCACCGGCGCGCCGCCGTTGACCACGCAGCTGAAGGCACCGGTCGCGGCATAGCCGGCCGGGCCGCCGCTCTCCGACAGCGTATACGTGCCGACCGGCACCGACGCATCGGTGATCGCCGCCTGCCCTTCCGTGCCGCTGGCGGTGGCCGGGCCGGTGGCGGTCAGCGTCCAGGCCGTATCCAGCGCCGTGCCGCCGTTGTCGTTGACGACGGTCTTGAGCAGCGTCAGGCGCGGCAGGCGGTTATTGGTGAAAGTACAGGCGATCGCATTGCCGGCCGCGGTGTCGGCCGCGGACAGGGTGAAGGTGCGGGTGGCGAGGTCGGCCGTGCCGGTCGCCGCGGCCGCGGTGCCGCCGTTCGGCGTGACCGTACAGGCGATGGCCGACAGCGCCCAGCCGGCCGGCGGGGCGTCTTCGGTAATCGTGGTGGCGGTGGCCGCCGTGGTCAGCGTCTGCTGCGCGCCGGCGGTGCCCGGCGCACCCGCCACCGTGGTCGTGATGCTGTGCGCGGCGATGCCGTTGCTGCCGCTGAAGCCGAACGTGTTCGTGCCGCTGTTGGAGACCTTGGTTACCGTCAGCGTGG
>NZ_LXSD01000343.1:0-8869 GCF_017168095.1 Lysobacter enzymogenes | reverse complement strand
CGCGGTCGCGGCTTGCGCCGCTCCTACAGGTAGCCACCGCAGCATCGATTCCGACTGTAGGAGCGACGCAAGTCGCGACCGCGAAGCCGCAACTGCGACGCAACTTTCGACGTAGCCGCGATGGCGCGGCCGCGGCTCGCGCCGCTCCTACAGGGCGACGCCCGCAGGCGCCGCCCCACCATCACTGCACCGTGCAGCTGAACTCCAACGTCGCCGTCGCGCCGGCCGCCAGCAGGCCCAAGGTCACCCCGCTGGCCAGGTCGCCGACCGTGATCGCAGTGCCCGGACACGCCGCGCCCGTGCAGGTCACCGCATTACCGGCCGGACAGTTCAGGCCGGCCTGCGGCGTATCGCGCACCACCGCACCGGTCACGTCGGTGGCCGCGTGGTTGGTCACCACCACACGGTAGGTGGTGTTGGTGCCGGCCACCACCGTGTCGTCGGCCTGATCGCTGGAACCAGCGGCCGGCGTGTTGGTCTTGGTGATCGACAGGTCCGTCGTGCGCAAGGTGTTGGTGTAGGTGCACACCGCGGCATTGGCGCTGGTGATGGTCAGCGTGTTGGCCTGCTGGCCGTTCGTGCCGGACAGCGTGTGCCCGCCGGTACACGCCAGCGTCGTGCTGTAGTTCGCCGCGTTCGTGCCCGCTTCCGCCGGCAGCGTGATCGTGTCGCCGATGGTCACCACCACCGCCGCGCCGCTGTTGGCGGCGTTCGGCGCGGTCGCGTCGAACGCGGCGGTGTTGTTGGTGCCGCCCGTGGTCGCGCCGATGCTGACCTGATGCCCCGCCGTGCTGCCCGCCGCCCAGGCCTTGGCCAGTTGCAGCGTCGCGGTGCGCGGGGTGTTGGTGTAGGTACACACCGCCGCGGCGCTGCTGTTGATGGTCAGGGTATTGCTCTGCTGACCGTCGGTGCCCGACAAGGTGTGGCCGCCGGTGCACTGCACCGTGGTGGTGTAGTTGGCCAGGTTCGCGCCCGTTTCCGCCGGCAGCGTGACGATGTCGCCGACGTCGACGGCCACCGGCGTACCGCTGTCGGCCGCGGTCGGCGCGGTGGCGCCGAACGAAGCCGTGTTGTTAGTGCCGCCGGTGGTCGCGCCGATCGTCACCTGGTCGCCGGCGATGCTGCCCGCGGCCCAGGCCTTGGCCAACTGCAGGCTGGACTGGCGCTGGTTGGTGAAGGTACAGGCGATCGCGTTGCCGGCCGCGGTGTCCTGCGCGGTCAGCGCCACCGTGCGCGTGGCGGCGTCGAACTGGCCTTGCGCCGGCGCCGCGGTGCCGCCGTTGGGCGTCACCGTACAGGCCGCGCCCACCAATACCCAACCGGCCGGCGGCACGTCTTCGCTGACATTGGTCGCCGCGCCGACGGCGGTCAGCGCCTGCACCGGACCCGGCGTGCCCGGCGCGCCGGCCGCCGTGGTGGCGATGTCGGGATAGCTCTGGGCGCCGTTGCTGCCGCCGAAGCCGAACGTGTCGGTGCCGCCGTTGGAGACCTTGGTCACCTGCAGCGTCGGCCGCCTGGCGTTGGTGAACGTACAGGCGATCGTGCCGCTGCGCGTGACGTTGTTGCCGGGAACCTGGACGAGGTTGGGCGCGGCCGCGGTCGCGCTGAACCGGGTGGTGACGCCGGCCGACGTGGTGGAGTCGCAGAACGCCGACGTCACCGCGTAACCCAGCGTGGCGGCGTTCGTCTCCGTCACGCGCAGGAAGGTGTTGGGCGTCATGTTGACGGTGGCGCCGGTCGCGCCGGGCGCGCCGGCCTGGGTCGTGGTCAACTGCTGGCTGGTGGTGACCCCGCTCTGCACGATGTCGAAATTGAACGCGCCGCCGCCGTTGTCGCCCTGGGTGATCTTGGTGACGGTCAGCGCCGTCGGCCGCCAATTGTTCGTGAACCGGCAGGTGATGTCGTCATTGGCGGCAGGCGTGATCTGAAATTGCGTCCCCGACTGATTCGTCGGCATGACTGTCGTGCTGCCGGTCGTGGCATTCGTACAGCTATAGGTCGCAATATATGCCGTTATCGGCGCAGCGCTGCCAGGGGCCATCGCCTCCGACAGGGTGTAGCTCGAACCGGCATTGATCGCCTGTATTTCCGCGACCTCGGTCGGATTGGTGGTGGCTCCCGTCGTATTTACGGTGGCAGTCGCAGTGGGATTGCCGTCGCTGGGGCCAGAGATCGTCAAAGCAAACTGGTCGCTCGCGTTTCCGGCGCGATTATTGGGTAGAACCTTCATCAGGCGCAGGCGCGGACGGCTGTTGACGATGGTGCACACGGCGGTGTCGCCGGCCGCCAGCGTGAGCGTGTTGCCGACCACCGCGGCGCCGCCGTTGACCACGCAGCTGTAAGGCCCGGTCGCGTCATAGCCCACCGGGCCGTTGGCTTCGGCCAGGGTGTAAGTGCCCGGCGTGACGGCGGCATCGGTCACCGCCGCGCTGCCGTTCGCGCCGCTGAGATTGGTCGGGCCGGTCGCCGTCAGGGTCCAGGCGGTGGCCGCGGCGGTGCCGCGCGCCACCGTCTTGCTCAAGGTCAGCCGCGCCGGCTGGTCGTCGTTGGTGATGGTGCAGGTGGCCACGTCGCCCATGGCCAGGGTCAGGCTGTTGTTCGCCACCGGCGCGCCGCCGTTGACCACGCAGCTGAAGGCACCGGTCGCGGCATAGCCGGCCGGGCCGCCGCTCTCCGACAGCGTATACGTGCCGACCGGCACCGACGCATCGGTGATCGCCGCCTGCCCTTCCGTGCCGCTGGCGGTGGCCGGGCCGGTGGCGGTCAGCGTCCAGGCCGTATCCAGCGCCGTGCCGCCGTTGTCGTTGACGACGGTCTTGAGCAGCGTCAGGCGCGGCAGGCGGTTATTGGTGAAAGTACAGGCGATCGCATTGCCGGCCGCGGTGTCGGCCGCGGACAGGGTGAAGGTGCGGGTGGCGAGGTCGGCCGTGCCGGTCGCCGCGGCCGCGGTGCCGCCGTTCGGCGTGACCGTACAGGCGATGGCCGACAGCGCCCAGCCGGCCGGCGGGGCGTCTTCGGTAATCGTGGTGGCGGTGGCCGCCGTGGTCAGCGTCTGCTGCGCGCCGGCGGTGCCCGGCGCACCCGCCACCGTGGTCGTGATGCTGTGCGCGGCGATGCCGTTGCTGCCGCTGAAGCCGAACGTGTTCGTGCCGCTGTTGGAGACCTTGGTTACCGTCAGCGTGGGCGGCAAGATTCGATTGGTGAACGTACAGACCACATCGCGGGCGGCTCCGGCTTGCAACGCCAGGGCCGGCACCGTCAGCGTCCGCGTGGCGGCGTTGTAGCTGGTTCCCCCAAGCGCGGTGCCGTTGACGGTACACGACGGCGTGCCCGTGACCTGCCAGCCGCTGGCGACCGCTTCGGTGACCGTCGTCGAGGTGGTGGTGCTGGCAAAGGTCAGCGTCTGCTGCGCGCCTTGGGTGCCGGCGCCGCCGTCTGCGGCGGTTGTGATGGCGTGGTTGGCGATGCCGTTGCTGCCCGAGAAATTGAACGTGCCGGTGCCGCCGTTGCTGATCTTGTTGACGGTCAGGGTATTGGTCACCCAGGTCATCGGCACCGACTGGGCGGGGATGTTGAGGCCGGTCGAGCTGGTGTAGTTGGCCTGCGTATTGGTGAAGGTGCCCACCACATTGCTGACCACGTTCACGCTGACGGTGCAGGTGGTCGCGGCGGCGCCCGGGGTGCCGCCCGCCAGGTTGCCGCCGGACACGGTGAAGGTGCCGGCGCCGGCGGTTGCGCTCAGCGTGGTGCCGGCACCGCAGGTGGTGGTGGCATTCGGCGTGGGCGCAAGGACGACATTGGCGGGCAAGGTATCGGTGAAGCCCCAGCCCACCTTCGGGCCGTTGTCGCCATTGGTGTTGGTGATGGTGAAGGTCAGCCGCTTGACCTGGCCGACATAGTTGGAGGGGATGTCCACCGCCTTGGTCACGCTGGGCGTGACGTCCAGCGCGACGAAATTGTCCCAACCCCAGTCGTTGCCAGATTGCGTCGCCTGCTGGTTGATCATGGCGAAGATCAGCCCCCCACCTGTCACCAATGTCGATGCGCCGGCGCCCGTTGGCACGTAATTGGCCACGCGAACAGGATTCCCCCCCGCGGCACCAGAGCGCGGCGGTACGCCAGAATAAGTGCGCACATCCGCCGCCGCTGTGGTGCACAGGTCGATCTGGCCGCCAATCTGGGAGCCATTCAGGTTGACGGTCACCAAGGGATGGGGCGCGTTGCAGTTCGTTGCCGCGCCGGTAAATTGGAACGTGATGAAACGCCCGCTTCCTCCGGGAGGGATGCTTCCTGCCGGAAACGGGATCGGCTGCGCATTCCGCAAAATGGTACTGGGCACCGGCAAATTGGTCGCGCCGGAGGTATAGGCCGTAATGCCGATGTTCTGGTTATAGAGCGTCCGTTGGGCGGCGGTAAAACTTCCCCAAGTGCCAGACGGCGCATTGTTGTTGTAGGCACCAAGGCCTCTCAGAACCAGGGCCGAGTTGTCCCATTGACTGTTATTATTGTTCGGATTGAAACACGCGGCAGTGCCAACCGCATTGTTGTTGGACACACCTCCTGACGTCACCAATCCGTTGCAATCACGCAGCCAGGCCGGATCGGCGGTATAGGTGATGCCTCCAGGCCCGGTATAGGTATTGATCAGAATGGGATTGCCGGTGGCGCTGGCATTGCCGTTGTCGAACGTTTCCTGATAGATCACCGTCTGCGCCGCGGCCGGCAACGCGGCGCCCAGCAGCGCCAGCGACAACAGGGCGGCGAATGTGTTGCGCGTGTTCATGCCTTGCGCTGGCGCGGCGGAACCGGCGCCGAAAAGACCCTCGCCAGCAACGGAGTAGTCACACGCCAGCGGCGCGCGCGTTTTGGCGTCGCTCGCCGCTGCAGCTTCCGAATCACACATATCTGTGCCCCTTGAATCGCTTAATTTCCAAACCCAAACAAAAACCGCAAGCCATTAGCGTCGGCGGGTTGGTCCACCGATACCGCACACTGGAATATCGCTCGCAATCAGGGTTTCCGTGTTGGTCGTCGGATCGTCAGATACACAAGCTTTGGAGACCATAGGACACGACGCCTCATTAGCGGCCGCATTAGCGTCTATTGAAATTTCACTCATCCCATTCGCCTCTAACGCCATCGCATCCAGTCCGATCGAAGCTTCACTCATCTGTGTTTTTCCTCAGGGTGCCGGCGCGAAGGTCCCCACTGCAGCGGCGGAGCGGTCCGGGCGGCGTTGCGCCGCGGCCGGACGTTTCCTGATGATTCCTGGGTCAACGCTCGCGGCGGCGCGCTCGGGCGGGCCGGCCTGCTCTGTCCCTTCCCTCGTCTCATCGTGTTCCGCTCCGGCAGACGGACATCGCGACGCCCCGGATCGACCTCGCTTGGGCGCTTCGGTGGTGGGCTGGCGGCACCTCGGCGAGGTGTGGCGTGGGGTGCGCAGCGGTGGCGGGGCGAGCGAAGGGGGCGTTGGAGGGGCGGTTTTTGCGGGCGGACGCTTGGTGCCGGGCTGGTTTTTTTTTGCGGTGCGGGCGTCGGTGAGGGGCGTCGTTGGCGGGTTGGCGCGGTCGCGGCTTGCGCCGCTCCTACGGGTAGCCACCGCAGCACCGGTTCCGACTGTAGGAGCGACGCAAGTCGCGACCGCGATACTGCAGCTACGACGCAGCTTTCGACGTAGCCGCGATGGCGCGGTCGCGGCTTGCGCCGCTCCTACAGGTAGCCACCGCAGCATCGATTCCGACTGTAGGAGCGACGCAAGTCGCGACCGCGAAGCCGCAACTGCGACGCAACTTTCGACGTAGCCGCGATGGCGCGGCCGCGGCTCGCGCCGCTCCTACAGGGCGACGCCCGCAGGCGCCGCCCCACCATCACTGCACCGTGCAGCTGAACTCCAACGTCGCCGTCGCGCCGGCCGCCAGCAGGCCCAAGGTCACCCCGCTGGCCAGGTCGCCGACCGTGATCGCAGTGCCCGGACACGCCGCGCCCGTGCAGGTCACCGCATTACCGGCCGGACAGTTCAGGCCGGCCTGCGGCGTATCGCGCACCACCGCACCGGTCACGTCGGTGGCCGCGTGGTTGGTCACCACCACACGGTAGGTGGTGTTGGTGCCGGCCACCACCGTGTCGTCGGCCTGATCGCTGGAACCAGCGGCCGGCGTGTTGGTCTTGGTGATCGACAGGTCCGTCGTGCGCAAGGTGTTGGTGTAGGTGCACACCGCGGCATTGGCGCTGGTGATGGTCAGCGTGTTGGCCTGCTGGCCGTTCGTGCCGGACAGCGTGTGCCCGCCGGTACACGCCAGCGTCGTGCTGTAGTTCGCCGCGTTCGTGCCCGCTTCCGCCGGCAGCGTGATCGTGTCGCCGATGGTCACCACCACCGCCGCGCCGCTGTTGGCGGCGTTCGGCGCGGTCGCGTCGAACGCGGCGGTGTTGTTGGTGCCGCCCGTGGTCGCGCCGATGCTGACCTGATGCCCCGCCGTGCTGCCCGCCGCCCAGGCCTTGGCCAGTTGCAGCGTCGCGGTGCGCGGGGTGTTGGTGTAGGTACACACCGCCGCGGCGCTGCTGTTGATGGTCAGGGTATTGCTCTGCTGACCGTCGGTGCCCGACAAGGTGTGGCCGCCGGTGCACTGCACCGTGGTGGTGTAGTTGGCCAGGTTCGCGCCCGTTTCCGCCGGCAGCGTGACGATGTCGCCGACGTCGACGGCCACCGGCGTACCGCTGTCGGCCGCGGTCGGCGCGGTGGCGCCGAACGAAGCCGTGTTGTTAGTGCCGCCGGTGGTCGCGCCGATCGTCACCTGGTCGCCGGCGATGCTGCCCGCGGCCCAGGCCTTGGCCAACTGCAGGCTGGACTGGCGCTGGTTGGTGAAGGTACAGGCGATCGCGTTGCCGGCCGCGGTGTCCTGCGCGGTCAGCGCCACCGTGCGCGTGGCGGCGTCGAACTGGCCTTGCGCCGGCGCCGCGGTGCCGCCGTTGGGCGTCACCGTACAGGCCGCGCCCACCAATACCCAACCGGCCGGCGGCACGTCTTCGCTGACATTGGTCGCCGCGCCGACGGCGGTCAGCGCCTGCACCGGACCCGGCGTGCCCGGCGCGCCGGCCGCCGTGGTGGCGATGTCGGGATAGCTCTGGGCGCCGTTGCTGCCGCCGAAGCCGAACGTGTCGGTGCCGCCGTTGGAGACCTTGGTCACCTGCAGCGTCGGCCGCCTGGCGTTGGTGAACGTACAGGCGATCGTGCCGCTGCGCGTGACGTTGTTGCCGGGAACCTGGACGAGGTTGGGCGCGGCCGCGGTCGCGCTGAACCGGGTGGTGACGCCGGCCGACGTGGTGGAGTCGCAGAACGCCGACGTCACCGCGTAACCCAGCGTGGCGGCGTTCGTCTCCGTCACGCGCAGGAAGGTGTTGGGCGTCATGTTGACGGTGGCGCCGGTCGCGCCGGGCGCGCCGGCCTGGGTCGTGGTCAACTGCTGGCTGGTGGTGACCCCGCTCTGCACGATGTCGAAATTGAACGCGCCGCCGCCGTTGTCGCCCTGGGTGATCTTGGTGACGGTCAGCGCCGTCGGCCGCCAATTGTTCGTGAACCGGCAGGTGATGTCGTCATTGGCGGCAGGCGTGATCTGAAATTGCGTCCCCGACTGATTCGTCGGCATGACTGTCGTGCTGCCGGTCGTGGCATTCGTACAGCTATAGGTCGCAATATATGCCGTTATCGGCGCAGCGCTGCCAGGGGCCATCGCCTCCGACAGGGTGTAGCTCGAACCGGCATTGATCGCCTGTATTTCCGCGACCTCGGTCGGATTGGTGGTGGCTCCCGTCGTATTTACGGTGGCAGTCGCAGTGGGATTGCCGTCGCTGGGGCCAGAGATCGTCAAAGCAAACTGGTCGCTCGCGTTTCCGGCGCGATTATTGGGTAGAACCTTCATCAGGCGCAGGCGCGGACGGCTGTTGACGATGGTGCACACGGCGGTGTCGCCGGCCGCCAGCGTGAGCGTGTTGCCGACCACCGCGGCGCCGCCGTTGACCACGCAGCTGTAAGGCCCGGTCGCGTCATAGCCCACCGGGCCGTTGGCTTCGGCCAGGGTGTAAGTGCCCGGCGTGACGGCGGCATCGGTCACCGCCGCGCTGCCGTTCGCGCCGCTGAGATTGGTCGGGCCGGTCGCCGTCAGGGTCCAGGCGGTGGCCGCGGCGGTGCCGCGCGCCACCGTCTTGCTCAAGGTCAGCCGCGCCGGCTGGTCGTCGTTGGTGATGGTGCAGGTGGCCACGTCGCCCATGGCCAGGGTCAGGCTGTTGTTCGCCACCGGCGCGCCGCCGTTGACCACGCAGCTGAAGGCACCGGTCGCGGCATAGCCGGCCGGGCCGCCGCTCTCCGACAGCGTATACGTGCCGACCGGCACCGACGCATCGGTGATCGCCGCCTGCCCTTCCGTGCCGCTGGCGGTGGCCGGGCCGGTGGCGGTCAGCGTCCAGGCCGTATCCAGCGCCGTGCCGCCGTTGTCGTTGACGACGGTCTTGAGCAGCGTCAGGCGCGGCAGGCGGTTATTGGTGAAAGTACAGGCGATCGCATTGCCGGCCGCGGTGTCGGCCGCGGACAGGGTGAAGGTGCGGGTGGCGAGGTCGGCCGTGCCGGTCGCCGCGGCCGCGGTGCCGCCGTTCGGCGTGACCGTACAGGCGATGGCCGACAGCGCCCAGCCGGCCGGCGGGGCGTCTTCGGTAATCGTGGTGGCGGTGGCCGCCGTGGTCAGCGTCTGCTGCGCGCCGGCGGTGCCCGGCGCACCCGCCACCGTGGTCGTGATGCTGTGCGCGGCGATGCCGTTGCTGCCGCTGAAGCCGAACGTGTTCGTGCCGCTGTTGGAGACCTTGGTTACCGTCAGCGTGG
>NZ_LXSD01000342.1:0-3167 GCF_017168095.1 Lysobacter enzymogenes | reverse complement strand
GATGCGGACGCGCGCGCTGCGAACGCGCGCCCGCGCCTGCCCGCGCGCGCGCCGGACGCACCGGCACCGCGCAGCCTGCGCGCCCTGCCCGTCGATCGCTCCCTGCCCGGCGAGGAAATCGCCCCCGGCCTGCACCTGATCCAGGCCCACCTGCCGCTGCCGGGCCCGCGCGAGGCGCTGTCGCTGGCCTTCGCCAAGCGCCGCGACGACCACATCGATCCGCGCCGGCTGCTGTTCTTCGACACCGAAACCACCGGCCTGGCCGGCGGCACCGGCACCCGCGCCTTCATGATCGGCGCGGCCGACTGGCACGACGACCCGCAGCGCGGCGACGGGCTGCGCATCCGCCAACTCATGATCTCCACGCTATCGGCCGAGAGCGCCATGCTGCGCGAGTTCGCGCGCTGGCTGGCGCCGGACACGGTGCTGTCGAGCTACAACGGCCGTTGCTACGACGCCCCGCTGCTCAACACCCGTTACCGCCTGGCGCGCATCGCCAACCCGCTGGCCGGGCTCGATCACGTCGACCTGCTGTTCCCGACCCGGCGGCTGTACCGCGGCGTGTGGGAGAACTGCAAGCTGGCGACGATGGAACGCGAACTGCTGCGGATCGTGCGCGAGGACGACCTGCCCGGCTCGCAGGCGCCGGCGGCGTGGCTGCACTTCCTGCGCGGCGGCGCGTCGTCGCTGCTGCGGCGGGTCGCCGCGCACAATCATCAGGACGTGGTCACCCTGGCCGAGCTGATGCAGCGGCTGTTGCGGGCGCAAGCGCAGGCGGATGCGGCGTTGCTGGCGTCCTGAGGCGCCTGTAGGAGGGACTTCAGTCCCGATGCTTTTGTTTCCGACCTGATCGAAAGGCATCGGGACTGAAGTCCCTCCTACAAGACAGGACCAAACCGGGCACACACGATTACAAGCGCGATACATGCGCGTTCATCGCCCTCGTATAGACTCGCCCTGCCTCGCGGGAACGACCCGGTCGCGACGCAACGCGGCAACGCGCCAGACATGGCCGTCGCCGCCGCGCCGTTGCCGCGATGCCGGCCTTCATGCGCCGCACACGCCGCCGGGCCCAGGCTCGCGGCACTCCCGTCCATGCCTCATGCAGGAGCCTCGCCATGTCCTCCCCCGTCTCCCTCCGCCTCGCCCTGCCGGTCGCCGCGCTCGGCCTGATGCTGTCGGCCTGCGCCACCCCGATTCCGCCGACCAACGTCGGCCAGAGCTGCAACGCCGAAGCCGCGCGCTGGGCCATCGGCCGCGCGCCCGACGCCGCCACGGTCGAGCGCATCCGCAGCGAAACCCACAGCCGCGATGTGCGCGTGCTGACCCCGGGTTCGGCGGCGACCATGGATTACCGCGAAGACCGCATCAACGTCGACGTCAACGACCGCGGCGCGATCACCGGCCTGCGCTGCGGCTGATCCGCGCGCTTGCAGCGAAGCCCTTGTGGGAGGGCCTTCAGGCCCGATGCTCTTGTTCGGGATTGAAGCCAAAGCATCGGGCCTGAAGGCTCTCCCACAGCAAAGACCAGCGATCTGTCGCGCTGTGCGCGCAGTCGCGAATCGGCGATCGCGCGCTCCCGCATTAACCCGCGACACAGCCGCCCCGGCGCAGGCTCGAGCGACCGCGCCCCGCGCGCATCGCGAAGGAGTCCGCCATGTCCGCACCGACCGTCGCCGTCCGCCGCCTTCTGCCCGTCCTGTGCCTGGCCGCCGCGTTGCCGCTGGCGATGAGCGCCTGCGCGGCGTCCCGTCCGGCCGCCGCAATGCCCAGCTCGGCCGAACAAGCCGTCGCCGCCGGGCAGGCCGCCGCCGAACCGGCCGCACCGGCGCAGCCCGCCGCGTTGCCGCCGCGCCCGAGCTGCAATGCCGAAGCCGCCAAAGCCAGCCTGATCGGCAAGACCGCCGACGCCGCCACGGTCGAGCGCGCCCGCACCGCCGCCGGCGGCCACACGGTGCGCGTGCTCAAGCCGGGGCAGATGATCACCAAGGAATATCTGGACGGGCGGGTCAACGTGCATGTGGATGAGCGCAACGTCATCGTCGACGTGGGTTGCGGCTGAGCCGCGCACGCGGCGCGCCGCCGCTCATGTCGCGTAGAGCCCGCCTCGCCTAAACTCCCGACTTTTCCGGGAGCCTCTCGCCATGCGCCGCACTCTTTGGCCCCTCGCCGTCGTGGTCTTGATCGGGCTGTGGGCCTGGAACCAGTTCGGCCATCGCTCCCCTGCGTCCGCCTCGGGCCCGGTCGCCGTCGCCGACGACGCGCGCGCGCCGCGCAACGGCAGCGCGCGCGAGTCCGCCTATCCCGCGTTCTTGCCGAACGAAGCCCACGACGTGCTGCGCCGCATCGCCGTCGGCGGCCCGTTCGAGCATCGCCAGGACGGCAGCACCTTCCAGAACCGCGAACGCCGGCTGCCGCCGCAGCCGCGCGGCTACTACCGCGAGTACACCGTGGAAACGCCGGGCTCCGGCGACCGCGGCGCGCGCCGCATCGTCACCGGCGGCGATCCGCCGGCCGAGTATTACTACAGCGACGATCACTACCGCAGCTTCCGCCGTTTCGACCCGCCCGCCCAAGGAGCCGCGCGATGAGCGCCATCGACCCGCGCGCGTTGCTCGCCGATCCGGCCCAGGCCGGCGCCTACTTCATCGATGCGCGCGACAGCCAGGCCCTGGCCGACGCCGCCGCCGAACTCGAGTTCGCGCTCGCGCGGGTCGACTTCGCCGGCTGCCGCGACAAGGACGACGCGTTGGCGCGCATCGCCGCCGGCCTGCGTTTTCCCGAGTGGTTCGGCGGCAACTGGGATGCGCTCGACGACAGCGTCAACGATCTGTCGTGGTGGCCGGCGCCGGGCTACCTGCTGCTGATCGAACGCGCCGGCGCGTGGCAGGCGGCGAACGCCGACGACGCGGCGACCTTGGTCGAAATCCTCGGCGACGCCGCGCGCGACTGGGCCAAGACCCGGGTGCCGTTCTGGGCGCTGCTGCCGCTGCCGGAATCGGAGCTGGCGCAGATGGCGCCTTGAGCTTGCGATCCGGGGACTTCGGAGCCGTGTCGCGGCGAAGCCCTGGATGCCCGCGTTCGCGGGCATGACGATAGGTGGATTTCGCTGCGAACCGCCTTTGCGATACTGCGTCGTGCCGCGCCGCTCCATATCGTCATCCCCG
>NZ_LXSD01000341.1:5000-13788 GCF_017168095.1 Lysobacter enzymogenes | reverse complement strand
GCGACGGCGCCCGCGGCCGCGGAATCCAGGCCTTCGCCCGGCTGCGCCCGAGCGCCCGCCCGCTGCAACGGGCCGCGCGCCAGTGTGACCGCAGCCCAACCGCCCCCCGCCCCGCCTTGACCGCCCCCGCCCGGTCCTGCCATCGTGCCGGGATGGATCGCGCCGAACTCATCGCCGAACTGCAAGCCGTGCTCGCCCGGGTCGACGAACTCGGCGAGCGCGTGCGCCGGCTCAGCGACGAGAACCGCAGCCTGCGCCAACAGCAGGAGCAACTGGTCGGCGAACGTTCGGCCCTGCTGGCCAAGAACGAGCAGGCCCGCACCCGCGTCGAAGCCATGATCGCCCGGCTCAAGTCCCTGGAACAGCACACCTGAGCCCTTCCGAATCCGCCGTCCCCGACCTCGCCCATGAGCCTGCCCGTATGAGTACGACGAGCGAAGCCGTCAGCATCCGCCTGCTCGACCGCGAGTACACGGTCGGCTGCGAGCCCAACGAGCGCGAAGACCTGCTCGCCGCCGCGCGCATGCTCGACGGCAAGATGCGCGAGATCCGCGGCGGCAACCGCATGGCCGCGCTCGACCGCGTCGCGGTGCTGGCCGCGCTCAACTTCGCCCACGAGCTGCAGCAGCTGCGCGGCGAGAGCGGCGGCCGCGAGCGCGAACTCGCGCGCACCCTCGACGACCTGCACCGCAAGCTCGACAGCCTGTTCGACGCGGCCGCCTCGCGCTGAGCCGCGCAGGCCCGCAGCCGCGCCGCTGTCGCGGCGCGACGATCCGCACTGCACGCCCGCATCGATCCGCCGATACCGGGCGCACGCGCCAGAAACCGGCGCGACGCGCGTCACGCCGCGCCCCGTTCATGGCGCTGCGCACAAGCGCATGAACCGCAACGCAGCATCGCCGACGAGCGGATTCGCCTGCCGGCACTCGCGCGCTATACTGCGCGCACGTCCTCTGCTGTGCGCGACGGCGTGCGCAAACATTCGCCTTGTCCCTTAATGACGACACCGGGGACGCGCCGGAAGCCCGGAGTGCAAGTCCGCCTAGCAGCGGGAAGCCCGAAGGCGTCCAAGCGTTCCCACTTGAACCCCGGGTTCAAGGTCGTTTCGCAAGCATCGCCATTGGCGGAGGACTACTCATCCCGGAACGGGCGCGACGTCACCCAGGTGACCGCGCCCGTTTCCTTATGCACGCCCGGCCGCCTTGGCCCCGCCCCGACCATGCCGAGCCCCCCGACCGCATGACGCACGACCGCACCACCCTGCGCCGCGAACTGCGCGAGCGCCGCCGCACCCAGCCGGCCGCCGCGCGCATCGGCGGCGCCGAAGCGCTCGCCGCGCGACTGCTGTCGCTGCCGTTCGCGCCGCAGTCGGGCTATGTCGCCGGCTATTGGGCCAGCGATGGCGAGATCGCCCTGCACGCCTGGCAACTGCGCCTGCCCGCGGACTGCGTCTACTGCCTGCCGGTGCTGCATGCCGACCAGAGCCTGCGCTTCGCGCCGTGGCGGCCGGGCGATCCGTTGGTGGCCAATCGTTTCGGTATACCGGAGCCGGCGCTGGCTGACAGCTCGTTGCTTCGGGCTGAGGACATGAGCCTGATTGTCCTGCCGTTGGTTGGCTTCGACGCCCGCGGCCACCGTCTGGGCATGGGCGGCGGCTGGTACGATCGCAGCCTCGCCTTCCGCCAACGCCGACCCGCCCCCCCCTGGCTGGTCGGCGCCGCATTCGAATTGCAGCGCGTCGAGCGCCTCGACGCCGCCGACTGGGATGTCGCGCTGGACGCCGTGTGCACCGAAGCCGGCACCGTGGATTGCCGCTCCGCGCTGTACGCCTGATCCCCCAACCGCGATGCGACTGCCCCCGCATCCGAACCTTGCGAGCCCCCCGCATGACTGCACGACGCCGCTATTGGCTGATGAAGTCCGAACCGGACACTTTCTCCATCGACGATCTCGAACGCGTGCGCACCGAGCCATGGAACGGCGTGCGCAACTACCAGGCCCGCAACTACATGCGCGACGGCATGAAGGTCGGCGACGGCGTCTTGTTCTACCACTCCAACACCGCCGTGCCCGGCATCGTCGGCCTGGCCACCATCGCCGCCGAGGCCTATCCGGACCCGACCCAGTTCGATCCCAAGTCCGACTACTACGACCCCAAGAGCACGCGCGAAGACCCGCGCTGGCTGCTGGTGGACGTGGCCTTCGAACGCAAGCTCTCGCGCACCATCGCCCTGGACGAGATCAAGGCCCGCGCCGAAGAACTCGGCGAGGACTTCGCCCTGACCCGCCGCGGCAACCGCCTCTCGGTGCTGCCGGTGTCTGCGGCGCAGTGGAAGCTGTTGCTGGCGATGGAGTGACCGCCGCAGGGCGGCCAAGGCCGCGAAGAAACGGGAAAACCTCGGGTTTTCCGCTGTCTCCTTCGCTCCCGCGGCCGCCCGTATTCCCGTCCCACCTTTCCTCCCAACTGCCCGAATCCAATGAGCGAACACAAGCGCCTGGCCGCCGAAAAAGCCATCGACTACATCGAAGACGGCATGATCGTCGGCGTCGGCACCGGCTCGACCGTGGCCTATTTCATCCAGGCCCTGGGCCGCATCAAGGACCGCATCAAGGGCGCGGTGTCCAGCTCCGAGCAGAGCACGGCGCTGCTGCGCGAGCTCGGCATCGAGGTGCTCGACCTCAACAGCGCCGGCCAGCTGTCGCTGTACGTCGACGGCGCCGACGAGTGCGATCCGAACAAATGCCTGATCAAGGGCGGCGGCGCCGCGCTGACCCGCGAGAAGATCATCGCCGAGGCCAGCGCGAAGTTCGTCTGCATCGTCGACCCGTCCAAGCAGGTCAAGGTGCTGGGCAAGTTCCCGCTGCCGGTGGAAGTGATCCCGATGGCGCGCAGCCTGGTCGCGCGCCAGATCGTGGCGCTGACCGGCGGCCAGCCGGTGTGGCGCCAGGACGCGGCCGGCAACGGCGTGGTCACCGACAACGGCAACGTCATCCTCGACATCCACAACCTGGCCATCGCCGAACCGGTCAAGCTGGAGAACGCGCTCAACCAGATCCCCGGCGTGGTCGCCGTGGGCCTGTTCGCGCGACGCAAGGCCGATGTGGTCATCGTCGGCGGCGAGCCGCCGGTGGTGCTGTAAGCGCAGCCGTCCCGATCCGGGCCCGGCTGCGACCGGGCCCGCCTCCAGCGCAGCCCACGACATCTACCTGTAGGCGCGGCGCAAGCCGCGACCGCGAAAACGCGCTTGCAACGCAAGCCCGACCACGATCGCGCCCCAACCCGCCACGACGCATCCGCAACGCAGCCCCTGTAGGAGCGGCGCAAGCCGCGACCGCGAAACCGCGCTTACGACGCCAGCCGCCAGTGCGCGGTCGCGGCTTGCGCCGCTCCTACAGCGGGTCCGCCGAAGACCGCAACCTACTGATCCAAAAGCAGTATCGCCGCCTGCGACCGTCGCGCGCCAAGCTCTGCGCCCGCCCCGCGCTGCGCCCTTCACCGCACAGCGCGATACTGACGCCCCCAGCATGGCCCCGCCGCCGTGACCCTGCGCTGCCTGTTCGTCGACTTCAATTCCTATTTCGCCTCGGTCGAACAATTCGACCGCAAGGAATTGCGCGGGCGTCCGGTCGGCGTGGTACCGGTGATGGCGGCCAGCACCTGCTGCATCGCCGCCAGCCGCGAAGCCAAGGTGCACGGGGTCAAGACCGGCACGCCGGTGCGCGAAGCGGTCGAACGCTGCCCCGACATCACCCTGGTGCAGGCGCGGCCGGCGCGCTATGTCGAGCTGCACCATCGCTTGATCGCGGCGATCCAGGACTGCATTCCCATCGACGGCAAGCCGCTGTCGATCGACGAAGTCGCCTGCCGCCTGATCGGCCGCGAACGCGAGCGCGACAACGCCGTCGCCATCGCGCGCAGGATCAAGCGCACGCTGATCGACCGCGGGCTCGACCCGATCCGCTGCTCGGTCGGCATCGCGCCGAACACCTTCCTGGCCAAGACGGCGTCGGACATCGACAAGGTCGACGGCCTCACCGTGGTCGAGCTGGCCGACCTGCCGCACGCGCTGCACGGCCTGCAGTTGCAGGACCTGTGCGGCGTCGGCCCGTCGATGCTGCAACGCCTCAACCAGGCCGGCATCGACACGGTCGAACAGCTCACCGCCGCGCCGCGCGAACGGCTCAAGGCGATCTGGGGCGGCATCGAGGGCGAGCGTTTCTGGGCGCAGTTGCGCGGCATCGAACTGCCGCCGCGGCAGCGCGCCGCGGTCGCTTCGGTCGGCCATTCGCACGTGCTCGATCCGCAAATGCGCACCGCCGACGGCATGCGCTCGGTGCTGTTCAAGCTGCTGGCGAAAGCGGCGATGCGTTTGCGCCAGGAGCGCAGCAAGGCCCGCGGTCTGAGCCTGCACGTGCGCTTCGTCGGCCGCGAGCAACGCTTCAGCCGCGACCTCTCGTTCGCCCCGCTCGACGACACGCCGACCTTGCTGCACCTGATGGCCGACGCGCTGGAGCCGCTGCTGCGCGCCGCCGCCAGCGGTCGCTGGCGGGTCGAACGGCATCCGCCGCTGTCGGTCGCGGTGTCGCTGATCGACCTGCTGCCCGACGCCGGCGACAGCGCCGCGCTGTTCCCCGAGCGCCAGCGCAATCAGGCGCTGACCCGCGTGCTCGACCAGATCAACCAGCGCTACGGCAACAACCGCCTGTACTTCGGCGCGATGCAAGATGCGTTGGCGCAGGGCGCCGCGCCGATGCGCATCCCGTTCCAGCACATTCCCGACGAAGCCAGCGAAGCCGACCTCGGCGCCGCGGCCCTGGTCGCCGACCCGAGCATGGACGAGCTGTGGCTGCAGCGCGAACGCCAGTTCAAGGCGATGGCCGAAAACGCGCACCGGCAGGAACGCGAGCGCGGCGCCGCGAAAACGAAGCCGCCCGGCCACAAACCCTCGGGCGTAGGCGGCTGGGTGCGCAAGCGCGCAGGCTCGCGCGGCGACGACGGCCGCGGCACCACCGGCTCGCTGTTCTGACGCGTTTCCCCCTGTAGGAGCGGCGCAAGCCGCGACCGCGAAACCGCACCTACGACGCCAACGTATTTCCTCGCGCAAACCCCACCCACAAAAAGGCCCCTCTCCCACGAAGGAAGAGAGGCCCGAGATCAACCATCAACGCCCCTCTCCCGCAACGCGGGAGAGGGGTCGGGGTGAGCGCGATTACGCCTCGACCGCGACAAACCCACCGGTCTGCCGCTTCCAAAGCCGCGCATACAAGCCATCGCGCGCAATCAGCGCCTCATGCGTCCCGGTCTCGATGATATGGCCCTTGTCCATCACCACCAGCCGGTCCATCCGCGCGATGGTCGAGAGCCGGTGCGCGATCGCGATCACCGTCTTGCCCGCCATCAACGTCTCCAGGCTCTCCTGGATCGCCGCTTCGGCTTCCGAATCCAGCGCCGAAGTCGCCTCGTCGAGGATCAGGATCGGCGCGTTCTTCAGCAGCACCCGCGCGATCGCCACGCGCTGGCGCTGGCCGCCGGACAGCTTCACGCCGCGCTCGCCGACCAGGGCGTCGTAGCCCACGCGTCCTTCGCCATCGACCAAGTGCCCGATGAACTCGTCCGCACGCGCCTTGCGCACCGCTTCGAACATCTCCTCTTCGCTCGCGTTCGGTCGCCCGTACAGCAGGTTGTCGCGGATCGAACGATGCAACAGCGAAGTGTCCTGGGTGACCACGCCGATCTGCGAGCGCAGGCTTTCCTGCGTCACCGCGGCGATGTCCTGGCCGTCGACCGCGATGCGGCCGCCCTCCAGGTCGTACAGGCGCAGCAGGATGTTCATCAGCGTCGACTTGCCCGCGCCCGACGGCCCGACCAAGCCGATCTTCTCGCCCGGCTTGACCGTGAGATCGAGGTCGGCGATCAGCCCGGCGTCCTTGCCGTAATGGAAGTGCACGTTTTCGAAGCGCACCTCGCCACGCGTCACCTGGAGCGGCTTGGCCTCTTCGCGATCGACCACGGTCAGCGGCCGCGAGATCGTCTCGATGCCGTCCTGCACCGTGCCGATGTCCTCGAAGATGCCGTTGACCGTCCACATGATCCAGCCGGACATGTTGTGGATGCGGATCACCAGGCCCGTCGCCAGCGCGATCGCGCCGACCGTGATCGAGCCCCGATGCCACAGCCACAGCGCCAGGCCGGTGGTGCCGACGATCAGAAAGCCGTTGAGCACGGTGATGCTCACGCCCATCAGCGTGGTCATGCGGGTCATCTCGCGCGAACGCTGGGTCTGCTCGACCATCGCCTCGGCCACGTATTCTTCTTCGCGCCGCGAGTGCGCGAACAGCTTGAGCGTGGCGATGTTGGTGTAGCCGTCGACGATGCGACCCATCAGCTTGGAACGCGCGTCCGAGGCCCGCCACGAACGCAGCTTCACCCGCGGTACGAAGTAACGCATCAGGCCGATGAACAGCACGATCCACACCAACAGCGGCGCCACCAGCCAGACGTCGGCCTGGGCGAACAGATAGATCGCCGAAGCCGAGTACACGACCACGTACCAGATCGCGTCGAACGCCTGGGTGGTGGATTCGCGCAACGACGGGCCGGTCTGCATGATCCGGTTGGCGACGCGGCCGGCGAAGTCGTTCTGGAAGAAGCTCAGGCTCTGCCGCAGCATGTAGCGATGGGTTTGCCAGCGCACCAGATTGGTCATGTTCGGGTGCACGGTCTGGTTCAGCAGCAGATCGTGCAGCCCCAGACACACCGGCCGCGCGATCAGCATCACCGCCGTCATCCACAACAGCTGCTCGCCGTGGGTAGCGAACAGCTCCGAGGCGGGCGTGGTGTTGACCAGATCGACCACCTTGCCGAGGTAGTCGAACATGATCACTTCGACGATGGCGGCGAAGAAGCCGACCACGGTCAGGATCACGAAGATCGGCCAGGCCTGGCGGATGAAGTGCCAGTAGAACCGCGCCACCGAGCGCGGCGGCATCTGCGCCGGCGCCGGGCGGAACGGATCGATCAACGATTCGAACCAACGAAAGATCATCATGAGAGTGTTGCCTTATGAACTGGAACGGCTCCCGCCGCGGCGTTCGTCCGGCAGCGCGCCGGAACCGGCGCGGGCGGACGACGCACGCGAGCGACTGGACGCCAACGAGGCGTCGATCGATAAACGGGAGTGAGGCGGCGGACGCGCGCGAGCGATCCACGGCCACCGCAGCGGCCTGGAACGAACGACGGTCGGCCAAACGCGACCCGAAGCGGATCCGACAGCAGCGGATCCCGGGCCGAGCGCACCGACTTAGCGGTGGCGGACCTTGCCGGTGATTATGAACTTCATCTTTCGCCTCTCCTTTAGACGGAGCCGATCCCGGAGCGTCCTGGCGCAGCGGGAACCGGCGGCACGGCCATGCCCCGTCGGGACGATGTGGCCGGCAAGCTGCGCGCGGCGCGATGCCGGCGTGTAGCAGCCCGGCGAGTGTACCTGCAGTCCTGCGCCCAGGTGTGCAAGCGGGCTGAATGCGTGCGTTTATTTTTGTGTCAAGGCCTCGGCCTTCAGGCACACGATAATTTCCGCCAGGGTTTCCGCCGTTTGAGCGCGCGCAGTCTCCCCGCCGGCGGAGCTATCGGGATTAGCTGACTGCTCGGGTCAGCGCCCTGTAAGAGCGGCGCGAGTCGCGACCGCGCCAAGCCGACTGGCGCGCAGGCTCGATGCCAGGCGATGGCTGCTTATGACGGGTGGTAGCTGTCTGGGCGATCGGAGCGTCAGCGCAGCCACGTGAATTGGACTATCCGCATCCCACCGAAGTCCCTGCAGGCGCGGCGTCAGCTTCGCCGTGGACCGTGCCGCTGCGTGCCGACAGAGCCAAGCATCGCTCGATGTTCAGCAAGCAAATACTCGCCGGCCTGGCGCGCGATCATGGCCGTCCGTTCGGCGCTGTTCGATTACGTTCTGCGCAAAAGAAGAAGGCCGGATCCTGTGGGATCCGGCCTTCGGTGTAAAGCCCCTGGCGATGACCTACTCTTGCATGGCTTAAGCCACACTACCATCGGCGCATATGCGTTTCACTTCCGAGTTCGGGATGGGATCGGGTGGTTCCACACAGCTATTATCACCAGGGAGAGGGTGGAGGGTCGCTGTCTTCGATGGATTGAAGTAGCGCGCACGCTCTCGTTGGGTGCTTTCAACGCGATGGACTGCGTTGTCGGCGAATAGATTGGAATGTAGCGAGTCAGTGTTTGGTCTGGAGTGTCGACGCGTCGTCGAGTCCAAGGCCACTTGAGGTTATATGGTCAAGCCACACGGATCATTAGTACAGGTTAGCTCAATGCATTGCTGCACTTACACACCCTGCCTATCAACCACCTAGTCTTGATGGTTCCTTTAGGGGAGTCGAGCTCCCGGGAGATCTCATCTTGAGGCGCGCTTCCCGCTTAGATGCTTTCAGCGGTTATCGCTTCCGAACATAGCTACCCGGCAGTGCCACTGGCGTGACAACCGGAACACCAGAGGTTCGTCCACTCCGGTCCTCTCGTACTAGGAGCAGCCCCTCTCAAATCTCCAACGCCCACGACAGATAGGGACCGAACTGTCTCACGACGTTCTGAACCCAGCTCGCGTACCACTTTAAATGGCGAACAGCCATACCCTTGGGACCGACTACAGCCCCAGGATGTGATGAGCCGACATCGAGGTGCCAAACACCGCCGTCGATATGAACTCTTGGGCGGTATCAGCCTGTTATCCCCGGAGTACCTTTTATCCGTTGAGCGATGGCCCTTCCATAC
>NZ_LXSD01000340.1:0-6333 GCF_017168095.1 Lysobacter enzymogenes | reverse complement strand
TGCGCGCCGATCCGCCAATCGGGCACGACCGCCGGGCGAACCGACCGGGCCGGCGGGCCAGGTGGGGCGGCCGAACCGGCACCGCCCATGCGACCGCCTGCGCAAGACCGGCGGCGCCCAACCGGCGCCGCCGAGCCAGCCGCAGCGAACCCGCGCTTGCCGCCAGGCACGCCGCTCACCCCGCGGCGAGGGCCGAAAACTCGAGGCTCCCGCGCCTGCCGCCCAGCCCCGCACCCCGGCGTTCCGCCGCGTCTCCCAGTCCGCCAGCGGCCCCGGCGAACATTACCGAACCGTCACACATGACCTTCGACACCCTGCGCGCGCGCCGGCCGGGACTATCGTCCGCCCGGTGCCCGGGCCGCGCGCGTCGTGCCCGCCGGCGACGCGCCGACCCAGAATCGGCCACAATCCCGCACTGTTTCTCGCCTACGCCTTACGGCCGGAGCCCGCTGTGACCCTCAAGAAACCGCAAGTCCTGTTGCTGTCCGTCGCCATCGCCACCGCCGTCGCGGCCTGCGGCGGCAAAACCGAAGCCCCCGCGCCGACCGCTCCGGCCGGCGACCAGGCCGCCAAGCCGGCCGAAGCCGCCACCGCGCTCAAGCTCGACGAGAGCAAGCTGCAGAAGGTCAACCGCTTCGAGATCGGCGACCTGGACAGCAGCAAGGACGCCTGCGTCGACTTCGCCGGCTACGCCAACGGCAAGTGGCTGGCGGCCAACCCGATCCCGGGCGACCGCACCTCCTGGGGCGCGTTCGAAATGCTCGACGAGCGTTCCAACGACGTCCAGCACCAGCTCGCCGAGCAGGCCGCGGCCGACACCAAGGCCACCGGCGTGGAGAAGATCGTCGGCGACCTGTGGGCCACCGGCATGGACGAGGCCAAGGTCAACGCCCAGGGCATCGAGCCGCTGAAGGCCGACCTGGCCAAGATCGACGCCGTCGACAGCCCCGAGAAGATCGCCGCCTACCTGCGCGACACTGCGGCCACCGGCGACAACCCGCTGTTCGACTTCGGCGCCCAGGCCGACTTCAAGGACTCGGCCAACAACATCGCCTACGCCACCCAGGGCGGCCTGGGCCTGCCGGACGCGCCGTACTACACCGACGCCAAGTTCAAGGACAAGCTGGCCGCGTACGAGCAGCACATCGCGAAGGTGCTCGAGCTCGGCGGCGCTAAACCCGAAGACGCGGCCAAGCAGGCCAAGGACGTGATCGCGTTCGAGACCCGCCTGGCCAAGGCCTCCAAGACCCGCGAGCAGCTCTCGCGCGACGTCTCGCTGTACTACAACCCGATCAGCCCGGCCAAGGCCGACGAGCTGACCCCGAACTTCTCCTGGACCAAGTTCTTCGAAACCCAGGGCGTGGCCGCGCCGAAGATGTTCTCGCTGGCGGTGCCGGGCTTCCACGAGGAAGTCAGCAAGATGATCGCCGACACCCCGGCGAGCGCCTGGCAGGCCTACCTGCGCTTCCACACCATCGACGGCGCCTCGCCGTTCCTGTCCGACGCCTTCGTGCAGGAGAACTTCAACTTCTACGCCAAGACCATGCGCGGCCAGAAGGAGATCAAGGACCGCTGGAAGCGCGTGCTGGCCACGGTCGAAGGCCAGGCCGGCGAAGCGATGGGCCAGTTGTACGTCAAGGTCGCCTTCCCCGCCGAGTCCAAGCAGCGCATGCAGGCGCTGGTGGAGAACCTGCGCCAGTCGCTGAAGTCGCGCATCGAGAACCTGTCGTGGATGAGCGCCGACACCAAGAAGAAGGCGCTGGAGAAGTGGGCCAGCTTCACCCCGAAGATCGGCTACCCGGACAAGTGGCGCGACTGGAGCGGCCTGAAGACCGGCCGCGACAGCTACTACGCCAACGTCAAGGCGGCCAACGAGTTCAACTACAAGTGGAACCTGAGCAAGATCGGCAAGCCGGTCGACAAGACCGAGTGGGGCATGAGCCCGCAGACGGTCAACGCCTACTACAACCCGCTGCAGAACGAGATCGTGTTCCCGGCCGCGATCCTGCAGCCGCCGTTCTTCGACCCCAAGGCCGACGACGCGGTCAACTATGGCGGCATCGGCGCGGTGATCGGCCATGAAATGACCCACGGCTACGACGACCAGGGTTCGCGCTTCGGGCCGACCGGCAACATGGAAGTGTGGTGGGCGCCGTCCGACGCCAAGGCGTTCTCGGCCCTGACCGGCAAGCTGATCAAGCAGTTCGACGGCTACACCGCGATCGGCGGGCAGAAGGTCAACGGCACCCACACCCTGGGCGAGAACATCGCCGACCTCGGCGGCCTGGCCACCGCGTACGACGCGATGAAGAAGGCCGCGGGCGACACCCCGGACCCGAAGACCGACGGCCTGACCCGCGACCAGCGCTTCTTCCTCAACTGGGCCACGGTGTGGCGCCGCAACTTCACCCCGGACGAGGAGAAGATGCGCCTGCAGACCGACGAGCACGCGCTGGCCAACTTCCGCGCAATCGGCGCGCCGTCGAACCTGCCGACCTTCGCGGCGGCGTTCTCGTGCAAGCCGGGCCAGCCGATGGTGCGCGAGGGCGACAAGCAGGTGATCATCTGGTGATCGCCGCGGCGCGCGATTGGCGCCGGCCTTGATGCATCGACGAAGGCCCGGGGATTCCCGGGCCTTTGTTTTTCTTCGGGGTTCGGGGTTCGGGATTCGGGAGCCGGGAGTCCCGACCGGCAGGTCGCGATGCACCTCCAAGAACGTCATCCCCGCGAAGGCGGGGATCCAGAGACTTCAGAGCCATGTCGCGATGAAGCCCTGGATTCCCGCCTTCGCGGGGATGACGGCGAGCGAGCGGCACGGCGCCGTGACGGCTCCCGCCCCCCCCCAATTCCCGACCCAAATCCCCGATCCCCATCCCAACCCCGTTCACCGCCATCCCACGCCGGATTGTTAAACTCCCGCATCCTCCGGATGGACTACGCGATGCTGACCCTACGCCCGCTTGCCTGCGCCCTCGCCCTCAGCCTCCTCGCCGGCCTGGCCTCGCCCGCCGCCGACGCCGCCAAGAAGAAGGCCGCGCCCAAGCCCAAGGCTCCGGCCGTCGCCAACGCCTGCACCGATTTCTACGCCAACGCCAACGCCGACTGGCTGCGCGCCAATCCGCTGTCCGGCGCCGCCTCGGTCTCGGCGCTGGAGACCCTGGCCGGCAACGCCCGCCGCCAGCAGCTGGAACTGCTCAACACCGCGATGAGCGCGCCGCAGGGCAACGTGCAGAAGCTGCTCGGCGACTTCTGGGCCAGCGGCCTGGACGAGGCCGCGGTCGAACGCGACGGCTCGCAGCCGATCGCCCCGCTGCTGGGCCGCATCAACGCGATCAAGAAGTCCAAGGACATCCCGGCCTCGATCGCCGCGCTGCACCAGGTCGGCATCCCGGTGCTGTTCAATTTCGGCGCCGACATCGACCTCAAGGACCTGGAACGCCACATCGGCTACTTCAGCCAGGGCGGCCTGGGCCTGCCGGATCCGGCCTACTACACCCGCACCGACAACGACACCCGCCAGCTGCTGGCGCAGTACAACGTCTACGTGCAGAAGATCCTGACCCTGACCGGCACGCCGAAGGACAAGCTCGCGGCCGAGTCGCAGCTGGTGATCGACCTGGAAACCCGCCTGGCGCGCGCCTCCAAGCCGCTGTCGGCGCTGCGCGATCCGGTCGCCAACTACGCGCCGGTCGCCACCGCGAGCCTGGGCAAGACCTACAAGCGCCTGCAGCTCGGCGATTTCCTCAAGGCCCAGGGCGTCAGCGACGACAGCGTGTCGATGGCCAACCCGGCGCTGTTCGCCGAGATGGACAAGCTGATCGACCAGCTCAAGCCCGAGCAGTGGAAGACCTACCTGCGCTGGCGCGTCGGCGATTCGATGGCGCCGTACCTGGCCAAGAGCTTCCGCGACGCCGAGTTCGATTTCCGCGGCAAGATCCTGCGCGGCCAGCGCGAGCAGCCCGCGCGCCAGCAGGCCGTGCTCGACGCGATCACCCTGGCCGCCGGCCCGATGGTCGGCCACGAGTACGCCGCGCGCTACCTGCCCGCCGCCACCGACCAGCGCGCCGAGCAGATCGCCCAGCAGGTGCGCGAGGCGCTGGCCAAGGCCATCGACGCCGACACCCGCTTCAGCGACAGCGCCAAGAACGAGGCGCGCGCCAAGCTGGCCAAGCTCAAGATCGAGATCGGCACGCCCAAGCGCGACCTGGACTACACCGTGCAGCCGATGGGCCGCGGCAGCTTCGGCAGCAACATGCTGATCGCCTCGACCTGGCGCCACCGCGAAGAGATGAAGCGCATCGGCCGCGGCAACGCCGACCGCCGCTGGGACGTGCTGCCGCAGGAGCCGTCGCTGGCCTACGACATCGCCCAGAACCGCCTGATCGTGACCGCGGCGATGCTGCAGGCGCCGGTGCTCGACATGAGCCGCGGCGACGCCGCGCAGTACGGCGCGTTCGGCGCCCTGGTCGGCGCCGAGCTGACCCACGGCTTCGACAGCCGCGGCCGCTACGTCGACGCCAAGCAGGAAGTGCGCGACTGGTGGACCCCGACCGAAGTCGCGGCCTGGGACGCGATGACCGCGCGCGTGGCGGCGCAGTACAGCGCCGAATCCTGGCCGGGCCTGAGCTCGGTCAAGGTCAACGGCCAGCAGGTGCGCGAAGTCGCCATCGCCGACCAGGCCGGCGTCGAACTCGCCTGGGCCGCATACCGCGCCGCGCAGCCTGCCGCGACCAAGGACGCCAACCAGTCGTTCTTCAAGGCCTGGGCCGGCGTGTGGGCGCAGCAGCTGAGCGCGGAAGCGGCGGCGCAGCGCGCGGCCACCGGCATCTACGCGCCGGGCCAGTGGCGCACCAACATCCCGCTGTCGAACCTGTCCGCCTTCGGCGAAGCCTTCGGCTGTAAGGCGGGCACGGCGATGGTGCGCAAGGCCGACCAGCAGATCAAGGTGTTTCCCTGATCCTGGCTGGGGTGCATGAGCGATGAAAAAGCCCGGCGCATGCCGGGCTTTTTCTTTGCCGCGGATCGCGAGAAAGACGGGGCGCTACCTGTAGGAGCGGCGCGAGCCGCGACCGCGACAACGCAACGACGACGCAGCTTTCGGCGTAGTTGGGTTGTCGCGGTCGCGGCTCGCGCCGCTCCTACAGGGGATACCAAATCGCGTCGGCATGCCCGCCGCGCTGCGGGCCGCGAAAGCCTCACTGCAAGCGCACCCGCCGCACCTGCGAACTTTCGGTCCCGATCGCCACCGCCCTGCCCTCGTCGTCGAACAGCACCAGCCGGTCGTCCTGCTCGCGCGCGCGCAGCCGCGCCTGCGGCCAGTCGAGCTGGGCCACGCAGCGCGCGTTGGCGTCGCTGCCGCGGCGGATGAGGCAGGCGCGCAGGCGCCGGGCGCCGAGCAGCAGCACCAGGAAACCGCGCGCCAGCGGGATCGCTTCGGCATCGCAATCGCCGGGCTCGGCCGGCTCCAGCTCGATCGCGCACTCGCGGCCCTGCATGCGGAAGGAAAACCGCACGCGGCCCGAGGCCTCGATCTCCACCCGCGGATCGCTCGCCGCGCCGTGCGGGTCCAGCAGCGTGCCGCCGGCGTCCAACTGCACCGGCTCGCGCGACACCAGCGCGCGTTGCGGCGCGGTGCGGTAATGCCAGATCGCGGTCGCGCCGCGGCCGGCGACCAGGAACAACTCGTCGTGGCGCAGGAACCGCGCCTGCACGATCTGCCCGCCGAGATCGCCGACGCTCCACAGCACGTCCAGCGGCCGCGCGCCCGCATCCGCCGGGCCCGCGTCGAGCGCGACGATGCGCTGCGCCGTCGCCGCCGACCAGGCGATGCCGTCGAAGCGGTCGGCGAAGAACTGCAGCGGCATCGCGCCGAGGTCGTCGATGCCGTGCCGGGTCAGGTCGAGCCGGGCGATGCGCCAGACCGATTCGCGCCTGGCCAGGGCCAGCGCGACTTCGCCGCTGTCGCCGAGCACCAGCCGGTGCGCGGGCACCGCGTAGCGGCGCAGGCAGCGGCCGCCGGCGTCGTACACCGCCACGCCGGCTTCGCCGAACGCGGCCAGCCAGCGGCCCTCGCCGAGCGCGGCCAGGTCCAGCGGCGCCTGCAAGCCGGCGGGTTCGTCGATGCCGATCGACAAGGGCTCGCGCCGGTCCCACAACGGCGCGTTCGGCGCCGCCGGCGGCGTCGCCCAGCGCGGCAGGTCGGCGGCCAGCCAGGGATCGTCGGCGAGCCGCAGGATCCGGTCCAACTGCGCGTGATCGAGCGCATTGGCGCCGCCGGCGCGGTCGGCGGCCAGCGCCGGCAGCGTGCGCGCGGCGATCCGCGCCAGCGCCGGG
>NZ_LXSD01000339.1:0-32255 GCF_017168095.1 Lysobacter enzymogenes | reverse complement strand
CCGGCCTTGCCCGCGCTCGCCGCCGCCGCTGCCACCTCCGCGCCGCCGCCGGCGCCGAAGGCCATCGACGGCGCGCGCGTGGTCTCGACCTGGGACTTCGGCGTCGGCGCCAATCAGGCGGCGTGGAAGGTGCTGGGCGAGGGCGGCGCGGCGCTGGACGCGGTCGAGGCCGGCGCGCGCTGGGCCGAGGCCGACCTGTGCAACGCCACGGTCGGCCGCTGCGGCAATCCCGACCGCGACGGCGTGCTGACCCTGGACGCCAGCCTCATGGACGGCGACGGCCGCTGCGGCGCGGTCGCCGCGCTGGAAGACATCGCCCATCCGGTCAGCGTCGCGCGGCGGGTGATGGAGCGCACTCCGCACGTGCTGCTGGTCGGCGCCGGCGCGCAGCAGTTCGCGATCGAACAAGGCTTCCCGAAGGAGCCGCTGCTGACCGACAAGGCGCGCGCGGCCTGGAACGAGTGGCGCAAGACCTCGAAGTACCAGCCGGTCATCAACGCCGAGCGCCTGGACCACGCCAGGCCGGGCGACAAGCACAACCACGACACCCTCGGCATTCTCGCCATCGACCGCGCCGGCAAGCTCGCCGGCGCCTGCACCACCAGCGGCATGGCCTGGAAGCTGCACGGCCGGGTCGGCGACAGCCCGATCGTCGGCGCCGGCCTGTACGTCGACAACGACGTCGGCGCGGCCACCGCCTCGGGCGTCGGCGAGGAGATGCTGCGCAACGCCGCCAGCTTCCTGGTGGTGGAGCTGATGCGTCAGGGCCGCAGCCCCGACGAGGCCTGCCGCGAGGCGATCGAGCGGGTGGTGCGCAAGCGTCCGCAGGCGAGCAAGACCTTGCAGGTGTGTTTCCTGGCGATCAACAAGCACGGCGAGGTCGGCGCGCATGCGCTGCATCGCGGCTTCGTCTATGCGGTGTGCGATGCGGGCCAGCGCGATGCGCTGCTGGATGCGCGGTCGGTGTATGCGACCGAGCAGACTTGAGGCGGGTGTCGTGGGGGATTTCGCGGCGATTTCGCGTACAGGCGTTAGGTTGGGGCGAATGGAACTGAGGCAAAGCCCTTGAACGCGATCGATCGACCCTTGCTGGAAGTTTCTGCCGGCTCTTTGACCTCCGCCCTGGCCGCGCAGGACGGCGGCGCCGACCGCGTGGAGCTGTGCGACAACCTCGCCGAAGGCGGCACCACGCCGTCCTACGGCGCGCTGGCGGTCGCGCGCGAGCGCTTGCGCATCCCGCTGTACGTGCTGATCCGCCCGCGCGGCGGCGATTTCCTTTACGACCCGGCCGAACGCGCGGCGATGCTCGCCGACATCGAGGCCTGCGTGCGGCTGGGCTGCGACGGCGTGGTGATCGGCGCGCTCGACGCCGACGGCGAGGTCGATACGGAAGTGTGCCGCGAGCAGATCGCCGCGGCCGGCGCGCTCGGCGTCACCTTCCACCGCGCGTTCGACGCCGCGCGCGATCAGGGCCGGGCGCTGGAAGCGGCGGTCGCGCTGGGCTGCGAGCGCATCCTCACCTCCGGCGGCGCCGCCGATGCCTGCAGCGGCGCCGCGCGCATCGCGGCGCTGGCGCAACAGGCGGCCGGGCGCATCGCGCTGATGGCCGGCGCCGGCGTCACCGCCGACAACATCGCCGAACTGGCGCGGCGCACCGGCGTGCGCGAGCTGCACGCCTCGGCCAAGGGGCCGCGGCGTTCGGCCATGCGCTACCGCAACGAGGCCCTGGCCGGGCTGTCGCCGGACTGGAGCCAGAGCGACGCGCAGCGGGTGCGCGCGTTGGTGGCGGCGTTGCGCGGCTGAGGGCGGGCCGTACGGTCGCCACGCGTTGTCCGGCGATTCGCTGGCCAGCCGGGGGCGCTGCAGCGTTCCGGGCCGGCGTCGCGGCGGCGAGTTCGTCGTGGCGGAGACGAAAGCATCGGGGCTGAAGCCCCTCCCACAAGAGCGCGCCGGACCGGCCGCTTGTGGAGGGGCTTCAGCCCCGATGCCTTCCTGTTTGTGGGAGGGGCTTCAGCCCCGATGCTTTCCTGTCCGCTCGCACGACACCCCGTTTCGACCACGACAAACGAAAGCCCGCTGATCCGCCTCCTTTCGCTTGCCGGGCAGGGCGCACAGCGCTTGCTGCGCTGCAGGATCCCACCGCGCCTCCCGCAACCTCGCCGCGCCTGCGCCGACGCCTCAAGCCGGTCTCGGCAAAACAAACACTTAGCTTCGGCACAGCGCACCGCCACGGCCGCGGCCGGCCTAACACAGCCATGTTGCTGCGCCGCGTCATGCAACCGGCGGCGAGGTCGTGCTTAATTTAGATCGATCCAATTTGGGGATTGGATAGGCCGGGATGCTCTTTCGGGCTGTCCCGGCGCGTGGTCTTAGATCGATAGAAAAGACGCATCACCGGGTTTTCGGACCAAGGACGGGTCGCTGATTGCAGTCCACTTCATGGGGAGCACCGCCACGATGAACCATTCCACCCTCAGACGCAGCGCCCTGACCTGCGCCTTGCTCTGCGCCCTGGGCGCGCCGCTGGCCGCGCAGGCGCAAGCCGCGCAGTCGCCCGACGGCGCCGCCGCCGAACCCGCCGCCGCCGGCCGCAAGCCCACCGAGATCGACAAGGTCACCGTCACCGGCTCGCGCATCAAGCGCGCCGAGATCGAAGGCCCGGCGCCGGTGTTCACCATCACCGCCGCGCAGATCGAGAAGGAAGGCTTCAACACCGTCTACGACGCGCTGACCACGCTGACCGAAGCAATGGGCACGGTCGAATCCGACATCGCCTGGGGCCAGCACACCGTCAACGCCAGCCCGCTCAACCTGCGCAACATGGGACCGGGCCGCAGCCTGCTGCTGATCAACGGCCGGCGCGTGGTCGATTACCCGCTGCCGTACCAGGGCAAGAGCAACTTCGCCAACTACAACAACATTCCCACCGCGATCGTCGAGCGCATCGAAGTGCTCGCCAGCGGCGCTTCGGCGATCTACGGCTCCGACGCGGTCGCCGGCGTGATCAACGTGATCTTGAAGAAGGAATACCAGGGCGACCAGATCAAGGTCCGCGGCGGCACCTCCACGCGCGGCGGCCGCGACGCCATCGACCTGTCCTGGGCCGGCGGGCGCAGCGGCGACAAGTGGAGCGTCACCTACGCGCTGCAGTACTTCAAGCGCGAGGCGCTGCCGGCCGGCGAGCGCGAATTCATGGATTCTGACTTCGACGCGCCGCCGCTGTCGCTCAATCCGCAGGACCGCGCGGTCGGCATCCTGCCCTCGGTCGGCATCCGCATGTTCAACGCCGGCACCGGCCAGCGCATGATGCCGCCGGCCGGCGCCTGCGATCAGTACAACGGCGAGTTTTTCCTGCAGAACCGCCGCACCTTCAACCGCAACACCGGCGCGATCAACGATACCGGCTGGCAGTGCGGGCAAAGCGCCGTGTTCCAGCACTGGACCCTGCGCAACGGCAGCGAAGACCGCTCCGGCTACGTCTACGGCAACTACGACTTCGACAACGGCATGAAGGGCTGGGCCAGCGTCGGCGTGTGGTCCTCGCGCGGCAGCAACATGACCTTCATGCCGGGCTGGAATTCCAACGGCACCTACCACGATGTCGGCCTCAACGCCGACCTCGACCTGGTCAAGAGCTTCACCCCGCAGGAAATCGGCGGCGCCGAAAGCGGCTACACCCATTCCGACGAGCTGTCGTGGGACGTCGCGGTCGGCCTGAGCGGCAAGTTCGGCTCGCGCTTCGACTGGGACTTCAGCGTCGGCCGCGCCGAATACCGCGTGGACGAGAAATTCCCGGCGATCCTGCGCGCCCAGGCCGACCGTTTCTTCCTCGGCCCGAACCGCGACCGGCTCGACCCGAACCGCTTCTGGAACCCGATCTCGCCGCAGGACTACGCCTCGATCAGCACCCGCGGCAAGAACCGCGCCGAATCGTGGCTGACCTCGGCCAACTTCATCGTCAGCGGCGACCTGTTCGACGGCTGGGCCGGCCCGATCGGCTTCGCCGGCCAGCTCGAAGCGGCCAAGCAGGGCTACCGCCTTGCGCCGGATCCGAACACGATCGGCGACAACCCGCTGTACGACCAGACCGCCAACCTCGACCGCGGCTCGGGCTCGCGCAATCACTACGCCGCCGGCGTCGAGTTCAAGATCCCGCTGCACCGCACCCTGACCGCATCCATCGCCGGGCGCTACGACAAGTACGATGCGGTGTCGGGCGACGCCGCCACCACCTACAACGCCGGCCTGGAGTGGCGTCCGTTCTCCAACCTGCTGCTGCGCGGCACCTACGCCACCAGCTTCCGCGCGCCGGACATGCACTTCGTCTACGCGACCCCGAGCACCTCGGTCGCCGACCAGACCGATTACCTCAACTGCCTGCGCGCCGGGCAGCAGGGCAACTGCACCTGGGACGCCGGCTTCAAGGTCGAGGACGCCAACATCGCCCGCGAGGGCACGCCGGACCTGAAGTACGAAACCGGCAAGTCGTGGACCGCCGGCTTCGTCTGGGACATCGCCGAGGGCCTGTCGGTGTCGACCGACTACTGGCGGATCGAGCTGGAGGACGAGATCGACGACATCGGCGCCAACGATGTGCTGCTCGACGAGGCCTACTGCCTGACCGGCAAGACCCCGAGCGGCGAGCCGCGCATCGGCGCGCCCAGCGCCGACCGCTGCCGCCTGCAGATCGGCCGCGTCACCCGCGGGCCGGATCCCGATGGCGCGGGCCCCTTGCTCGGCCCGGTCACCGACATCCGCACCGGCCCGATCAACCGCGCCGCGCGCAACGTGCAGGGCGTGGACGCCTCGCTGAAGTACCGCTTCAGCACCGCGCGCTGGGGCGATTTCAGCCTCGGCCTGAACTACACCAACCTGCTCAAGCTGGAAACGCGCACCGACAGCAGCGAGCAGATGCAGGACAAGCGCACCGACGAGCCGCGCAGCAAGTTCCGCGGCAGCGTCAACTGGCAGAAGGACCGCTGGACCGCGACCGTCTACGCCGACCGCGTCGGCAGCGTGCCGAGCGTGCGCTTCCGCGGCTGCCGCGGCTTCGCCGACGGCTATGCGCCGAGCTCCGACAACTGCGTGGACACCGATCCGGCCAGCCCGACGTACGGCCAGAAGACCGAGAAGTACTGGGGCCGCGTGGGTCCTGCGATCACCTGGAACGTCAGCGCCGGCTACCGCATCACCGACAACGCCCGGGTCAACGTCTACGTCAGCAACCTGTTCGACGAGGTCAACGAAGACAAGGATCCGTACAAGCGCGATTTCGCCTTCATCGCCGACCGCATCTTCAGCCCAGTCGGGCGCGAGATCGCGGTGGAGTACGTGCTGGATCTGAAGTAAGGGCGGGGACGGGAGGCCAGGAACGAGTGGAGAGGAACTAGGAACGAGTGGTTCGTCCCGTCTTCTCCCTCGTTCCTCGCTGTCGCTCTCACTCGTTCCTGTTTACTCGTTCCTGTTTACTCGTTTCTCTCAACTGGCCAACCAGGGATTCCGATTCACGATGACCACTCCACCGCCTCGACACCGCCACGCCCACGTTCCTTCCAGAGCCGCGCGCCTGCGCCCCGTGGCCGCGGCGCTCGCCTGCGTACTGGCGTGCGGAGCGCTCGCGCAGCCGGCGACGGTCGATCCGGACAAAGAGGTCAACACCTTCATCGGCAGCAAGGACGACGGCAACACCTTCCCGGGCGCGTCGGCGCCGTTCGGCCTGATCCAGGTCAGCCCGATCGGCGAGCACTACAGCGGCTGGCGTTACGACGATCCGAAGATCCGCGGCTTCGGCCACTCCTTCATTTCCGGCGCCGGTTGCTGGGAGCAGGGCGGGCAGCTGTCGGTGCTGCCGACCACCGGCGAGATCGGCCCGGGCAAGCGCTTCGACACCAAGGACTCCAAGTCCTTCGACCACAAGGCCTACGGCTCGGCCTACAGCCACGACGGCGAAATCGGCGAGGCCGGTTACTACAAGGTGCGCCTGACCGGCGAGGCGGCCGGCCCGATCGAGGCCGAAGCCACCGCGCTGACGCGCGCGGCGGCCGAGCGCTATACCTTCCCGGCCGGCGCCGCGCAGGGCACGATCCTGGTCAACACCGGGCAGGCCAACGAGCGCCACCTGGTCGTCGGCAGCAGCGTCGAGGTGGTCGGCGACCGCGCGGTCGAAGGCCGCGTCACCACCAAGAGCTTCTGCGGCGGCCAGCAGTACACGACCTGGTTCCGCATGGAGTTCGACCGTCCCTTCGCCAGCCACGGCACCTGGGACGAGACCGGCGGCCATCCCGGCGGCCAGTCGAGCATGCAGGGCGACACCCGCCCGCACGGCGCGTGGTTCACCTTCGACACCTCTAAGAACCGCGCGGTGACGGCGGTCAGCGCGATCTCGCACGTCGATATCGAAGGCGCGCGCCGCAACCTGCGCGACGAGGGCGCGCGCGGCGGCAAGCCGCTGGCGTTCGATGCGATGCGCAAGCAGGCGCAGGACGCCTGGCGCAAGGAGCTGGGCTCGGTGCGGGTCAGCGGCGGCAGCGGCGACGACCGCACCGTGTTCTACACCGCGCTCTACCATTCGCTGCTGCAGCCCTTGACCGGCAGCGACAGCGACGGCCGCTACCGCGGCTACGACACCCAGATCCACAAGGCCGACGGCTGGACCTACTACGAGTATTTCTCGCTGTGGGACACCTACCGCTCGCAGAACCAGCTGCTGGCGATGCTGCGGCCGCAGCGCGCGCGCGACATCGGCCAGTCGCTGCTGAAGATCCACGAACAAAACGGCTGGCTGCCGCGCTGGGGCTACGCCAGCTACGACAGCAACGTGATGACCGGCGATCCGGTCACGCCGTTCATGGTCGACCTGTGGCGCTTCGGCGCGCTCGACGGCCGCGAGCAGCAGGCCTACGCGGCGCTGCGCGAGAACGCCTTCGGGGTGCCGCCGGCGCTGGTGCGCAGCCAGGGCCGCGCCGGCAATCCGAGCTATCTCAAGGACGGCTTCGTCCAGTACGACCGCGCGTTCCCGGCCAAGAGCATGGACGTGGACCCGCACCACGGCGGTTCGTCCACGCTGGAATACGCGCTCGGCGATTGCGCGCTGTCGCAGATGGCGCAGGCGCTGGGCAAGGGCGAGGATGCCGCGACGCTGCGCGAGCGCGGCCGCAACTGGACGAAGGTCTGGGACAAGGACGCGGCCGATCCGGAACTGGGTTTTCGCGGCTTCCCGCGTCCGCGCGTCGATGGCGGCGCGTTCTACTCCGAGACCGACGGCAGCTACAACCCGCGCTCGCAGCACGGCTTCCACGAAGGCACCGCGTGGCAGTACCAGTGGCTGACCCAGCAGGACGTGCCCGGCGTGGTCGCGGCGATGGGCGGCGCCGAGCAGGCCGGCAAGCGCCTGGACGCGTTCTTCGCCTACGACGCGCTGCTGGCCGATCCGGCCGCGGCGGCGCGCAAGCAGTGGGTGGTCGGGCCGTACAGCTATTACAACCAGTATCGCTACAACCCCAACAACGAACCCGATCTGCACAGCCCGTGGATGTACACGCTGATCGGCCAGCCGTGGAAGACCGCGACCGTGCTGCGCGCGGCGCAGACGCTGTTCACCAACGCGCCCAACGGCGTCACCGGCAACGACGATCTGGGCACGATGTCGGCCTGGTACCTGTTCAGCGCGATCGGCCTGTACCCGGCGGTGCCGGGCACCGGCGAACTGCTGCTGCACGCGCCGCGCTTCGAGAAGGTCGAGATGGACCTGGGCCAGGGCAAGACCCTGCGCATCGAAGCGCCCGGCGCCGACGGCCGCGGCGTGCAGTACGTGCAGGGCGCGAGCTTCGACGGCAAGCCGCAGGACAAGGTGTGGCTGGACTGGAGCGCGCTGCGCGCCGGCGGAACCTTGCGCTTCGAGCTCGGCCGGCAGCCGGCCACGACGGGGTGGGGCACGCAGGCAGCGGCGCTGCCGGTGTCGGCCTGCGCGGCGCCGAAGTGAGCTGAGCCGATGACGCCCTGGACTGCCGACGCTGCTTCCACCCGTCATCCCCGCGAAAGCGGGGATCCAGGGCTTCATCGCGACATGACTCTGAAGTCTCTGGATTCCCGCCTTCGCGGGAATGACCGCCGGAGCGGAACTCGCGCCATGCGAGAAACTCCCAATGGTCATCCCCGCGAAGGCGGGGATCCAGGGCTTCATCGCGAGATGGCTCCGAAGGCTCTGGATTCCCGCCTTCACGGGAATGACGGCCGGAGCGGAACTCGCGTCGTGCGAGAAAATCTCAATCGTCATCCCCGCGAAAGCGGGGATCCAGGGCTTCATCGCGACACCGCCGCACCGCCGTTGCCGGAGACCGCACGATGAAACGCACCCTGGCGAAACTGACCCGCGCGCGCCTGCCGTTGGCGCTGTTCGGCCTGGTCGGTGCGGCCATCGGCCTGGCCCCGGTCGCGAACGCCGCGCAAAACGCGGCCGCGCCGGGCATCGCGCCCGAACTAGTCCCGCTGCCCGCGCGCGTGCAGCCGGGCGAGGGCGCGTTCGCGCTCGACGCTACCACCACGATCTACGCCAACAACGCCGAAGCCCGCGCCGTCGCCCAGCTGCTGCGCGATGAACTCGCCGCCCAGCAAGGCCTGGCCCTGACCCTGCGCAGCGGCGCGCCCAAGCCCGGCCGCGGCGAGCACGAACCCTCGCGCTACGTCCAGTTCGTCGCCGAGCCCGCCGCGGCCAACACCGACACCGGCGCCAACGAGCGCTACCGGCTGGAGGTCACCGCGCGCGGCATCCGGCTCGCCGGCCCGCCGGCCGGCCTGTTCTACGGCTACCAGACCTTGCGCCAACTGCTGCCGGCCGCACGCACGGCGCCGCCGCTGCGGGTCGGCGCGACCACCATCGACGACGCGCCGCGCTTCGCCTATCGCGGCATGCACCTGGACGTCGGCCGGCACCTGTTCCCGCTGGATTTCATCAAGCGCTATCTCGACCAGATGGCGCGCTACAAGCTCAACACCTTCCACTGGCACCTCACCGACGACCAGGGCTGGCGCCTGGAGATCAAGCGCTATCCGAAACTCACCGGCGTGGGCGCGCAGCGCAAGGAAACCGTGGTCGGCCGCAACATCGACCCGTATGTCGGCGACGGCAAGCCCTACGGCGGCTTCTACACCCAGGAGCAGGCGCGCGAGATCGTCGCCTACGCGCGCGCCCGCCACATCACCGTGATCCCCGAGATCGAAATGCCGGGCCACGCCCTGGCCGCGCTGGCCGCGTATCCGGAACTGGCGTGCACGCCGGGCCCGTTCGAGGTCGGCAGCAATTGGGGCGTGTACGACGACATCTTCTGCCCGTCGGAGGCGACCTTCGAATTCCTGCAGAACGTGCTCGACGAGGTGGTGGCGATCTTCCCCGCGCCGTATGTGCACATCGGCGGCGACGAAGCGCTGAAGACGCGCTGGAAGGCCAGCGCCGACGCGCAGGCGGTGATCCGCCGCGAAGGCCTGAAGGACGAGCACGAGCTGCAGAGCTATTTCATCCGCCGCATCGAGAAGTTCCTGCACACGCGCGGCAAGCGCATCATCGGCTGGGACGAGATCCTCGAAGGCGGGCTGGCGCCGGACGCGACGGTGATGTCCTGGCGCGGCGAGGCCGGCGGCATCGCCGCCGCGCAGCAGGGCCACGACGTGATCATGACCCCGACCCAGTGCTGCTATTTCGACTACGGCCAGGGCCCGGCCGCGCAGGAGCAGTGGAACCTCGGCGGCGAGCTGAGCCTGGACAAGGTCTACGCCTACGACCCGGTGCCGGCGGCGCTGAGCGCGGCGCAGGCGCGGCATGTGCTGGGCGTGCAGGGCAACGTCTGGACCGAACACCTCAAGACCCCGGCGATGGTCGAGTACATGGCGTTCCCGCGCTTGCTCGCGCTGGCCGAGGTGGCGTGGACGCCGCAGGCGCAGCGCGCCTGGCCGGACTTCCAGCGGCGCCTGCGCGGGCAGTTCGCGCGGCTCGACCGCGACGCGGTCGGCTACCGGATTCCCGCGCCGCTCGGCCTGGACGACGCGCTGATCGTGCAGCAGGGCCAGGCGCACCAGCACCGCCACACGGTCGCGCTGACCCCGGCCGTGCCCGGCGCGACGATCCGCTACACCCTCGACGGCAGCGACCCGGGGCAGGGCGCGCAGGTCTACGCCGCGCCGATCGAAGTCGTGCTGGAACTGGACAAGCCGGTGCAGTTGCGCACCGTCACCGTGCTCGCCGACGGCCGCCGCAGTGGGGTGCAGGCCGCCACGCTGCGTTATCGCAGTTACCTGCCGGCGAGCGCCGCGCCGCAGCCCGCCACCGCCGGATGGGAATACCGCGTGTACGAAGGCCTGTTCGCCAACCTCGACGAGTTCGCCGCCGCGCGCACGCCGGCCGCTCAGGGCGTGGCCGATTCGCTCGACCTGGCCCGCTTCGGCCGCCGCAGCCGTTTCGGCGTGCGCTTCGACGGCTATGTGCGCGCGCCGGCCGACGGTGTGTACCGCTTCGCGCTGCAGGGCGACGACCGCTCGGCGCTGTACATCGACGGCGCGCCGGCGATCGGCAACGACACCTACGACCGCACGGTCGAGGCGGTGGTGCCGCTGCGCGCCGGCTGGCATCGCCTGCGCCTGGACTGGTACCAGCGCGAGGGCGGCATGAGCCTGAGCCTGCGCATGGCCGCGCCGGGCCAGGACTGGAAGGCGCTCGACGCCGCCGAGGTGAAGCATTGAACGCCGCGCGCGCGGGCGCCGGCGGACGAAGTCGCAGGGATTTTTTTTGCCGTTGATTTAGATCGATCCAAATTAGCCGCACAGCACCACCACGCAACACCGCCGCGCAGCGCCGGATACAACCGGACGCGCACATCACAAAAACATGAACCTGGGCCGTCGATCCGGCCGCGATTGGGAGGGGTAGCCAATGACTCAGCAAAACGACCGCACGCCGCAAGGCCGAGGCCACCATGCGCGCCGCGATGCGCTGTGCGCGGCGCTGCTCGCCGCGTTGTATCTGCCGCTGGCGGCGCAGGCGCAGGACGCCGCGCCGGCCGGCGAGGCTAAGACGGTGGACAAGATCACCGTGACCGGTTCGCGCATCAAGCGCGCCGAGCTCGAAGGCCCGGCGCCGGTGACGGTGATCAGCACCGAGCAGATCAAGCGCGAAGGCTTCGCCAACGTGTACGAGGCGCTGAGCTCGCTGACCGAAGTCACCGGCTCCGTCCAGGCCGACGTCAACAAGGGCCCCACGCCCAACGCCAGCCCGCTGAACCTGCGCAACCTCGGCCCCGGCCGCACCTTGCTGCTGATCGACGGCCGCCGCGTCGCCGACTACCCGCTGCCGTACGAGGGCCGCGGCAACTTCGCCAACTTCAACAACATCCCGATGTCGGCGGTGGAGCGCATCGAAGTGCTCGCCAGCGGCGGTTCGGCGATCTACGGCTCCGACGCGATGGCCGGCGTCATCAACATCATCATGAAGAAGAACTTCAATGGCGATGAGGTGCGCATCAAGGGCGGCACCACCACCCGCGGCGGCGGCGATTCCTACGACCTGTCGTGGACCGGCGGGCGCACCGGCGACAAGTGGAGCGCGACCTACGGCGTGCAGTTCAGCGGCCGCGAAACCCTCTTCGCCGGCCAGCGCGGCTTTCTCGCCTCCGATCTGGAGCCGGCGGCGCAGGTCAAGCCGCTGGTCAACGACCCGTGGCCGTGGGTGTGGGGCGTGGAGCTGATCGACACCGCGTCCAAGCGCCGCGTCACCCCGCCGGCCGGCGCCTGCGACCGCTTCCAGGACCTGCCGCTGCACAACTTCCTCGGCAACGACGGCAACGCGCCCGAGTTCCCCGGCTACAGCTGCTCGCAGTCGCGCGGCAACGCGCTGTGGAGCCTGCGCAACGGCTCGGAC
The DNA here is from genome assembly GCF_017168095.1 of Lysobacter enzymogenes. Lineage (GTDB taxonomy): Bacteria > Pseudomonadota > Gammaproteobacteria > Xanthomonadales > Xanthomonadaceae > Lysobacter > Lysobacter enzymogenes_D. The sequence continues at coordinate 20,350 of NZ_LXSD01000339.1, read as the reverse complement.
AACCGCTCCGGCTTCGGCAACTTCAGCTACGACCTCGACAACGGCATGCAGGCCTGGGTCAGCGCCTCGGTCTGGGACAGCACCGGCGAATCGCGCCAGGACGAAGCGCTGCGCTTCGAACTCAACCGCGGCGGCGCGTTCTACGACCAGAACACCGGCCGCACCTATCAGGCGCGCCGCGCCTTCACCGTGCCCGAGGCCGGCAGCCGCGATCCGTTCCTGTTCGAAACCAAGGAGCGCTCCTGGGACCTGGCCGCCGGCCTGCGCGGCCGCTTCGGCGAGCGCTTCAACTGGGACGCCACGGTCGGGCGCACCGAGTACAAGGTCGACTTCAGCTTCCCGGGCATGCTGCAGGGCGCGGTGGACAGCTATTTCCTCGGCCCGCAGCTGGGCACCAACAACGGCCTGCCGGTGTACGCGCTGGACCAGAACAAGTTCTGGAACCCGATGACGCCGGAGACCTTCCGCCAGCTCACCACCCGCGGCAAGAGCAGCGCCGAGTCGTGGATGAACCAGTTCCAGTTCGCGGTCGACGGCGACCTGTTCGACCTGCCGGCCGGCCCGGTCGGCTTCGCCGGCGTGATCGAGGCCGGCTCGCAGGGTTACCGGCTCACCCCCGATCCGCTGACCTTCGGCGCCAACAAGCTCTACGACCAGCCCGGCGGCACCAACCAGGGCGGCGGCGACCGCAAGCGCTACGCGGCGGGCGTGGAATTCAAGGTCCCGGTGTTCAAGACCTTGAACGTCACCGGCGCCGGCCGTTTCGACCGCTACGACGACGACGCGCGCAAGGAAAGCAACTTCACCTGGAACGCCGGCATCGAGTGGCGTCCGATCGAAAGCCTGCTGGTGCGCGGCGCCTACAACACCACCTTCCGCGCGCCGGACATGCATTACCTGTTCGCCACCAGCGGCACCGGCACCCAGGAAGACGCCGACGTGGCGACCTGCATCAACCGCGGCCTCGGCCCGGATTGCAGCTCGCAGGCGCTGTACTACCGCCACAACATCGCCCGCACCGGCAACCTCAAGCTGGAAAGCGAGACCGGCAAGTCGTGGAGCGCCGGCCTGGTGTGGGACGCGGCCGAGAACCTGTCGTTCAGCGCCGACTACTGGCGCATGACCATCGACAACCAGGTCCGCGATTTCGACATCGCCGACATCCTCGACCTGGAAAGCCAGTGCCGCAACGGCCGCCCGCGCCGCGCGGCCGACCGCATGCAGGTCACCCCGGGGTCCTCGACCTGTTCGGACATCGTCTCGCGCGTGACCCGCAGCGCGCCGGGCACCAATTCGTTCGGCGTGGCCGATCCGAACTATCCGCTCGGCCAGGTGGTGTCGGTGTTCAGCGGCCCGATCAACATCGCCTACCGCGAAGTGGCCGGCGTCGACTTCACCGCGCGCTACAAGCTCCCGGCGACCCGCTTCGGCGATTTCAGCTTCCAGTTCAACTACACCAACCAGCTCAAGAACAACGAGCAGCGCGACCCGGGTTCGCCGATGCAGGAGAACCGCGACAAGGAAGTGCGCACCTTCGCCCGCGCCAGCGCCAGCTGGAGCCGCGGCCCGTGGAACGCGACCTTGTTCGCCAACCGCATCGGCCACGTCAACGGCGACAACTACAACGAGTGCGCGCCGATCCTGCCGGGCCAGACCGACACCGCCTGCCACATGGTCGGCAAGCTCAAGGCGCCGGTGTACTTCAACCTGACCGCGGGCTATCAGCTGACCGAGCAGGCGCGGGTCAACCTGTACGTGGACAACCTGCTCGACGAGGCCGACTACAAGGATCCGTACAAGAAGTTCTTCGCCTACGCCAACGAGCGGGTGTTCTCGCGCGTGGGCCGTGAAATCTCGGCCGAATTCGTTTACAAGTTCGACTGAGCGTTCGCCGCATCGAATCGGACGCGCGGGCCGCCCGGGCCCGCGCGGACGGCAGCACCCCGCGGCCGGGCCGGCGCGCATCTCCTCCAGTGATGCGCATCGGTGCGGCGGCGGACCTCCCGGGCAAGGCGGTGTACACCCTCGCGGCTACCTCGGAATGCGTGCCGCGAGGTCTTGTCCGGAACTCGGAACGGGAGCGCGGGAAGCGCGCTCCCGTCTTTTTCCGGCGCCGCAGCCGACTGTCGCGGCCGTCGCGCGGGTATCGCGCCGGCGCCGCAGCGCGCCCGCCGTCGCGGCGCGCGCCTCTAACCGACGCGCTCCGAACCGACGACCCAGGTGATCCCATGCCCCAGACCGCACGGCCTTCGTCCTCCTGGCGGCTGCTCGCCGCCCTCGCGCTGCTGCTGTGCGCCGCCGCCGTCCAGGCCGCGCCGCTGGCCCGGGTCGAACTGCACCAGGGCTGGCAGTTCCGCCTGCTGCCGGGCGACCCCGAAGCCGCCGCGCATCGCGACGCCACCCAGTGGCGCGGCGCGCAGGTGCCCGGCCACGTCCATACCGATCTGCTCGCCGCGGGCCTGATCGCCGATCCCTACGTCGGCGCGCGCGAGGCGCAGCTGCAATGGATCGGCCTGGCCGGCTGGGAATACCGCACCACCTTCGATGTCGATGCCGCCACCCTCAAGCGCGCGCGCAACGAACTGGTGTTCGACGGCCTGGACACCTTCGCCACCGTCAGCCTCAACGGCCGCGAGCTGCTGCGCGCCGACAATTCCTTCCGCACCTGGCGCGTGCCGGTCGATGGCCGCCTGCGCGCGCGCGGCAACGAACTGCGCGTGGTGTTCCAGTCGCCGATCCGCAAGCTGCTGCCGCGGGTGCAGGCGATGCCGAACAAGATCGCCGGCAATTACCCCTCGCCGTATGGCGACGAGCCCAAGGACGCGATGACCGGCAACTTCGCGCGCAAGCCGGGCTATCACTACGGCTGGGATTGGGGCCCGCGCTACGTCACCGCCGGGATCTGGCGCGGCGTGCGCCTGGAAAGCTGGGACCGCCTGCGCATCGCCGACCTGCACGTGCAGCCGCGCGCGGTGAGCCGCGAGCGCGCCGAGGGCGAGGTGCAGGTGGAGATCGAAAGCGCCGCGGCCGGCGCGGCCACGTTGGAGATCGAATACCGCGGCCCCGACGGCGCGCCGGCGACGCTGCGCCAGCCGGCGCGGCTGCGCGCCGGGCGCAACACCGTGGCGGTGCCGCTGGCGATCGACCGCCCGCGGCTGTGGTATCCGGCCGGCTACGGCGAGCAGGCGCTGTACACCTTCCAGGCCACGCTCAGCGATGCCGACGGCGTGCAGGCGCAGGCCCAGCGCCGCACCGGCCTGCGCCGGGTCGAGCTCAAGCGCGAGAAGGACGCGGGCGGGCAGGGCTTCGCCTTCGTCGTTAACGGCATCGAGGTCTTCGCCAAGGGCGCCAACGCGATTCCCTTCGATGCGTTCCCGGCGCGCGTGACCCGCGAGCGCCTGCGCCGCGACCTGCAATCCGCGCGCGACGCCAACATGAACATGCTGCGCAACTGGGGCGGCGGCTATTACGAATCCGACGAGTTCTTCGAAATCGCCGACGAACTCGGGTTGATGGTGTGGCAGGACTTCATGTTCGGCGGCGGCATGCCGCCGGCGTTCGATCCGACGTTCCGCGCCAACGTCGTCGCCGAGGCGCGCGACAACGTGCGCCGGCTGCGCAACCATCCCAGCATCGTGCTGTGGTGCGGCAACAACGAGGAAGAGACCGCCTGGAAGGACTGGGGCCACGGCAAGAAGCTCAAGGAAACCGATCCGAAGTTCGCCGAAGAAGTCTGGAACGGCTACGTCGCGCTGTTCGGCAAGGACCTGCGCGCGGTGGTCGCGCAGGAAGGCGCGGGCGTGCCGTACTGGTCGAGCTCGCCGAGCAACGACCTGGCCGAGAAGGCCAACGATTCCGACAACGGCGACAAGCACTACTGGGACGTGTGGGGCGGCCCGGCGCTGCCGGCCACGGCCTACCTCGACGAAACCCCGCGCTTCATGTCCGAGTACGGCCTGCAGGGCTGGCCGTCGCTGCGCACGATCGGCGCGTTCGCCAAACCCGAGGAGCAGGGCATCGACGCGCCGGTGATCCGCGCGCACCAGAAGTTTCTCGCCGGCGACGGCAACAGCCGCCTGCTCAAGTACGTGCGCGGCGAATACGGCGAGCCGCGCGATTTCGCCGATTTCGTGTATCTGAGCCAGCAAGTGCAGGCCGAAGGCATCGAACTGGCCGCGCTGCACCACCGCGCCTCGCGCCCGCGCACGATGGGCTCGCTGTACTGGCAGTTGAACGATGTCTGGCCGGGCGCGTCGTGGTCGAGCCTGGACTACTTCGGCCGCTGGAAGCCGCTGCACTTCCACGCCAGGCGTTTCTTCGCCCCGCTGACCGTCGCGGCGTTGCGGCGGCCGGCCAAGGGCGAGACCGAGCTGACCCTGATCTCCGACCGCCAGCAAGCAGTGCAGGGCGAGTGGCGGCTGCGGGTGATCGACTTCGCCGGTCGCGTGCGCCACGAGCAGCGCGAGAAGGCGGTGCTGGCGCCGCTGAGCGCGACCCGCGCCGGCCGCTGGAGCGACGCCGAACTGCTGCGCGGCGCCGACCCGGCGCGCACCGCGGCGGTGTTCGAGTTGCTGGTCGACGGCCGCGCGGTGTCGCGCAATGTCGTGTATTTCGGCGAATCCAAAACGCTGGCATGGCAGGACCCGAAGCTACAGGCGACCCTGCGCCGCGACGGCGCGGGCTACGTGCTCAAGCTGCGCGCCAAGACCCTGGCGCGCGCGGTGTGGATCGACTTCGGCGACCACGATGTCGAACTGGCCGACAACGCGCTGACCCTGTTGCCGGGCGAGACGGTCGAGATCGCGCTGAAGTCGGCGGCCGGCCTGGCCGATCTGCAGGCGGCGTTGAACCTGCGTTCCTTGTACCGCCGCTGAGGCGGGCAGGGCGGCGCGCCTGCGCCGCCCGCTTCGCGCCGACGTGTGGGTTTCCGCGCGCGCATGCGCAACGCCATCAGAGCAAGATCAATTGGGTTCCGGCGAACGCCGGAACCCATTTTGCTTTCGCCGCCAGCTACCGGCGCCAGCGCCCGCCGTCGTATCGTTGCCCAGCCGCCACCGCTCGACCCCATCGCGCCGGCTCGCGCGTTGACAGCTGCATCGCCCACTACAAGGACGCAACCCGGTGACTTCCCGTCTCCCCGCCACTCTCGCCGGCCTGCTGCTGGCCCTGCCCACCGGCCTGGCCGCGATCGGCCAACCCCACGTCCGCGGCGATGTGACCGCGCCGCCGCTGCCGCCGCTGCTGCTCGTGCGCGGCGCGGAAACGCCGATCCGCCTGGAATCGGCGCAGATCGAGGCCGAACTCAGCGGCGGCCTGGCCCACACCGCGATCGAGCTGGTGTTCCGCAATCCCAACCGCCGCGCGCTCGAAGGCGAACTGCAGTTCCCGCTGCGCGACGGCCAGCAGATCGACGGCTTCGCCCTGGACATCGACGGCAAGCTGCGCCCCGCGGTGCCGGTGCCCAAGGACAAGGGCCGCGCGGTGTTCGAGCAGATCGAACGGCGCGGCGCCGACCCGGCGCTGCTGGAGCGCACCGCCGGCAACCAGTTCAAGCTGCGCATCTATCCGATTCCCGCCCAGGGCACGCGCCGGGTGCGGCTGGAGCTGCGCGAAGCGCTGCGTCGCGACGGCGGCCGCTGGCGCTTCGAACTGCCGCTGGCCTTCGCCGCCGACGCCGGCCGCTTCGACCTGCGACTGCGCAGCGCCGAGCCGCCGCGGGCCGAAGGGCTCAGCGGCGATGCGCGCATCGACAAGGCCCAGGGCGGCTATCGCCTGAGCCTGGCGCGCGCGCCGGCCGGCGGCGCCTTGGCGCTGAGCGTGCCGGCCGCGGCCAAGCCGCGCACCTATGTGCAGGACTACGCCGGCGAGCGTTATTTCCTCGCCGAAGTGCCGCTGCCCGGCGCCGCCGCGCCGCGTCCGCTGCCGGCCGCGGTCGGCCTGCTGTGGGACAGCTCGGCGTCCGGGCGCAAGCGCGACCACGCCAGCGAGCTGGCCTTGCTCGACCGCTATTTCCGCCGCGCCGGCAATGTCGAGGTGAGCCTGATCCGGCTGCGCGACCGCGCCGAGGCGCCGCGCGCGTTCCGGGTCGCGAACGGCGACTGGTCGGCGCTGCGGCGCGAACTGGACGGCACCGTCTACGACGGCGCCAGCGCCGCCGGCGGCTGGACGCCGCGCGCGGATATCGGCGAGTACCTGTTGTTTAGCGACGGCTTGTTCAACTTCGGCGCCGAAGGCTTTCCCAAGCTCGCGGCGGGGCAGCGCCTGTACGCGCTCAATTCGGCCGGCGCGAACGCCGACGCCGTGCGCCTGGGCGCGCTGGCGCAAGGCGCGGGCGGACGGCTGGTGAGCTGGCAGCGCGCCGGCGAGCTCGACCGCGTTGCCGCCGAGCTGCTCGAGGAAGGCCCGCGCCTGCTCGGCATCGACGCGCTCGGCGCCGAGCAAGTGTTCGCGGCCGCGCCGTTCGCCCAGGACGGCATGCTGCGCATCGTCGGCCGCCTGCGCGACGGCCGCGCCGAATTGAGCTTGCGCCTGCGCGACGGCGCTGGCGCGCGCAGCGAGCGCATCGCGGTCGATGCCGGCTCGGCGCCGAGCGCGTTCCCGGCGCGGCTGTGGGCGAACCAGGCCATCGCCGCGCTGGAGGCCGAGCCCGAGCTCAACCGCGCCGCGATCGCTCGCCTCGGCCAGCGCTTCGGCGTGGTCACCGGCGAAACCTCGCTGATCGTGCTCGACAGCCTCGCCGACTACGTGCGCTACGACATCGCGCCGCCCGACGGCCAGGACGAGTTCCTGCGGCTCAAGGCCGCGCAGGCCGGCGAGCGCGACAGCGTGCGCAAGGCCAGCCTCGACCGCGTCGCCGGGCTGTACGCGCGGCGGATCGAGTGGTGGCAGCGCGACTGGCCGAAGGGCGCGTTGCCGCCGCCGCCGAAGCCGGTGGTTGTGGCGACCGGCGGACAGCCGATCCGCCGCCGCGCGCAGCGCGAGGCCTATGCGCCCGGGGAGGTCGCCGACGCCGCAGCGACGCTGCCGGACGCGCCGATAGCGGCGGCGCCGCCGCCGCCCGCGCCCGCACCTGCCGAACCGTTGGCGGAGATGCGCCGGGCCGACGACATCGATGCGATCGCCGTCGGCGGCGACGAGGCGCGCAAGACGGCCGCCGACGGCGCCGGCGCCCGCCGCGCCAGCATCGCGCTGCAACCCTGGCAGCCCGATTCGCCCTACGCCCGCCGCCTGCGCGCCGCGCCGGCCGGGCAGGTCTACCGCCTGTACCTGGACGAGCGCGACTCGCACGCCGCCAGCACCGCGTTCTACCTCGACGTGGCCGACGTGCTGGAAGAAAAGGGCGAGCACGCGCTGGCGCTGCGGGTGCTGTCGAACCTGGCCGAGCTGGACCTGGAGAACCGCCACATCCTGCGCGTGCTCGGCTACCGCCTGCTGCAGGCCAACGAGCCGGCGCTGGCGCTGCCGGTGTTCGAGCGCGTGCTGGCGCTGGCCGAGGAAGAGCCGCAGAGCTTCCGCGACCTCGGCCTGGCCTACGCCGCCGCCGGCCAGTACCAGCGCGCGGTCGACAATCTCTACGAAGTCGCCCAGCGCGACTGGGACGCGCGTTTCCCCGGGATCGAGGAAATCGCCCTGGCCGAGCTCAACGCGATCGCCGCCGCGCATCCGGCCCAGACCGACCTGAGCCGGGTCGACCCGCGCCTGCGCCGCAACCTGCCGCTGGGCCTGCGCGCGGTGCTGAGCTGGGACAGCGACAACTCCGACATGGACCTGTGGGTCACCGACCCCAACGGCGAGAAGTGCTACTACAGCCACAAGCTGACCTACCAGGGCGGCCGCATCACCGACGACTTCACCGGCGGCTACGGCCCGGAGGAGTTCTCGCTGCGCGCGCCCAAGCCGGGCAAGTACAAGGTCGAGGCCAACTTCTTCGGCGACCGCCAGCAACTGGTGACCGGGGCGACCACGCTGCAGCTGTGGTTGAGCACCGGGTTCGGCGGGGCGGGGCAGGTCGACCGCAAGGTCACCCTGCGGCTCAAGAACGCCAGGGAAACCGTGCTGGTGGGCGAGTTCGAAGTGAAGTGACCCGCCCCGACGCGGCGGCGGTGGCCTCCTGTAGGAGCGGCGCAAGCCGCGACCAACCGAAGCGCCGAACGCAAGCGCACGTCGCCGAAGCCCCGCCGCCGCAGTAGCTTCCCCCAGAGAGGCAGCCACCTCCTGGGGGCCGACAGTCAGCCTCGACCGCCTCCGCGCAAACCGTCGATGCTGGGGCAGGCCCCGGGGTTCGGCGGTCTTCGGGGGAGAGGCGCTTGCGTTCGTCGCTTCGGTTGGTCGCGGCTCGCGCCGCTCCTGCAGGGGGCGGCCGGAGTCGCAGGCGACCTGCTAGAATCGCCGGTTCATCCGCACACGCACACACCCGGACATGATCGAACTCAATCCCGTCCGCCAGCGAATCGCCGACCTCAAGGGCCGGCTGGATTCGCTCAGGGGGTATCTTTGACTACGACGCCAAAGTCGAGCGCCTGGAAGAAGTAAACCGCGAGCTGGAAAGCCCCGACGTCTGGAACGACGCCGAACGGGCGCAGAACCTCGGCCGCGAGCGCGCCGCGCTGGAAAAGGTGGTCAACGGCATCCGCACCCTCACCGAGGGCCTGCTCGGCGGCCTGGAGCTGCTGGAGCTGGCCGAGATGGAGGACGACGAGTCCACCGCCCAGGCCGTGGTCGACGACGTCGACCGCTACGGCAAGGAAGTCGAGAAGCTCGAGTTCCGGCGCATGTTCTCCGGGCAGATGGACAGCGCCTCGGCGTTCGTCGACATCCAGGCCGGCGCCGGCGGCACCGAGGCCCAGGACTGGGCCGAAATCCTGCTGCGCATGTACCTGCGCTGGGCCGAATCGCGCGGCTGGAAGGCCGAGCTGATGGAAGTCAGCGGCGGCGACGTCGCCGGCATCAAGTCGGCCACCTTCCGCGTGGAAGGCGATTTCGCCTACGGTTGGCTCAAGACCGAGACCGGCGTGCACCGCCTGGTGCGCAAGTCGCCGTTCGACTCCGACAACCGCCGCCACACCAGCTTCACCTCGGTGTTCGTGTCGCCGGAAGTCGACGACAAGATCGACATCGAGATCAACCCGGCGGACCTCAAGACCGACGTCTATCGCTCCTCGGGCGCCGGCGGCCAGCACGTCAACAAGACCGAATCGGCGGTGCGCATCACCCACGTCCCCAGCGGCATCGTGGTGGCCTGCCAGACCGAGCGCAGCCAGCACGCCAACCGCGACCGCGCGATGAAGATGCTGGCGGCGAAGTTGTACGAGCTGGAAATCCAGAAGCGCAACGCCGAGCGCGACGCGGTCGAGGCGACCAAGTCCGACATCGGCTGGGGCAGCCAGATCCGCAACTACGTGCTCGACCAGAGCCGGATCAAGGACCTGCGCACCGGCATCGAGCGCAGCGACACACAGAAGGTGCTCGACGGCGATCTCGACGAGTTTGTCGAGGCCAGCCTCAAGGCCGGCCTGGAAGCGGGCTCGAAACGCAGCGACGCGGTCTAAGCCGCGCGCCGGAGGCGGCGATGCCGTCTCCGGCCCGGCCCCCGGGCGCCATCGCGCGCCCTTGGCGCCCTCCGGCTTGCCGCGTCCGCCCCGTTCCTCCCGTCCGCTCCGTTCGCTCGCGCTATCCGGCGCAACGCGTCCCCCCGCTACCGTCGTTCCCGCGAACGCGGGAACCCAGGGCTTCATCGCGACAGATTCTGCGGATTCCCGCCCGGCCACGCCGGATCGCCGGCCGCCCGCGGCCAGCGTTTCGCGCACGCGCCGCGGGACTTCAGTAATCTGCCCCCTCACGCATCCCCCATCCGCATCGCCAAGACCATGACCGACGAAACCCAGCAGCCGCCCATCGACGAGAACCACCTGATCGCCGAGCGCCGGGCGAAACTCACGGCGCTGCGCGGGGAGGGGATCGCGTTCCCGAACGACTTCCGCCGAGACAACTACGTCGGCGACCTGCACGGCGAATTCGCCGATGCCGAGCGCTGGAGCCAGGAAGCGCTCGACGCCGAGGCCCGTCGGGTCACTGTCGCCGGCCGCATCGTGGCCAAGCGGGTGATGGGCAAGGCCAGCTTCGTCCAGATCCAGGACGAATCCGGCCGCATCCAGTTGTTCCTGCAGGCCAACGTGCTCGGCGAGACCTACGACAAGTTCAAGGGCTGGGATCTGGGCGACATCGTCGGCGCGCAAGGCCCGCTGACCCGGACCAAGACCGGCGAGCTGTCGATCAAGGCCGAGTCGCTGCGCCTGCTGACCAAGTCGCTGCGGCCGCTGCCGAGCAGTTGGTTCGGCCTGGCCGACGTCGAACAGCGCTACCGCCAGCGCTACGTCGACCTGATCGTCTCGCCGGATTCGCGCGAGGTGTTCGTCAAGCGCTCCAAGATCATCCGCGCCATCCGCGCCTGGCTCGACGCGCGCCGCTTCCTGGAAGTGGAAACGCCGATGATGCATTACATCCCCGGCGGCGCCGCGGCCAAGCCGTTCACGACCCACCACAACGCGCTCGACCTGCAGCTGTACCTGCGCGTGGCGCCGGAGCTCTACCTCAAGCGCCTGACCGTCGGCGGCCTGGAGCGGGTCTACGAGATCAACCGCAACTTCCGCAACGAGGGCGTGTCGACCCGGCACAATCCCGAATTCACCATGCTCGAACTGTACGAGGCCTACGCCACCTACACCGAGATCATGGACCTGACCGAGGCGGTGATCCGCGACGCCGCGCAGCAGGTGCTGGGCGTCACCCAGGTCGAATGGGACGGCAACCTGATCGACCTGGGCCCGGCGTTCCGCCGCTGGTCGATGACCGACGCGGTGCTGGAGCACAACCCCGAAATCAAGCGCGAGGAACTGCGCGACCTCGCCGCCATGCGCGCCCACGCCGCGCGTTTGAAGGTCGCGGTCAAGCCGTCCTACGGCTGGGGCAAGCTGCTGCTGGAGATCTTCGAGAAGACCGTCGAGCACACCCTGATCCAGCCGACCTTCATCACCGACCACCCGGTCGAGGTGAGCCCGCTGGCGCGCGCCAACGATGTCGACCCGGAACTGACCGACCGTTTCGAGCTGTTCGTCGGCGGCAAGGAACTGGCGAACGGTTTTTCCGAGCTCAACGACCCCGAGGACCAGGCCGCGCGCTTCCAGGCCCAGGTGGCGCAGAAGGAGGGCGGCGACGACGAGGCCATGCACTTCGACGCCGACTACATTCGGGCGCTCGAGGTCGGCCTGCCGCCGACCGGCGGCCTGGGCATCGGCATCGACCGGCTGGTGATGCTGCTGACCGGCTCGTCCTCGATCCGCGACGTGCTGCTGTTCCCCTACATGCGTCCGGAAGCCGGCGGCTGAGCTCGGACCGCCGGGCACGGGCAGGGCGGCCGCACCCGCGGCCGCCGCGACGCGCCTTGGGCGGATACCGCCGCCGCGGCGCGCCCGGCGCGGGCGAGGCCCGCGCCTATCGCAGGCCCTGCGACCGTCCGGCCGCACACTGCGGGCGCTCGTACACTGAGCCCGCAAGGCCCAGGGCGGCACGCGAAAACGTCGTGCATCATCCGCACCGGCCAGCGCGCGCTGGCCGTCGGTTCATCCAGCTTGCGTACAAAACGTGATGAACGCCGCGCATTGCGCGCGCGCTTTACGTGAATGCCGGCCGCCACGGGCGTGCCGGGACTTTCGGCGGCTGCCCCGGCGCGACGCAGCAGAGTATGCTCGCAGGTCGGCAGCCGCAGGGGGCGGCCTCTCTACGGATACCGCTTGAGTGAACGTCGTTATCGTCGATGACCAAGCGTCCGCAAGGACGATGTTGCGCCACATCATCGAGGACATTGCGTCCGAGTTGCAGGTGCACGATTTCGGCGAGCCCGAGGCGGCGCTGGCCTGGTGCGAGAGCCATCAGCCCGACCTGCTGCTGCTCGACTACCGCATGCCCGGCATCGACGGCCTGGAGTTCGCCCGGCGTTTCCGCCGGCTGCCGATGCACCGCGACATTCCGATCATCCTGGTCACCGTGGTCGGCGACGAGCCGGTGCGCCAGGCCGCGCTGGAGGCCGGGGTGATCGATTTCCTGGTCAAGCCGGTGCGCCCGCGCGAACTGCGCGCGCGGTGCCGCAACCTGCTGGCGCTGCGCCAGCAGTCCGAGAACGTCAAGCAGCGCGCGCTGTCGCTGGAGCAGCGGCTGCTGTCGAGCATGCACGAGGTCGAGGAACGCGAGCGCGAGACGCTCTCGCGGCTGGCCCGGGCGATCGAGTTCCGCGACGCCGGCACCAGCGCCTACCTGGAGCGCATGGCCCATATCGCCGGTTTGATCGCCGAGCAACTGGGCATGTTCGAGGACGAGATCCGGGTCATCGAGATGGCCGCGCCGCTGCACGACATCGGCAAGATCGCCATCCCCGACGCGGTGCTGATGAAGCCCGGCCCGCTGACCGAGGAGGAGACGGCGATCATGCGCCGCCACCCCAAGATCGGCTACGAACTGCTCAGCGGCAGCCAGAACCGCTTCATCCAGGCCGGCGCCCTGATCGCCCTGCGCCATCACGAGCGCTACGACGGCTCGGGCTATCCCGACGGGCTGGTCGGCGAGGAAATTCCGCTGGAAGCGCGTATCGTGGCGGTAGCCGACGTGTTCGACGCGCTGATCTCGCCGCGGCCGTACAAGAAGGCGTGGGACGTGGACGCGGCCCTGGGTTATCTGTACGCCCAGCGCGGCCGCCTGTTCGACCCGCGCTGCGTGGACGCGCTGATCCGCAGCCGCACCCGCCTGGAAGATATCTGCCGACGCTATTCGACGAGCTTCCCCCGTCCCAGCATGGAGTAGCCGATGGCTTCTATCCTGCGCCTGGCCAAGGAGCGATTCGCCAACCGACCCGACAGCGAGCACGGCCAGGCGATCGTCCGCCTGGTCATCGCCTGCCTGATCGTGGCCTATCTGCTCGGCCTGCAAGGTTTCGAACGCGACAGCCACGCCACCCAGACCATGCTGTGGGTGATGCTCGGCGAGTCGGTGGTCGGCCTGGGCCTGACCGCGGCCATCGTCTGGCGTCCGGGCGTGTCGCACCTGCGCCGCTGGATCGGCATGATCGCCGACTACTCGACCCTGGCCGCGCTGATGTCGCTGGACGCGCCGTCGCTGGCGCCGCTGTACGTGATCGTGCTGTGGGTGACCATCGGCAACGGCCTGCGCTACGGCACCACCTACCTGTACACCGCCGCCGGCCTGGCCGCGGTCTCGTTCCTGGCGGTGATCCTCGGCAATGCGTACTGGAGCGAGCAGCCCTACCTGTCGGCGGGCCTGTGGCTGGGGCTGGTGGCGATTCCCGCCTACCTGTCCTCGCTGCTGCGCAGCCTGCAGAACGCGACCCTGGCCGCGCGCCGCGCCAACGAGGCCAAGAGCCGCTTCCTGGCCAATATGAGCCACGAGCTGCGCACGCCGCTCAACGGCATCATCGGCATGGCCGAGCTGATGCACGGCACCCGCCTGGCGCCGGAGCAGCGCGAGTACGCGGATGTCATCCACACCTCGGCGCAGTCGCTGCTGCTGTTGGTCAACGACGTGCTCGACATCTCCGCGATCGAGGCCGGCAAGCTGCAGCGCCGCGACGTCGACTTCAACCTGCAGGAAGTGGCCAAGCGCCTGCAGAAGATGATGCAGCCGCTGGCCGCGGCCAAGGGCCTGGCGTTCAAGGTCGAGGTCGCCGCCGACGTGCCGGTGCGCCTGCACGGCGACAGCGCGCTGCTGACCCAGGTGCTGCTGAACCTGCTGCACAACGCGGTCAAGTTCACCGAGTCCGGCGAGGTGTCGCTGCAGGTGCGGCTGAGTTCGGCGCCGGCGGGCGAGGCCGGCCGCGGCAAGGACGGCGAGCGCCAGGTGCGGCTGCGCTTCTCGGTGCGCGACACCGGCATCGGCGTGCCCGAGCAGGATCAGGAGCGGATCTTCCAGGCCTTCGAACAGGTCGACAACGGCCCGACCCGGCGCTTCGGCGGCACCGGCCTGGGCACCACCATCGCCAAGACCCTGACCCAGCTGATCGGCGGGCAGATCGGGGTGGAGAGCAACCCCGGCGGCGGCAGCCATTTCTGGATCGACCTGCCGCTGCGGCTGGAGGACGGCCTGGGCGACCGCGCCGACGCGGCCTACGCGGCCGACGACAAGGTGATTTCGTTCGAGGACCCGTTCCTGCGCCACAAGACCCGGGTGCGCAGCCTGCGCGTGCTGATCGCCGACGACCAGGCCGCCAACCGCACCGTGCTGACCCGGATCCTGGAACGCGCCGGCCACCGGGTCAGCGCCGCCAACGACGGCGAGCAGGCGCTGGACCAGCTCGAGAGCGGCCAGTTCGACCTGGCCGTGCTGGACATGCACATGCCCGGCCTGACCGGCCTGGACGTGATCCGGCAGCTGCGCTTCATGCAGGCCGGCGGCGCCCGTCGCACGCCGACCATCGTGCTCAGCGCCGACGCCACCTTGCAGGCCTCCGAGGCCGCCAACCAGGCCGGCGCGATGGCGTTCCTGACCAAGCCGATCGTGGTCGGCAAGCTGCTGGAAACCATCGCCGAGGTGGTCGATTCGCAGAAGTTGCCGGCGGTGCGCGCGATCAGCGACGTGGCCCGGCCGATGACCAACCCGGCGGTGCTGGCGGAACTGGCCGAGATGGGCCTGGGCGCGCAGTTCCTGCACGATTTCGTCGAGCAGTGCCTGGAGGACGCCAACGGCTGCCAGCGCGAACTGGCCAAGGCCGGCGAGGCCGGGCGCTGGGACGAGTTCCGCGAGATCGCGCACGCCTACAAGGGCGTGGCCGAGAACCTGGGTGCGCACTCCATCGCCGAGCGCTGCTCGCAGCTGATGCGGGCCGGCGACGAGATGCTGCAGCGCGAACGCGCCAAGGCGGTGAACGAACTGGCCGCCCAGCTCAATGCGGTGACCGAGCTCAGCCGCGAAGAGGTCGCGCGCTTGAGCCGCAACGGCGGCGCGCGCGGCAAGGACGTGCCCGACGTATCCTGAGCCGCGCCGACGGCGCGCGGCGGAAACATCCTGCCACGCATCGTGCGTGGCAGGCTCCCCCCTGAAAGACGCTTACACCAGCGTCAATGCCGGCGCAGCCGCCTGCGCGCGGCGCTGTTGCGCCCGCACCAGCCGTTCCATGGTCTTGAGCCCGCGGTCGTTGAGGCGCATGGCGGCGTCGACCCATTCGTGGGTCACCTTCAGCAACTCGTCCAGCGTCACCGGATTGCAGGCCTGGCGCACCGTGTTCATCGCCCGCAGCGCGTTGCCGATGCGCTGGTTGCGGCGGATCAGCTCGCGCGCGGCCTGGCGGCCCTGGCCGCGCGGCACCACCATGTCGACCACGCCCATGCGCAGCAGCTCTTCCACCGGGTAGACGCGGGCGTCGAGCATCATCCGCTCGGCCACCACCGGCGCGACCCGCCGGGTCAGGAAGGTGTAGGCGCCCATCCCCGGGAACAGGTCGAACAGGACTTCCGGGAAGCCCATGCCGGCGCCTTCCTCGGCGATGATGGTGTGGCAGCACAGGGCGGCCTCGAAGCCGCCGCCGAGCGCGTCGCCTTCGACCACGGCGATGCTGTGCACGCGGTCGTCGTAGAGCCGGTGCAGGTTGAACGCCACTTCCACGCACAACTGCGCGTACTCGAGCAGGCGGCCGCGCTGGCCGCCGCGGATCAGGCGCGAGAACAACTGCAGGTCGCCGCCGAGATTGAACACGTCCGAGTCGGAGGCCAGCACCAGGTGGTGGATGCCGGCCTTGGGATCCGGATCGGCGGCGAGGTTGCGGCGGATGCGTTCCTGGGTCTGCAGCATCTCGTGCAGCAGGCGTTCGGAGAAGCAGGGGTGGTAGGCCGAGGCGACGTCGGCGTGCATGTAGCACCAGTCGGTCCGGCTGGCGTGCTCGGATACGTGGCGCAGCAACGCAGCCTCGTGGCTGACGTGGAGTCGGGAAATGGGGACGGACATGATGGCAGGCTCCTGGGGCGCGGCGAGATTGGCGGGCGGGGCGCCCGTCGATTCGATGCTACACCTGCCATTCAGACTCAAAGCTCACAAAAAATTTAAACCCCGCCGTAGCGGGGTTTTAGCCGGGAAAATCGCGATCGCGCGGCGCCGCGATGTTGCGGCGCGGCTAGCGGAACGCGGGCGAGTGCGCGAAAAGCGCAACTCGCATTCACGCTCGCCGGGCCGCCCTCAGCCGGCGTTGTCGCGCAGCTCGCGGCGCAGGATCTTGCCGACGTTGGTCTTGGGCAATTCCTTGCGGAACTCGACGAACTTGGGATGCTTGTAGCCGGTGAGGTTGGCGCGGGCGTGGGCCTTGACGTCCTCGGCGGTCAGCGCCTGATCCTTCTTGACGATCACCACCTTGACCGCCTCGCCGGACTTGTCGTCCGGCACGCCGACCGCGGCCACTTCCAGCACGCCGGGCATCAGCGCGATCACGTCCTCGATCTCGTTCGGGTACACGTTGAAACCCGACACCAGGATCATGTCCTTCTTGCGGTCGACGATGTAGAAGAAACCCTGTTCGTCCATCTTGGCCATGTCGCCGGTGTGCAGCCAGCCGTCGTCGTCGATGACCTTGGCGGTTTCCTCGGGCTTCTGCCAGTAGCCCTTCATCACCTGCGGGCCCTGGATGCACAGTTCGCCGACTTCGCCCATCGGCAGGATGTTGCCGGCCTCGTCCTTGACGCAGGCGTCGGTGGAGGAGATCGGCAGGCCGATCGAGCCGTTGTACTCGGCCAGGTCGATCGGGTTGATGCACGCCGCCGGCGAGGTTTCGGTGAGGCCGTAGGCTTCCACCAGGGTCACCCCGGTGACCTGCTTCCAGCGCTCGGCGACCGAGCGCTGCACCGCCATGCCGCCGCCGAGGGTGAGGTGCAGGTGGGAGAAGTCGACCTTGTCGAAGCCGGGCGTGTTGAGCAGGCCGTTGAACAGCGTGTTGACGCCGGTGATCGCGGTGAAGCGGTTGTTCTGCAGCTCCTTCACGAACGCCGGCATGTCGCGCGGGTTGGTGATCATGTGGTTGAGGCCGCCGAACTTCATGAACACCAGGCCGTTCGCGGTGAGCGCGAAGATGTGGTACAGCGGCAGCGCGGTGATGATGATTTCCTCGCCCATGCGCGCGTTGGAGCCGATCCACGCGGCCGCCTGCTGCATGTTGGCGACCAGGTTGCGGTGGGTCAGCATCGCGCCCTTGGCCACGCCGGTGGTGCCGCCGGTGTATTGCAGGAACGCGATGTCGCCCGGCGCGATGTCGATCTGCGGCAGCTGGTGCATCTGCCCCAGGGTCAGCGCATCGCGGAAGCGCACGGCGCCCGGAATGTCGTAGTCGGGCACCATCTTCTTCACGTACTTCAGCGCGAAGTTCATGATCGGGCCGCGCAGCCCGCCGATCATGTCGCCCAGGCCGGTGGTGACGACCTGCTGGACCTGGGTGCCGGCGACCACGTCCTGCACGGTCTTGCCGAAGTTGTCGAGCACGAACACCACCTTCGCGCCGGAATCCTCGAGCTGGTGCTTGAGCTCGCGCGGGGTGTACATCGGATTGGTGTTGACCACGGTCAGCCCGGCGCGCAGCACGCCGAAGGTCGCGATCGGGTATTGCAGGCAGTTGGGCATCATGATCGCGACGCGATCGCCCTTCTTGAGCTTGAGCTCGCCGAGCAGGTAGGCGGCGAACTGGGCGCTGAGCCGGTCGATGTCGCCGTAGGTCAGTGTCTTGCCGAAATTGCGGAAGGCGGGGCGGTCGCGGAACTTCTCGATCGCGTTTTCCAGCACCGAGACCACGGAAGGAAACTCCTCCACGTCGATCTGCGCGGGCACGCCTTGCGGATAGTGGGCAAGCCACGGACGGTCCAAACTCATCGCGATCCCCTCTTTAATCGCTCGTCGATTCTGTCCGCTAGCCGCGCAAGTGCGCCGGCGTACGGTGTGTTTTCTCGATTGGAGCATAGGCTCTAGCGAGTGGCAAGGCGGTGCCCGGCGACGTTGCCGCGGCTGCGGCCGACCTGTCAGGATCGAGTGCGCGCAGGCCGGGGCGAACGGTCGTGCGAATCTTGCCCGGTGCCGGTTTCGAGCGGAAACCCAGGGCGAAACCCGAGCATGAACCCGAGGGGAAACGACGATGTTTGCAGCGATGTTCGGCGCATGGACGAGGCAGGCCGGCGACGCGCCCGCGCTTGGGCGAGTGCGGCGTCCGGCCGCTGCTGTGGCGGCCCGGCCGCCGGCGTTCGCGTTCTGGGCGGTGGCGCTGTCGCTGTTGGCCGCGTGCGGCGGCGGCACGCCGGAGCAGCGCCTGCGCGCGTCGATGGACGAGTTGCAGGCGGCGATCCAGGCGCGCGACGCCAAGGCGGTGCAGGCGCGGCTGGCCGACGACTTCGTCGGCCCCGACGGCCTGGACCGCGACGGCGCGCGGCGGCTGGCGGCGGCGAGCTTCCTGCGTTACCGCGACGTGTGGCTGCAGATCGCCGCGGTGCGTTTCGAAGTGCAGGGCGAGCGCGCGACGGTCGTGTTCGAAGCCGCGCTCGGCGGCGGCTCCGGCGCGGCGCTGCCGGACGCGGCGCAACTGTACGAGGTGCGCACCGGCTGGCGCGAACGCGACGGCGAGTGGCGGATGATTTCGGCGCAGTGGGAGCCGAGGCTTTGAAGCTGGGAGATAGCGGTTAGGAGTTAGAAGATAGTTAGAGCGGCGGCGAATCGCTGTAGCTATCTCCTAACTCCTAACCGCTATCTCCCAGGCCGTTAAGCTATGCTTGCGAGCAACGCAAGGACGACACCGGTGGGGACCGGTTCGCGATGGATTCTGCACTGACCGCCGAACAGGCGCTCGCGCTGGCGCCCGATGGCGCTTCGGCCAAGGCCGCGACCGGCCTGGCCTCCGACCGCCACTGGGTAACGCTCGGCGGCGACGCCGAGGCGCTGTGGGGCGAATGCAAGGGCAGCGGCGCCAAGCCGTACCAGGCGCAGGTCGATCTGGCCGCGCTGGTCACCCGCTGCTCCTGCCCCAGCCGCAAGTTTCCGTGCAAGCACGCGCTGGCGCTGCTGTTGATGCACGCGCGCGGCGGCATCGGCGCGGCGCCGCGGCCGGCGTGGGTGGAGGAGTGGCTGAACTCGCGCCGCGACCGCGCCGAAAAGAAGGAACAGGCCGCGGCCAAGGCCGCCGCCGCGCAAGCGGCCGACCCCGACGCCGCCGCGGCCGCCGCGGCCAAGCGCGAGGCCGCGCGCTGGAAGCGCATCGACCAGGGCACCGCCGAACTGCAGCGCTGGATCGGCGATCAATTGCGCCGCGGGCTGGCCGCGTTCGGCCCGCAACAACGCGCCGAGTGGACGGCGATGGCCGCGCGCATGGTCGATGCGCAGGCGCCGGCGCTGTCGGCGCAGGTGCTGGCCGCGGCCGAGTCGATGGCGAGCGGCGTGGCCGGCGCGCCGGCGGTGCTGGAGCGCTTCGGCCTGATCTGGCTGCTGCGCGAAGCGGTGGTGCGGCGCGAGACGCTGTCGCCGCCGCGCCTGGCCGACGTGCGCACCGCGCTGGGCTGGGTCTACGACAAGGACGACCTGGCCACGCTCGGCGAGAGCGTGAGCGACCGCTGGATCGTCCAGGGCCAGCGCATCGACGAACGCGACGACCGCCTGTTCGAGCGCCGGGTGTGGCTGCGCGGGCAGGCCAGCGGCCGCGACGCGCTGCTGCACGATTACGCCTACGGCGGCCGCGGCTGGGAACAGCAATGGCTGGACGGGCGCAGCGTCGAGGCGAACCTGCGCTTCTTCCCCGGCAGCGCGCCGCTGCGCGCGCTGGCGCTGGAGCAGGGCGCGGCGCAGCCGGCGCCGCGCTGGTCGCAACCGGCGGTGGAAGCGATCGAACGCGCCTCGTTGGCCTTCGCCGCCAATCCGTGGCTGCCGTGGTGGCCTTTGAGCCTGGCCGATGCGGTGCCGCTGCGCGAGCGCGAACGCTGGTGGCTGCACACCGCGGCCGGACGCCTGCCGCTGGCGCTGGGCGAGGCCGCCGGCTGGAACCTGCTCGCGCACAGCGGCGGGCAGGCCTTGCAGGTGATGGGCGAATGGGACGGCCGCAGTCTGCGGCCGCTGAGCGCATGGCGCGGCGAAGACGCGGCGCAGAACTGGAGCCTGGCGGCATGAGCGGCGCGGACACGAACGGCGCCGCCGAGTGGATCAAGCCGGCCCTGATCGGCATCGACGCGGCGCGCTCGCCGGCGTTTCCGGCGCCGGTCGCGGCGTTGCTGGACGAAGCCGGCGACGACGACGCGCTGGCCCGCTACGCGCGCGGCGCCGCGGCGATGGCGGCGTGCCGCCT
>NZ_LXSD01000338.1:0-35601 GCF_017168095.1 Lysobacter enzymogenes | reverse complement strand
GCGTTGCCGTGCGCGGCCGCCAGGACGCGGGCGCGAGCGCGGGCGTAGCGGCCGCGCCGCGCTTGCCGAGCACCGACGCGGCGCGCAGCGCGTTCATGCGTAGCGCGTCTGCCGCGGCGCGACCGGCGTCGCTTCGGTACGCAACTGCGCCGCGAGCGCCTGCAAGCGATCCGGCCGCAGCAGTCCGTAGTGATGGAACGAAACCCCGCCGATGCCCGCGGCCTGCAGCGCCGCCAGCGCGGCGCCGAGCTCGGCGCCGTCGCCGAGGTCCGGCGGGCCGGGGCGCAGGATCGCGCGCACTCGCGCCGGGTCGCCGACGCGCTGCACGGTGTCGAAGGCGTCGCCGGCCACGCGCGCGGCGTCGGGCTCGTAGAACGGCACTTCCACGCCGTCGCAGGCGCGCGCCAGGGCGGCGAGGTGGCTGCCTTCGAGCCAGGCGTTGGCGGTCGGCCGCTGCGCGGTGGGAATCGTCCACACCTCGCGGTCGCGCGGCACCCGCGCGCGGATCGCCGCGACCACCTCGGCGACGCGCTTGCGCCGCAGCTGCAGGTACGCCGCCAACTGCGGCAGCTCCAGCAGATCCGCCATCAGCCATGCCGCCGCCTGATCCGGCGCGGCGTCCACCGGCGCGGCCAGATAGGCGTCGGTGCGCGCGCGCACCCGCGCGGCCAGCGCGTCGGCGTCGAGGTCGGCGTCGCCGGCCAGGCGCCGGCAGTGGCTGCAGAAGCACAGGCCGAGCAGCGTCTCCAGCCACAGGTTGCCGCGCGCCTGGGCGAACTCGTGGCGATGGCCGTGCGCATACGGCAGCCAGTTCGGCGTTTCCAGCACCAGCCCGCGCAGCGGCAGGCGGGCGAGGTCGGCGCACAGCGCCAGCGCATACTCGAACGCGGCCGGCGAGGACGGGCACAGGTTGTGGACGTAGGCGTCGCCCCAGGCGTTGCGCGCCACGTGCAGCGGATGCCGCGCGCCCAGCGGGCGGTTGTGCAGCAGCGCGATCCGCGCGCGCAGTTGCAGGCGCGCGTCGGCGGCGAGATCGTCGACGACGTGGCGCAGCGCCGGGTCGCTGTGCGCGAGCGGCGCGATCTCGCCGTAACCGCGCGGATCGGGCTCGAAACACACCGCGCCGTCCTCGGGAAACACCACCCGGCTGCCGCGATGCTGCGGGCTGAGGAACTGGCCGCCGTGGCCGCTCAAGACCAGCGTCGCGCCGGTCATGCCCAGCGCGCTCGCCTGCGCGGCGAACTCGCGCGCGCCGTGCGAAGCCACGTCCCAGGGATGGACATAGAGCGAGCGCAATGGGGTGGAATGAACGGCCGACATCTTTCGATTCCTTATATTTTGCAGCGATAAACTTTCGATTTCTGCCGCGCTTCGCGATCTATCCTAATGAATTCGATACTTATGCCACATTGTGCGGCGCAAAATGCATCCTGAATATTCGTAATATATTTTATCGAAAGAAATTAGAAAGATTTACCTTCCGATATGTTTCGAACAACGCTGCGCCGGGCGCAGCGCCGAGGCGTCCTCCGGGCGCCGTCTATTCGCCGCACCGCATCCACCGAGGCCTTTGCATGAACCGACGCGACTTCATCGCCAGCTCCGCCACCGCGGGCACGCTGCTGGCCGCCAACGCCTTCGCACCGGCGCTCGCGCGCAAGCGCGCCAAGCTGCGCCTGGGCCTGATCGGCACCGGCATGCGCGGCCAGGTGCTGCTCAAGGAACTGGTGCGCCGCGACGACGTCGAGGTCGTCGCGCTGTGCGACATCGAACCGATCATGCTCGGCCGCGCGCTGGCGATGATCGACAAGGCCGGCAAGCCCAAGCCCGCGACCTACGGCGACGGCGGCGATGTCGATGCGTACCGCAAGATGCTGGCCAAGGGCGGGCTGGACGGCGTGATCGTCGCCACGCCGTGGGAGTACCACGCACCGATGGCGATCGCGGCGATGCAGGCGCGCATCGCGGTCGGCTGCGAAGTGGTCGCCGGCATCACCCTGGACGACCACTGGCAGGTGCTGCGCACCCAGCTCAAGACCGGCACGCCGTACATGCTGCTGGAGAACGTGTGCTATCGCCGCGACGTGCTGGCGGTGCTCAACATGGTCCGCCAGGGCCTGTTCGGCGAACTGGTGCATCTGCAGGGCGGCTACCAGCACGACCTGCGCGCGGTGAAGTTCAACAACGGCAATCCCGACCAGCCTTACGGCAGCGGCGTGGAGTTCGGGCCCAAGGCGTGGTCGGAAGCGCGCTGGCGCACCGAGCATTCGGTCAAGCGCGACGGCGACCTGTATCCGAGCCACGGCATCGGCCCCTGCGCGATGGCGGCCAACATCCATCGCGGCAACCGCTTCACGTATCTCAGCGCGATGTCGAGCAAGCCGCGCGGCTTGCACGACTACATCGTCAAGAAGGCCGGCGCGGACCATCCCAACGCCCAGGTCAAGTTCAAGCTCGGCGACCTGGTGACCACCCAGATCGCCTGCGCCAACGGCGAGACCATCGTGCTGCAGCACGACACCTCGCTGCCGCGCCCGTACTCGCTCGGCTTCCGCGTGCAGGGCACCGACGGGCTGTGGATGGACGTCAACGATTCGATCCACATCGAAGGCAAGA
The DNA here is from genome assembly GCF_017168095.1 of Lysobacter enzymogenes. Taxonomy (GTDB): domain Bacteria; phylum Pseudomonadota; class Gammaproteobacteria; order Xanthomonadales; family Xanthomonadaceae; genus Lysobacter; species Lysobacter enzymogenes_D. Next base: position 32,985 of record NZ_LXSD01000338.1, on the reverse strand, counting down.
GCAAGCCGCACGAGTGGGACAAGGCCGATGTCTGGCTGGACCAGTACGACCACCCGCTGTGGAAGCGCCACGGCGCCACCGCCGCCGGCGCCGGCCACGGCGGCATGGACTGGTTCGTGATCAACGCCTTCGTCGAAGCGCTCAAGGCCGACGCGCCGATGCCGATCGACATCTATGACGCGGTGGCCTGGAGCGCGATCACGCCGTTGTCGGAGCAATCCATCGCCGAGCACCGCACGCTGGAGTTCCCGGACTTCACCGACGGCAAGTGGAAGGATCGCAAGCCGATCTTCGGGTTCGACGATCGTTACTGATCGGGCGGCCCGCCGCCGTCCAGGCGACGGCGGCGCGTTGCTCGGGGCGGAGGATCGAAGTCGGTCGCGCCGCTGCGCGGCGGCGTCTGCGCGCCGCGCCTGCAGTGAGCTTGATGACGGCAGGGCTCTCAAACCAGGCGTGGCGGGTCGAGATCGAGACGGCCGGATGGGCCTGAGCGTGGATTTGGTCGATATGACCTCACGAAAGCATCGGGTTTGCCCGAATAAAACACATTTTTTGCCAATTTACGCGGGCAAATGGAATTGCCAGCATGAGCGGCGGCCGAACACGCGACGGCATGGGCGGCGAAGCACCAATCGGCAAGCCAAGGAAGTGCACGATGAAGCAAGTTTTGTTTTTGGTCTGCGTCGCGCTGGCGACGAGTACCGCGCCGGCGAAGGCGGCCGGCGGACATCCGGCCAAGGTTCAAGGCGCCGAGGCCGGAGTCGATCGCTCGGTAAGGTCGAAGGAGGAGTTTGCGCAGTTCCTGTCCGCGCATCCGAACTTCGCGCTGCATAAGCTCCCATCGGCAGCCGTAGAGAATTTCGTGGAGAGCCTAGTATTCACCCCGAGCGGCATCGGCTCGTACTCTTATCTGGGCCTGTCTGTCTACCTGACAGTGGACGAGATTCGTCAAGTGCTCAGGGTGATCGGTGCGGAACATACTATCGGCGCGATTCCGACGATCGGTCAGGCGAAATCGTTCGGCGGCCGAGGCGGCACAGTCGCCATGAGCGATGTCTGCGAAGATCCGAACTCGCCGCTGTGCGAAGCGGGCGGCGGAAAGACCAAGACGGACAGCGTCTGTGCCGCAGATTGGGGCGCAGAGTACAAATGCGAGCGTAGCTTCGGCGACCTGTGTCCGGCCAGCTGCGGAAAGTGACGAAGTGGGGGCCGGTGTCGGACAAGGCGCTCAATGCCGGCGCCGCGCGAGGGGAGCGAACATGCGGAAAATAGTTCTTGCTGCGGTTCTTCCTATCGCCACGCACGCCGCGCCATTGCTGGCAGCGACACCAGCCGAGCGGTACCAATCGGTCATGGTCGGCATCAACAAAATGCGCGAACTGACGCCGATGCAGAAAGGCCGGCGGCTGGAACGCGCCTATGCCACGCACTTCGCGCCGTTGGAAAAGCGCCCGTTGCAGTCGGTGCCGGCCGAAGACCTGCAAGCGATGTTCGAAGCGGCCGACATGCTTGCCTTCTACGCAGCCTTCGATCGGTCTGAGCGCGGCGTACGCTATCTGGAACGCATGATCGCCGCCGACGGCGCGCTGCGCGCCAAGGGCATACGGCGTGCGGACAACGCCCGCAGCCTGTATGGCGGGCTGATCGCCGCGCGCCGTTTCGACGAGGCCAAGGCGTTCGCCGCCGCGACGCCGGAGCTGGACGCGCCGGCGCTTCCCGCGTTCGACACCGTGGCTGATTTCGATCCGGCGCGGCCCGCATACTACGAACTCGTCGGCCCGGGCCGTATGCGCCTGCGCAACGCCGAGCCGTTGGGGCGCGGGCCGCGCATCGTCGTCGTCTCGGGCTGCCATTTCGCTCGTGATGCGGCGCTGGCGATCGGCGCCGATGCACGTCTGAAACACGCGTTCTCACAGGGACAGGCTCTGTGGCTGGGCGCGCCCGAACGCAGCCTGGATACGAAGGACATCGCCGAGTGGAACGCCGAACTTCCACACGCGCGGATGGTTGTCGCGTACCGGCCGGAGCCGTGGCGCGACATCGACTTTTCGTCGATGCCGCGATTCCATGTGTTCAAGGACGGCAAGCTGCTCGGTTCGCACAGCGGGTGGGGGCGATCGTCGCCGGCGCCGGAACTGCTCGATTTACTGCGGCGTGCCGGCCTGCTGGAGTGACGGGGCCTGCGGCTCAGCCCGGCGGAGTCCATCGCCCATCCCGATGCAGCGCGCGATAATCCCGCGGCGCCATCCCCACCATCGCCTTGAACTGGCGCGCGAACGCGCTCTGGTCGGTGAAGCCGCAGGCCAGGCCGACCTCGGCGATGCTGGCCGCGCCGTGCAGGTCGCGCATCGCCGCTTCGATGCGCAGGCGGGTCAGGGTCTGCTGCGGGGTGAGCTGGAACACGCGCTGGAAATGCCGCTCCAGTTGCGCCACCGACAGGTCCGCCAGCCGCGCCAGCGCGGCGATGCGCAGCGGTTCGGCGAAGTGCAACTGCATGTGCTCGAACACCCGGCGCAGGCGCTCGTAGGTGGGGTCGCGGCCGTCGGGCGCGCCGAGGTCGCGCGACAGCCCGACCAGGCCGCGGCCGCCGCCCGGCAGGGTCAGCGGGCGCTTGCCGGTGAGGCACCAGCCGGGGCGGCGGTTGGGGTAGAGGTGCACTTCGAGCTGGTTCTCGATGGTGCCGCCGTCGAGCACGCGCCGGTCCTGTTGCGCGTAGCGCGCGGCCAGCCGCGCCGGGAACACTTCCGCCACTTCGCGGCCGATCACGTCCTCGCGCCGCTTCAGCCCGAGCCTTCGCACCAGGGTCAGGTTGGCGTGGGTGTAGCGGCCGGCGCCGTCCTTGACGAAGAACACGACGTCGGCGAGCGCATCGCACAGGGTCTGCATCAGTTCGGCGTCGATCCGCACCGGATCGGAAGCGGCGGCGGGCAGGGCAGGGGCCATATGGGCAGCGGCGGCGCGGGCGGCGGAGGTTGCCGCCGATTATGCCGAATTCCGCATCGGCGTCCGCCAAGCCCGTCTAGACCCCGGCGGCCCGCGCCGCGAGCATGTCCAGCATGCACAGCCTCGACATCATCGACTCGCACACCGGCGGCGAACCCACCCGCGTAGTGGTCGCCGGATTCCCCGATCTCGGCGGCGGCCCCCTGGCCGAACAACGCCTGCGCTTCGGCCAGCGGTTCGACCGCTGGCGCAGCGCGGTGGCGTGCGAGCCGCGCGGCTCCGACCCGGTGGTCGGCGCGCTGCTGTTGCCGCCGCAGTCGCCGGGCGCCTGCGCCGGCACGATCTTCTTCAACAACGTCGGCTACCTCGGCATGTGCGGGCACGGCACCATCGGCCTGGTGCGCACGCTGCAGTTCCTCGGCCGCATCCAGCCGGGCGAGCACCGCATCGACACGCCGGTCGGCACGGTCGGCGCGCGCCTGCACGAGGACGGCCGGGTCTCGGTCGACAATGTCGAAAGCTGGCGCCACGCCGCGCAGGTGAGCGTCGAGGTGCCCGGCTACGGCGCGGTGCGCGGCGACGTGGCCTGGGGCGGCAACTGGTTCTTCATCGCCAAGGTCGCGCAGGAGATCGCGCTGGAGCGCGTGCGCGAACTGAGCGCGTTCGCCGAAGCGATCCGCGAAGCATTGGTCGCCGCCGGCGTCACCGGCGCGAACGGCGCGGAGATCGACCACATCGAACTGGAAACCGCTTCGCCGACGCCGGGCGTGCACGGCCGCAACTTCGTGCTGTGCCCGGGACTGGCCTACGACCGCTCGCCTTGCGGCACCGGCACCAGCGCCAAGCTGGCCTGCCTGGCCGCCGACGGCAAGCTCGCGCCGGGCGCGGTGTGGCGGCAGGAGAGCGTGCTCGGCAGCGTGTTCGAAGCAACCTATCGCGCCGGCGAACGCGGCGTGCATCCGAGCATCACCGGCAGCGCGCACATCACCGCGCGCGCGCAGTTGCTGATCGACGACGCCGATCCGTTCGCCTGGGGCATCGGCGCGCGCTGAGCGCGGCCGCGATCATGTCCAGCTACGACCTCATCGTCATCGGCGCCGGCATCGTCGGCGCGGCCTGCGCCGAGCGCGCCGCGCGCGAGGGCCTGCGCGTGGCCGTGGTCGAGCCCGGCCCGGTCGGCGGCGGCGCGACCGCGGCGGCGATGGGGCATCTGGTGGCGATGGACGACGATCCGGCCGAGCTGGCGCTGTCGCGCTTGTCGCTGCAGCTGTGGGAACGCTTCGCCGAATTGCCGCTGGCCGAATTCAGCCGCTGCGGCACCGTGTGGGTGGCGCGCGAGCCGCGCGAACTCGACGGCGTCGCGGCGAAAGTCGCGCGTCTGGCCGCGGCCGGCGTTACGGCGCGGCGGATCGAGGCGGCGGAGTTGTACGAACTCGAACCTCATCTGGCGCCGGGCCTGTGCGGCGGCATGCTGGTGGCGCAAGAGGCGGTGGTGTATCCGCCGCGCGTCGCCCAGCACTTGCTGCAACTGGCGCGCGAACTGAAGGCCGAGTGTCATCTGGGCCGCCGCGCGACCGCGCTGAGCGCGCACGGCGTGCGCCTGGACGACGGCAGCGAACTGCGCGGCCCGGTGCTGGTCGCGACCGGCTGCGCATTGCCGGAGCTGTTGCCGCAGCTGCCGATGCGTTCGCGCAAAGGCCATCTGGTCATCACCGAGCGCTATCCCGGCCGGATCCGTCACCAGTTGCTGGAGCTGGGTTACGCCGACAGCGCCCACGGCGATGCCGACAGCAGCGTCGCCTTCAATGTGCAGCCGCGGCCGACCGGGCAGATTTTGATCGGCTCCTCGCGCGAGTTTGGCCAGGACGACCGCGCCGTGTCCGCGCCGATGCTGCAACGCATGCTCGAACGCGCGTTCGCGTTCGTGCCGATGCTGCGCGAACTGCAGGCGCTGCGGGTGTGGACCGGCTTTCGCCCGTGCACGCCGGACGGGCGGCCGTACATCGGCGCGCTGGAGTCGCGCGCGCACACCTGGGTCGCGGCCGGTCACGAAGGCCTGGGCGTCACCACCGCGCTCGGCACCGCGCAATTGCTGGTCGAACAACTGCTCGGCCGCGCGCCGGCCATCGACCCGGCGCCGTATGCGCCGGCGCGGGCGCTGCGATGAGCGCGCTCATTCGCATCGAAGTCAACGGCCGCGCGGTCGAGGTGCCGGCCGGCGCCAGCGTCGCCGCCGCGGTGGCCGCGGCCGCGCCGCATTTCCGCCGCTCGCGCAGCGGCCAGCCGCGCGCGCCGCTGTGCGGCATGGGCGTGTGCTTCGAATGCCGGGTACGCATCGACGGCGTCGAGCACCAGCGCGCCTGCCTGGTGCCGGCGCGCGAAGGCATGCAGGTGGTCTGCGATGACTGAGCGCTGCGACGTGGTGGTGGTGGGCGCCGGCCCGGCCGGTCTCGCGGCGGCGCGCGCGGCGGCTTCGCACGGCGCCGAGGTCGCGTTGATCGACATGCAGGCCCACGCCGGCGGCCAGGTGTGGCGGCGCGATGTGCGCCGGCCGTGGCCGGATCCGGCGCGCGACCGCCTCGACGAATTGCTCGACGGCGAGCGCGTGCGCTGGCTCGGACAGGCCCAGGTGGTCGCCGCCGGCGCGGGCCGGGTGTTGCTCGAACAGGCCGGCGTCGCTTACGAACTGGACTACGGCGCGCTGGTGCTGGCGACCGGCGCGCGCGAACTGCTGCTGCCGTTTCCGGGCTGGAGCTTGCCGGGCGTCACCGGCGCCGGCGGATTGCAGGCGTTGCTGAAGCAAGGCTGGCCGATCGCCGGCAAGCGCGTGCTGATCGCCGGCAGCGGGCCCTTGCTGCTGGCCGCGGCCGATACCGCGCGGCGCCACGGTGCGCGCGTGGTCGCGATCTGCGAACAGGCGCCGGCCGCGCAGCTGCGCGCTTTCGCCGGGCATTTGTGGCGCTGGCCCGGAAAATTGGCCCAGGCCGCGGCGTTGCGCGCGCGGCTGCTCGGCGCGCCGTATCGCGCCGACACCTGGGTCGCGGCCGCGCACGGCGACGGCCGCGTGGCCGAAGTCGAATTGCACGGCGCGCGCGGGGTCGAGCGCATCGGCGTGGATCACCTGGCGGTCGGTTACGGCCTGGTGCCGAATCTCGAACTCGCCCAGCAACTGGGCTGCGAACTGCAGGCGCACGGCGCCCACGCCAGCGTGCGCGTCGACGCGGACCTGCGCACCAGCGTCGCCGGCGTCTACGCAGCGGGCGAAGCCTGCGGCATCGGCGGACGCGATTGCGCGCTGGTGGAAGGCGCGATGGCCGGCCATGCCGCCGCCGGCGCGCCCGAGGCCGCGCGCGCCCTGCGGCCGCAGCGCCAACGCGCGCGCGCGTTCGCCGCGCTGTTGCCCGAACACTTCGCCCTGCGCGCGCAGATCGCCGATGCGGCGACCGCCGACAGCGTGGTCTGCCGCTGCGAGGACGTGCGCCTGGGCGAACTTGACGCCCATGCCGACTGGCGCGCGGCCAAGCTCGCCACCCGCTGCGGCATGGGCAGTTGCCAGGGCCGCATCTGCGGCGCGGCGCTGGCGCAGCTGCGTGGCGCCGCGTTCGCGCCGTTCGCCGGCGCCGGCGCGCGTCCGCCGGTCTTTCCCGTTCGCCTGGCGGCGCTGGCCGCGCCCGCCGCGTCCCTGCACGAGGCGCCGCCGCCGGCGGCGTCCGCTCCGATCACGCACTCAGCCCCACAAGGAACCGTTCCATGAGCACTGCTTCCATCTGGCGCGGCGTCATTCCCGCCATCACCACGCCCTTCCACGCCGACGGCTCGATCGACCACGACTTCCTCGCCCGCCACGCGCAGCAGCTGATCGACGCCGGCTGCACCGGCATCGTCCCGCTGGGCTCGCTCGGCGAGGCGGCGACGCTGAGCTTCGAGGACAAGCTGGCGATCCTGCGCACGCTGACCCAAGCGCTGAAGGGCCGCGCGCCGGTGATCCCGGGCATCGCCGCGCTGTCCACCGACGAGGCCGTACGCCTGGCTCAGGAAGCCGAAAAGATCGGCTGCGCCGGCCTGATGGTGCTGCCGCCGTACGTCTATTCGACCGATTGGCGCGAGATGAAGGCGCACGTGGCCGCGGTGATCGGCGCGACCTCGCTGCCGTGCATGATCTACAACAACCCGGTCGCGTATAAGACCGACTTCTCGCCCGAGCAGATCGCCGAACTGGCCGGCGAATTCGCCAACGTGCAGGCGGTGAAGGAATCCTCGGCCGACGTGCGCCGCTTCGCCGCGCTGCGCGCGCTGCTCGGCGAGCGCCTGGAGCTGCTGGTCGGCATGGACGACGCCATCGTCGAAGGCGTGGCGATGGGCGCGACCGGCTGGATCGCGGGCCTGGTCAACGCCTATCCGAAGGAATCGGTGCGCCTGTTCGAACTCGCCCGCGACGGCGGCGCGCCGGCCGCGGCCGCGCTGTACGCCTGGTTCCTGCCGTTGCTGCGCCTGGACACGGTCCCTAAGTTCGTACAGCTGATCAAGCTGGTGCAGGCGCAGGTCGGCATGGGCGCCGAGCACGTGCGCGCGCCGCGGCTGGCGGTGACCGGCGCCGAGCGCGAGGCCGCGCTGGCGGTGATCGAACGCGCCCAGGCGCAGCGTCCGGAGCTTTGAGATGAGTGCGCGCGAACCCGGAGTGCGCGAGGACGTCCTGATCGGCGGCCGCTGGCAGCCGTCGCTGGACGCGGCCGGCGAGTTCCGCGCCTTCGATCCGACCCGTGCGGTCGAAGTCGGCGCGGCGTTCCCGATCTCCGGCGCGCAGGACGCGCGCGCCGCGCTGGCCTCGGCCTGCGCGGCGGCCGACGAACTGGCCGCGTGCGCGCCCGCGCGCATCGCGGCGTTCCTGGAGGCGTATGCCGCGGCGATCGAGGCCGACGCCGAGGCGCTGGTGGAACTGGCGCATCTGGAAACCGCGCTGGCGGCCAGGCCGCGCCTGGCCGAGGTCGAGCTGCCGCGCACCACCGGCCAGCTGCGCCAGGCCGCGCGCGCGGCGCGCGAACGCAGCTGGACCCAGCCGATCATCGACACCGCCGCCGGCCTGCGCTCGCACCTGGCGCCGCTGCACAAGCCGGTGCTGATCTTCGGCCCGAACAATTTCCCGTTCGCGTTCAACGCGGTGGCCGGCAGCGATTTCGCCTCGGCCATCGCCGCGCGCAACCCGGTCATCGCCAAGGTCCATCCCTCGCATCCGGGCACCAGCCAGCGCCTGGCGCAACTCGCCCATCGCGCGTTGCTGGACGCGGATCTGCCGGCGCAATCGCTGCAGGTGCTGTATCACCTCGACCCGGCGCTGGGCCTGCAACTGGCCGGCGATGCGCGCCTGGGCGCGCTGGCCTTCACCGGCAGCCGCCGCGCCGGGCTCGCGCTCAAGGCCGCGGCCGATGCGGCCGGGGTGCCGGCGTATCTGGAGTTGTCGAGCGTCAACCCGGTGTTCCTGCTCGAAGGCGCGCTGCGCGAACGCGGCGAAGCGCTGGCGCAGGAGTTCTTCGCCTCGTGCACGCTCGGCGTCGGCCAGTTCTGCACCAACCCCGGCGTGGTGGTGGTGCCGCGCGGCGAAGCCGGCGACGGTTTCGTCGCCGCGGCCGCGCAGCGTTTCGCCGACGCGCCGGCGGGGACGATGTTTTCGCGCGGCGTGCTCGAGCACTTGCGCGCCGGCGTGAGCGCATGGCGCGACGCCGGCGCACAGGCCGTCGCCGGCGGCGAAGCGGCGGACGGCGAGGGCTATCGCGTGCGTCCGGCCTTGCTGAGCTGCGACGCGGCCGCGTTCGTCGCCGACCCTCGCCTGCAGGGCGAAGCCTTCGGCCCGGCCAGCCTGATCGTGCGCGTGGACGGCATCGACGAAGCGCTGCAGGTGGCTGCGGCGCTGGAAGGCAATCTGACCGGCACCATCTACGGCGGCGACAGCGCCGGGGACGACGACGACTGGCGCCGCCTCGCCGGCGCGCTGCGCCCGCGCGTGGGCCGCCTGATCGACGGGCGCATGCCCACCGGCGTCGCGGTCAGCGCGGCGATGAACCACGGCGGCCCGTATCCGAGCACCGGCCATCCGGGGTTCACCGCGGTCGGCATGCCCAGCGCGATCCGCCGTTTCGCCGCGTTGCATTGCTACGATCACGTCCGCGCCGAGGCGCTGCCGGAGGAATTGCGCGACCGCAATCCCGGCGGCCTGTCGCGCTGGATCGACGGCCGCTGGACCCTGGACGACATCGGAGCGGACGCATGAGCGGACAGATCGGCGGTTCGACCCTGGAACAAGCCCGCGCGCAGCTGGCGCCGTGGCAGCGGCGCGCGCCCGCGATCGGCGCGGCGGAGTTCGAACAGCGCATCGAGCGCGCGCGCACGCTGATGCGCGCGGGCGGCGTCGACGCGCTGCTGATCGACGCCGGCGCCTCGCTGCGCTATTTCGCCGGCGTGCCGTGGGGCGCGAGCGAGCGGCTGGTGGCGATGCTGCTGACCCTCGACGGCGATCCGCTGCTGATCTGCCCGGCGTTCGAGGCCGGCTCGCTCGCGCACGTGCTCAAGATCCCGGCGCAGCCGCGGCTGTGGGAAGAGCACGAGAATCCCTACGCCCTGGTCGCCGCGGCGCTGCGCGAACGCGGCGCGCGCCGGCTGGCGCTGGATCCGGCCGCGGCGTTCGCGGTCTATACCGGCCTGCGCGCGGCCGCGCCGCAGCTGGAGTTCGCAGACGCGAGCGCCATCGTCGACGGCTGCCGCGCGCGCAAGTCTCCGGCCGAGCTGGCGCTGATGTACCAGGCCACCGCGATGACGCTGCACGCGCACCGCCTCGCCGCGGGGCTGGCCGCGCCCGGCGTCACCACCACCGCGCTGCGCCGCTTCATCGACGAAGCGCACCGCGCGCTCGGCGCCGACAACGGCTCGACCTTCTGCATCGTCCAGTTCGGCCACGCCACCGCGTATCCGCACGGCATTCCCGGCGAACAGGCCCTGGCCGAAGGCGAACTGGTGCTGATCGACACCGGCTGCTCGGTGCAGGGCTACCAGTCCGACATCACCCGCACCTACATCTGCGGCCGCGCCAGCGACGACCAGCAGCGCATCTGGGCGCTGGAACACGCCGCCCAGCGCGCCGCGTTCGCGGCGGTGCGCCCCGGCGTCAGCGGCGAAGCGGTGGACGCGGCGGCGCGCGCGGTGCTCGAACGCGGCGGCCTGGGCCCGGACTACCGCCTGCCGGGCCTGCCGCACCGCACCGGCCACGGCTGCGGCATGAGCGTGCACGAAGCGCCGTACCTGGTGCGCGGCAACCGCGCCGGGCTCGAGGTCGGCAACTGCTGCTCGAACGAACCGATGATCGTGGTGCCGGAACGTTTCGGCGTGCGCCTGGAAGACCATTTCCACGTCACCGAGGACGGCGCGCGCTGGTTCACCGAACCCTCGCCGGCGATCGACCGCCCGTTCGCGGATTGAACCGCACCGACGCGAGGTTCGATCCCCGACTGTAGGAGCGGCGCGAGCCGCGACCGCGGCAACTCGACAACGGCGAACCTTTGCGGTCGTGCGCGGAACCGAGCCGCGCTCGATCCAAGCGGCGCCGGCTGTCGAGTTGTCGCGGTCGCGGCTTGCGCCGCTCCTGCAAGTAGCCCGGGTGGGTATTTCGGCTGCGGCCGTCTGCGCCGAACTGCGCATCTGCGCGGGCGATCATGATTCGCTGCACCGACCTAGGGCTTGCGGCACTGGCGGCCTGCGCCGGCGTCGCGCTTGGCTGACGGCTGCGCCGCGCTCGCGGCGCGCATCCCGAACACGCCGTCCAAGGAGGTTCGCATGTTCCGCGCCATCCGCCGTTCCTGGCTCGCTTCGCCCGTGCGTCGCGCCGCCGTGTTGTTGCTGGCTCTGGCCTTCGCTGCGCCCGTCTGCGCCGCGCCGCCGAAACGCTTCGACCTGCCGCCGGTCAGCGGCCCCTATCGGGTCGGCACTTTCACCTTGCATCTGATCGACCGTTCGCGCACCGACCGCTTCGTCGGCGGCCCGCGCGAGTACATGGTCACCGTGACCTACCCGGTCGCGCCGCACGCGCGCGGCTCGCGCGCGCCGTGGCTGGAGCCGGCGCTGGTGCCGGAATGGAGCGCCACGGCCGCAGGCTACGGCTTCGCGCCCGGCGCGGTGGACTGGGCCGGCGCGCGCCGGCCGGCATTGGCCGGCGCGCCGCTGCTGCGCCGTGCGCACGGCTGGCCGGTGGTGCTGTTTTCGCCGGGCTTGCAGTACTTCCGCGAACTCTACAGCTCGCTGACCGACGACCTCGCCAGCCACGGCTACGTGGTCGCATCGATGACCCACACCCACGAAGCCTTCTACGCCGCCTTCCCCGGCGGCCGCGTGGTGCGCGGGCAGGCGCTGGAGGAAACCGTCGAATCCACCCAGATGTGGCTGGACACGCGGGTCGGCGATGCGCGCCATCTGCTCGATGCGCTGGCGCTGTCGGATCGCGGTTTTTACCCCGGCGCGGAGCCGGGCCGGCTGCCGCCGGGCTGGCGCGGCGGGCTGGATCTGTCGCGGGTCGGTTTCTTCGGCCATTCCTACGGCGGCACCACCGCTGCGGAGACCATGTTCTTCGACCGCCGCGTCGACGCCGGCATCGATTTCGATGGGCGCCTGTCCACCACCTACGGCCCGCCGCAGGACTTGCCCTACGGCCCCACGCGCGCCACCCGTTTCGGCCTGGACCGGCCGTTCCTGCTGGTCGGCGCGCAGGGCCACACCCATCTCAACCCGGAGGATCCGTCCTGGCCGCAGTTCTGGAGCAACCAGCGCGGCTGGAAGCGCGATGCGCACTTGCCGCTGGGCGTGCATTTCACCTTCAGCGATTTCCCCGCGATCCTGCCGCCGCTGGGCGACGCGGTACCGGCGGGTTTCGCCGCCGGCGCCTACGGCACGCTGCCGGCGGCCGAGGCGGTCGCAGGCACCCGCGCCTATGTGCGGGCGTTCTTCGACCTGCACCTGAAGGGGCGGCCGACGCGGCTGTTCGACGCTGGCAGCCCGGCGTATCCGAACTTCCAGCCGGTGCCCTGAACGCGGCGGCGGCTTGTCCGAATCGGCCGGTTGCCGCGTCCGCGCGGCGACCGGCGCCGGCTATGGCCGCGAACGGCGGCCGTAGCCGGCGTTCCTAGCCCAAAAGGCATATCCGTCGGGCGCGCGATTGCCGCATGATCGCGGCACTGAGCCCGTCACCGCAGAGTTGCGCGATGCCTTCGATCCGATCCGTCTCCGTGCGCGCGCCGCTGGCCGCGCTGTCCGTCGCTGTGCTGATGGCCCTGGGCGCGACGCCCGCAGAGGCTGCGCAGGCCGCGACCGCCGCCGCCGCCGACAAAACCGCGCAGGCCGCGCAAAGCGACGCCGCCGCGCGCTTCACCGCGCTGTACACGCGCGAATGGAAATGGCGCCAGGCGCAGTTCGCCGGCGGCGACGACGAGGACGGCCCGCAGGGCCAGCCGGCCGCGCGCCTGCCCAAGGTCGACCCGGCCACCCAGGCCATGCGCGAGCGCTATTGGGAACAGGTGCTCAAGGAACTCGACGCGATCGACCCCGCGCGACTCGCCGGCGAGGACGCGGTCAACGCCGAAGTGTTCCGCCAGCAGGTCCAGAGCCTGCTGGCCAACCAGCGCGTGCGCCAGTACGAGATGCCGTTCAACAGCGACAGCGCGTTCTGGACCAACCTGGGCTTCACCGCGCGCCGGCCGATCCGCGACGTCGAGGGCTACGAGCGCTACCTCGGCCAGTTGCGCGACATCCCGCGCTATTTCGACGAACAGATCGCCAACATGCGCGCCGGCCTCAAGCGCGGCTTCAGCGTGCCGCGGGTGACGCTGAAGGGACGCGACGTGTCGATCAAGGAAGTCGTCGACGCCAAGCTCGAGGACAACCTGCTGTACACGCCGTTCGTGAAGATGCCGGCGAACATGCCGGCCGCCGAACAGGCGCGGTTGCGCGCCGAAGCGGCCAAGGCGATCGACGCCTCGGTGCTGCCGGCCTACCGCAAGCTGCTCAAGTTCATCCAGGACGAATACATGCAGCAGGCGCGCACCACCCTGGCCGCGGAGAAGATGCCCGGCGGCGAGGACTATTACCGGGCCAAGATCCGCGAGTTCACCACGCTGGATCTGACCCCGCAGCAGATCCACGCGATCGGCCTGGAGGAAGTGGCCAAGATCCGCGCGCAGATGGAGCAGACCATCGTCAAGACCGGGTTCAAGGGCAGCTTCCCGGAATTCCTGCATTACCTGCGCACCGATCCCAAGTTCTATCCCAAGAGCGGCGAAGAGCTGCTGATGCGCGCCTCGTGGCTGGCCAAGCGCGTGGACGGCGAGATCGGCAACTACATCGGCCTGCTGCCGCGCCAGCGCTTCGCGATCAAGCCGGTGCCGGCGGACCTGGCGCCGTTCTACACCGCCGGCCGCGGCGGCCGCGACGTTTACCTGGTCAACACCTATGACTTGCCGTCGCGCCCGCTGTTCAATCTGCCGGCGCTGACCTTGCACGAATCCGCGCCGGGCCATTCGCTGCAGCAGTCGCTGGCCGCCGAGCACGAAGGGCTGCCGGATTTCCGCCGCTATACCTATATCTCCGCTTACGGCGAAGGCTGGGCGCTATACACCGAGAAGCTCGGCATCGAGATGGGGATGTACGACACGCCCTACGATTACTTCGGCTATCTGACCTACCAGATGTGGCGCGCGAGCCGGCTGGTGGTGGACACCGGCGTGCATCACCTGGGCTGGACCCGCGAGCAGGCGCTGGCGTTCCTGCGCGACAACACCGCGCTGAGCGAGCACGAGGTCGAGACCGAAGTCGACCGCTACATCGGCTGGCCGGGGCAGGCGCTGTCGTATTACCTGGGCCAGATGAGCATCGAGCGCTCGCGCGCCAAGGCCGAGCAGGCGCTGGGCGCGGACTTCGACATCCGCGCCTTCCACGACGCGGTGCTGGCGTTGGGCTCGGTGCCGCTGCCGGTGCTGGAGCGGCGCGTGGATCGGTTCATCGACGAGAGCCGGGCGAAGGCTGCGGAGAAGAAGCAGCGGGCGGCGGCTAAGGCGGCCAAGGCGGAGTAAGCGCGCAGAGGCAGCACAACCTGCCTGTTGCGAAGCCTACGTATCGTCATTCCCGCGAAGGCGGGCTCTGCTTTACTTCGGCGAAGCCGAACATCCAGGGCTTTACCGAGGCATGACTCTGAAGTCTCTGGATCCCCGCCTTCGCGGGGATGACGGCTGGAGAGATGCGCGGCGCAGCCTGCTTGCCGCGAAACTTACCTGCCGCGCAACCCATCTGCCGCGCAACCTATCTGCCGCGCAACCTACCTATCGTCATTCCCGCGAAACCCGATCGCCGTCATTCGCCCGCGGCAGGCTCAGGCAACCCCCAGTCCTTCCACACCGCCCGATACTGCGCCTGCGGCAACAGCGCGAACAGCGGCCGTGCCTGCGGGCGCAGCCAGGCCAGCAGTGCGTCCATGGCCGCGTCGTCCATCGCGGTGCAGCCCGCGGTCGGCTCGCCCGGCGCGCGGCGCAGGTGGGCGAAGATGCAGCTGCCGGCGCCGGGGACATGCGCGGGGTTGTGCGCGATCACGAAGCCCAGGCGATAGCGCGGGTCGCCGTCGGCGTGCAGGTCGCGGCGCATCGGTTCGGTGGAACCTTTCACCGCGTCCATGCCGATGCTGCGCGCATCGACGATGCGGTCGTACAGCGGCGAATCGGGCACGTCGATGCAGTAGTGGCTGGCGCTCATCGGCGCGTAGGGCAGTGCGGTGTGCGCGCTGTCGCCATAGCCGAACGCGGTGCCGATGGCGAACAGGCCGGCCGGCGCGCGGCCGTCGCCTTCGCGCTTGAGCGGGCCGCCGTCGTCGGGCGCAGGGCGCAGGCCGCGGCCCCAGGCGGCGCCGTTGCGGCCGATGCTGACGTCTACCGGCGCGCCCACCGCGAGCCATCGGCCGCGTTCGAACAGGTAGCGCTGCAGGCGGCCCCGGGTGGCGTTCCAGTCGGCGGTGGTCACCAGCACCAACTGCGGTTGCACGGCGCCGTCGCCGGCGCGGTCGGCGCGGGTGGCGCAGGCGGTGAGGGTCATGGCGGCGGCGAGGGCGAGGACGTAGCGGAGCATGGGCGGTTTGGTCCTGAAGCGGTGGGCGCGGATGCGGCAAGACGCGATGCGGTCGCGTTTCTCCCTGTAGGCGCGGCGCGAGCCGCGACCGCGGCAACGCAGCCACGCCGCAACCGTCGTCGTAAGCGATTTGGCGTTGTCGCGGCTCGCGCCGCTCCTACAGGCAGATCGCGGAGCATCGCGGCGATCAGGCGCCGCGATCAGATATCGAGCATGTCCTGCACCCGCTCGGCATGGTTGTCGAGCTGGCGCAGGCGGTCCTGGCCGTGCTCGCACAGCAGCACGAAGATCAGGTCCATCAGGTGCTGCAGCGCGCTGTGGTACAGCAACGGCTCCATGTGCGCGCGCTCGTCGTGGGCCGACACCAGCAGGGCGTGGTCGGCGTGCGCGCGCAGCGGGTTGGGGGTGTGGCGGGTGGCCGAGACCACCTTGCCGCCGCTCTCGCCGAAGGTGCGGGCGAGGTGGCACAGCGAAGTCAGCTTGCCCTGTTCGGACAGCACCAGCAGCACGTCGCCGGCGCCGGCGCTGGCGGTGCTGGCGGCCATCAGCACCGGGTCGAAGTGGTGGACGCTGAGGATGCCGATCATCGCCAGCTTCATCGACAGCGCGCGCGCGGCGATGCCGTCCTCGCCCAGGCCGATGACGTAGACCCGGCGCGCGTGCTGGATCAGCTCGGCGATGGCCTCGATGCGCTCGGGCGGGTTGATCAGCCGGGTCTCTTCCTCGGCGCGCGCCTTGCCGTGCCACAGGCGTTCGGCCAGGGCGCGGTTGGGATCGGCGGGCGCGGCCTGGGCGTCGCCGCCGTCGTCGTGGCGGTCGCCGCGGGCGATCGCTTCGCCTATCGAATACTTCAGGTCCGGATAACCCTTGAAGCCGAGCTTCTGGCTGAACTTGACCACGCTGGACTGGCTGATCCCGAGCGCGTTGGCCAACTGCTGCGAGGAGTAGTCGCGCAGCAGGTGCGCGTTTTCCAGCAGATAGTCGGCGATGCGGCGTTCGATCGCCGACATCTGGTCGCGTTCTGAGCGGATCTTGAGCAGGGGCGACATCGGCAGGGGTCCGGTCCCGGGCGCGGCGGTGGCCTACAGCGTAGCCGGCTTCGCGGCGCCGCGCAGGTCAGGCGGCGGCCAGCGCCTCCAGGCCGCGGATCTCGCGGATGCCCAGGCCCGGCGCGTCGGTGACGGTGATCTCGGACTCGTTGAAGATCACCCCGCCGTCGACCGGGTTGAACGCGCACAGCGAGGGGCCGTCGAGGTCGACCTTGGTGATGACGTTGGACTTGGCCACCGCCAGGTGCACCGCCGCGGCGACCGAGATGGACGTCTCGATCATGCAGCCGATCATGCACTCCACGCCGTACATCGCGGCGATGTCGGCGATCTGGATCGCCTTGGACAACCCGCCGGTCTTCATCAGCTTGATGTTGATGATGTCGGCCGCGCGCATGCGGATCAGGTCGATCACCTCGGCCGGGCCGAACACGCTCTCGTCGGCCATGATCGGGGTGTGGACGCGGTCGGTGACGTACTTGAGGCCTTCCAGGTCCTGCGCCTTGACCGGCTGCTCGACCAGTTCCAGGCGCACGCCGGCGTCTTCCAGCGTCTGCAGCGCGTACACCGCCTGCTTCGCGGTCCAGCCCTGGTTGGCGTCCAGGCGCAGCAGCGCGCGGCCTTCGACCGCGGCGTAGATCGCCTTGACCCGCTCGATGTCGACGCCGATGTCCTTGCCGACCTTGATCTTCAGCGATTCGAAACCGCGATCCACCGCGGCGATCGAGTCGGCGACCATCTTCTCGATGTAGTCGACCGAGATGGTCAGGTCGGTGGTGATGACCGGGTCGCCGCCGCCGAGCATCTTGTACAGCGGCGCGCCGTAGAGCTGGCCGAACAGGTCGTAGACCGCGATCTCCACCGCCGCCTTGGCGCTGGAGTTCTTCTCGATCGCGCCCTGGATCAGCCCGGTGATGCGGTTGAGGTTGGCGATCTCCTGGCCGATCAGGCGCGGCGAGATGAACTTGCGGATCGCCTCGACGATCGAGCCGTGGGTGTCGCCGGTGATCGGCGCGGTCGCCGGCGCTTCGCCGTAGCCGATGTGGCCGGTGTCGGTGTGGACGGTCACGACGATGTCTTCGACCGTGTCGACCGTGCGCAGCGCGGTCTTGAACGGCGTCTTGAGCGGAACCCGCAGCATGCCGAATCGGATGTCGGTGATCTTCATGTGTCGATGGTGTCGTGGGGCGCGTGGTGTTCGGGTGAGGCGCCGATGGCGCCGGCAGGGAAACAGTCGGCAGAGCGGGCGGCTAGGTAGGAGGGCCTTCAGGCCCGATGCTTTTGTGCCAGGTCGCGGCGGCCCGGGACAAGAGCATCGGGCCTGAAGGCCCTCCCACAAGAGCTGCATGCATCGGGCTTGGGCTCATGGACGAATACGTTGAATGCTGGTGATCCGGTCCACCGTCGGCTGTTCCTTGTTGAACAGCAGCGGCACCAGCGGCGTCACCGAGACGCCGTTGAGGTGGACCCGGGTCAGGTCGCCGGTGCGGTCGCGAAAGGTGATGCCGGTGGTGTCGTGGATCACGTAGGGCCAGCCGTCCTGGTGCCCGACCACCATCATCACGTGGCCGGGGATGTAGATCAGGTCGCCGGTTTCCAGGCTCTTGACGATCTTCAGCCGCTCCTCGTGGCTCAGCTTCTCGTCCAGGTCGATGCGGTTGTAGGCCGGGCTGACCGCCTGGTCGCGGGTGTTGCGCGGCAGTTGCACGCCGAAGCTGCGGTAGATCTCCGAAACGAAACCGCTGCAGTCGCGGGTGTTGTAGGAATGGCCCCAGCCGTAGCGTTCGCCGAAGAACTTGAAGCCCTGGCGGACCAGGTTGGCCTGGGTCAGCGGCAGGTAGTCGGAAGCGGTGTCGGCGGTGCGCGGCAGCAGCGCCGGCGAGAACTTCAGGCGGCCGTCGGCGTCGCGATACGGCAGCTCGATCACGTGCGAGGCGTAGTGGTGCTGGCCGTTGACCGGTTGCTGCGCCGGCCAGTCGGCCAGCAGCGGCACGCGCACGCCCATCTCCAGTTGTACGTCGGAGACGCCGGGCTGCTCGGGCGTGTGCACGGTGCGCGCGGTCGCGCCGGTGACGACCAGATACGGCGTCTTGCGGGTGTAGGCGAACACCGGCGCCTTGTCGCCGAGCGCGATGCGGTCCTTCTCGACCCAGGCCGCGTACAGCGGGCTGACCACGAACCAGTACTTCCCGTCGTGGCTTTCGTGCGCCACCGTCACCGGCGTGCCGGGGAACAGCGCGCTTTCCTGGAAGCGGTCGATGTCGATATCGCCACGTGCGTTGAACACGCGCAGGCGGGTCGGATAGGTGCGCAAGTCGGCGCGGCGCACCACCATGCCGTAGCGGGTAGGCTGCTGCGCGGGAATCTTGTCGAGCGCGAGGTCGGCTTGCAGGCCTTGCAGCGTCGAAGCCGGCACGTCGTCGCCGCGTTCGTCGAACAAAGGCTCGTCGCGCGGTTGCGAGATCGCTTCGATCCAGCCGCGCACGCGTTCGCGCGTCAGCGTCGCCGGCAAATGCTCGATGTCGTGCACCGACGGATCGAGCTCGGCCAGCCGCGCGTTCTGCTTGGCGATCGCGCGCGCATCGAGGATCACCGCATCGGGCTTGGCCTGCTGGCGGATCCAGTAGTCGGCGTTCAATTGCCCCTCCTCGATGCCGATCACCCCGGTCGCGGGAATGCCGCGGCCGCGGGCGGCGTCCGGCGCGGCGACGGCGCCGAACGAGAGCGTGCCGAACGAGAGCAGCCCCGGCAGCAACCAGCATGCTGCGATGCAGCGCGCGGACGCGCGGCGGCGAGGTCGGCGGCTGGAGACGATACCCATCGCGTCATGCTCCGGCGGACGCGCGTCGGCGCGCGTCCTCACAGGCCCGATGCCGGACCTCCGGCACCGACCCGGACGCGCCACGGCGCCTCCGGGGTCGTCCGGAGAATACATGCTTCCTAAAGAAAATAGATACGGAATAATTTATTGACCACCTGACATCCACATGTTACACAGCCATGAACCGATGGCCCCGCGTGGGTGACACAGGTATGGATCCCGTGACTGACCTGCTGTTTATCGCTCCCCGCGCGAGGGCCATCGTCTCTCCCGCCGGGCGCTGGCGCACGCGTGCGCTCGCGCTCGGCCTGATCTTCGCGTTGCCGGCGCTGGTGCTGGGCCTGCGCGTGTCGGTCGCTCCCGTGCAAGCGCAGGCGCGCGCCGCCGGCGAGGCCGCGGCGCGCGAACGACTGGCCGCCGTCGTCGCCGCGATCGACGCCGGCCGATTCGAGCAGGCGCGCGCGCAGATCGATGCGGCGCTGCAACAGCGCGGTCTCGACGAGCACGCGCGCGCCGCCCTGGAATTCCAGCGCGAACGCATGCGCCGCATCCGCCTGGATTTCAGCCTCGACCGCGCCCAGGCCGAACAGAAGCTGCGCGCGCAGATTCCCGATCTCAAGCCGGAAGAGTTCGACGCCTGGGACCGCCAGGGCCTGCTCGAATCGATGACCATCGACGGCGACAAGCGCTATTTCCAGCGCGCGCCGTCGAACCTGTTCCGGCTCAGCCCGCAGGCGCTGGCGCGCCGCCGTGCGGACGCCAAGCCGCTGAGCATGGGGCCGATGGAGACGCTCAACGATCATCAGCGCGAAGTGCGCGACGCGGCGCTGGAGCGCGGCTACGGCGCGCCGCGGCGCGTGCGCATCGTTCAAGCGCTGACGGTGAAGGCCGACGCGGTGCCGGCCGGCAAGACTGTGCGCGCGTGGCTGCCGTATCCGCGCGAACTGCCGCATCAGCAGGAAGGCATCCGTTTTCTCGCCAGCGCGCCGGCGACGCACCGCATCGCGCCGGCGTCGACGCTGCAGCGCACGGTCTATCTGGAACAGCGCGCGCAAGCCGGCCAGCCGACCCGATTCGAGGTCAGCTACGAGCTGACCGTGTTCGGCCAGTACCGCCGCATCGATCCGGACAAAGTCGTGCCCGCGCCGGCGAACGAGCAAACCCGCCCGTACCTGGGCGAACGCGCGCCGCATATCGTCTACACGCCCGCGTTGCGCGAGTTCTCGCGCAAGGTCGTGGGCGAGGAGAAGAACCCGTATCGGATCGCGCAGAAGCTCTACGCCGCGGTCGATGCGATCCCGTGGGCCGGCGCGCGCGAATACTCGACGATCTCGAACATCTCCGACTACGCCCTGCACGCCGGCCATGCCGACTGCGGCCAGCAGACCCTGCTGCTGATGGCGCTGCTGCGCCTCAACGGCATCCCGGCGCGCTGGCAGTCGGGCTGGGTGTACGGCGACGACGGCTACACCAACATGCACGACTGGGCCTGGATGTACCTGGCCCCTTACGGCTGGCTGCCGGTGGACGTCACCACCGGCCGCTTCGATTCGCCCGATCCGCAACTGGCCGGCTTCTACCTCGGCGGCCTGGACGCGTACCGGGTGGCTTACAACGACGACTACGGCCGCCCGTTCGTTCCGGCCAAGCGGTTCGATCGTTCCGAGACCGTGGATTCGCAACGCGGCGAGGTCGAGTGGGAAGGGGGAAATCTCTACTTCGACCAGTGGGACTACGACTACCACGCGCAGGTGCTGCCGACGAAGGACTGACCCGGCGCAGCACCGCTCATACCTTTTGGGGAGGAAGTGCGGCAATGAAAGGCAAGAGCTTTCGCAAGTCCGGTTTGTGCGTGGCGATGGGGATCTGCCTCGCATCGATGGCGCTGCCGGCGTTGGCGGCCAACACCGACGGTTCGCTGTCCGGCCGCGTCGCCGCCGGCGCCGAGGTCACCGTGCGCAGCGCCGACACCGGCTTCACCCGCACGGTCAAGGCCGACGCCCAGGGCAACTACCGCTTCCCGTTCCTGCCGATCGGCACCTACCAGCTGCAGGCGAGCAAGGACGGTCAGAGCGTCGGCGAACCGATCCAGGTGGTGGTGAGCCTGGGCAACGAAGCCAACGTCAACCTCGGCGGCGCCACCGACCTGGCCGCGGTGCAGGTGATCGGCTCGCGCGTGATCACTCCGGTCGACGTGCGTTCGACCGAATCGGCCACCAACATCACCCAGGCCGAGCTCGAACGCGTGCCGATCGCGCGCGACGCGCAGTCGGTGGCGCTGCTGGCGCCGGGCGTGATCCAGGGCCAGTACGGCGGCGCCTCGTTCGGCGGCTCGTCGGTGTCGGAGAACGCGGTCTACATCAACGGCCTCAACGTCACCGACTTCTACAAGCGCGTCGGCTTCTCCTCGGTGCCGTTCGGCTTCTTCAAGGAATTCCAGGTCAAGACCGGCGGCTACTCGGTCGAGTTCGGCCGCACCACCGGCGGCGTCATCAACGCCGTCACCCAGTCGGGCACCAACGAGTTCAAGTACGGCGCCGAGCTGGTGTGGGAGCCCAAGTCGCTGCAATCGGGCGGCGACAACCATTACGACCGCAGCGGCGACCCGTTCCGCATCGCCAGCCGCGACAAGCGCGACCGCACCAACCTCAACGTGCACGCCTCCGGGCCGATCGTGAAGGACAAGCTGTTCTTCTACGCGATGTACGAGTTCCGCGACTACCGCCCGGAAAGCACCAACGACGCCGGCAGCACCTTCTTCAAGGGCAAGGCCGACAAGGGCTTCTGGGGCACCAAGCTGGACTGGCAGATCAACGACAGTCACCTGCTGGAGTTCCTGGCCTTCTCCGACAAGAACGAAACCACCACCGACAAC
The DNA here is from genome assembly GCF_017168095.1 of Lysobacter enzymogenes. Classification (GTDB taxonomy): domain Bacteria; phylum Pseudomonadota; class Gammaproteobacteria; order Xanthomonadales; family Xanthomonadaceae; genus Lysobacter; species Lysobacter enzymogenes_D. Next base: position 11,153 of record NZ_LXSD01000338.1, on the reverse strand, counting down.
TACCAGTACGACTTCGCCCGCGGCAGCCGCGGCGTGCGCAGCAACACCCAGTACAGCGAGGTCGGCGGCACCAACTGGGCGCTGACCTACACCGGCTACCTGACCGAGAACTTCTCGATGAAGGCGCTGTACGGCGAGAACAAGCGCGACCGCATCGCCAGCAGCCTCAACGACCAGGACTGCGACGCGGTGCAGGACCGGCGCGTGGCCGGCAATCCGCAGATCGGCTGCGTGTCCTCGGCGCTGATCGAGAACGGCGCCGACAAGCGCGAGGCCGCGCGCCTGGACTTCGAATGGCAGCTCGGCGACCACCTGCTGCGCTTCGGCCTGGACCGCGAGGTCAACACCTCCGACAACGAGAGCTTCTATCCGGGGCCGTCGCGCAAGTTCTACCAGATCTACCCGACCGTGCCCGGCACCACGCTCGAGAACGGCGGTGTGGTCCCGGCCGGCGTCAACGCCTACGTGCGCGCGCGCCAGCAGGAGGTCACCGGCACCTTCGAGACGATCAACTCGGCCTATTACATCGAAGACAACTGGCAGGTCACGCCCGACCTGATGCTCAACGGCGGCGTGCGCGTGGAGGCGTTCAACAACAAGAACGGCGCCGGCAGCACCTACATCAAGATCGACGACATGATCGCCCCGCGCCTGGGCTTCGCCTGGGACTTCCGCGGCGACGGCCGGGCCAAGGTGTTCGGCAACATCGGCCGCTACTTCCTGCCCATCGTCAACCAGATCAACGTCAAGCAGGCCGGCGCCTTCCTCGACGAGCGCACCTTCTACGCGCTGCAGGGGCTGGAGGCGTTCCAGCGCAACGGCGCGACCTATTACCGCCCGATCCTGGGCGCGCAGATCGGCCCGATCGACAACAGCCAGGGCGACGGCACCGTGCAGGACCAGCGCAGCAAGGTCGACGGCGACATCGATCCGGTCTACCAGGATGAGGTGATCCTGGGCTACCAGGCGATGTTCGGCGACGCCTGGTCGTGGGGCGTGCGCGGCATCTACCGCCGCCTGCACAACGCCATCGACGACATGGAGATCACCTCCAACGGCATCCTGTGCAACGGCGAGCCCGGCGGCATCGGCTATGTGATGGGCAATCCCGGCAAGAAGGTCAAGCTCTACACCGATACCAACTGCGACGGGGTCAAGGACGGTTACGTCGATATCGACACCTCGCGCGCCGGCTGGGCGCTGTACGACGCCAAGGGCAATTACGTCGGCGAGCGCGGCTGGGCCAAGCCCAAGCGCACCTACCGCGCGCTGGAGTTCATGCTGGATCGCGCCTGGGACGACAAGTGGGCGTTCAACGCCTCGTACACCTGGTCCAAGAGCGAGGGCAACGCGGAAGGCCCGTCGAACTCGGACTTCGGCTTCGACAACACCGGCCGCACCGAGTCGTTCGACGACCCCTTCGTCAACCTCAACGGCGACGGCCCGCTGCCGAACGACCGCCGCCACCAGGTCAAGCTGCGCGGCGCTTACGCGATCAACGACAACTGGACCGTGGGCGCGACCTTGAACGCGCAGTCCGGCCGGCCGATCAACGCCTTCGGCCTGGGCAATCCGTTCGACCCGACCGTCTACCACAGCTTCTACGTCTGCGTGGCCAACTGCACCGCCAAGGACTTCGCCCAGCGCACCTACGAGCTGCGCCGCCGCGGCTACGGCGGGCGCACGCCGTGGACCTTCGACCTCGGCGCCAGCCTCACCTACCAGCGCTCCTTCGGCGGCGCCGACCTGCGGGTCAAGCTGGCGGTCTACAACCTGCTCAACCAGCAGCGCGCGCTGGAAGTGGACGACTCCTACGAGACCGGCGTCGGCGTGGCCAACGAGTTCTACCGCCTCGGCACCGGCTACCAGACGCCGCGCTACGCGCAGCTGACGGTGTCGGTGGACTTCTGAGGCGATACCGGGTGAAGCTCGCCGGCATGACGCGCTTTCCCGCTTCGCCGGCACCGGCGGTTCCCGCACGCGGGAGCCGCCATCGTTCTACCTCGACAGGGCCCGAGCCGGTGCGCCGCATCGGTCCGCTTTGCGCGGCCCTGTTCTTTTCTTCGTTGTTCGCGGCCGGCGCGGCAGCGGCGAGCCCGGCCGAGGCGCGCCGCGCCGAGCTCGACCGCATCGTCGATCAGGTCCAGGCGCGCTACCGTCTGCCCGGTTTGGCGCTGGCGGTGGTGGAAGACGGCGAAGTCGTCTACGCGCGCACCGACGGCGAATTGCTGGCCGGTTCCGGGCGCAAGGTCGGCGCCGACTCGCTGTTCAAGATCGCCTCCAACACCAAATCGATGACCACCGCGCTGCTGGCGCGGCTGGTCGATGCGGGCAAGCTGCGCTGGGACGATCCGGTGACCACGTACCTGCCGGATTTCCGCATGCACGAGGACTGGGTCACCCGCGAGTTCCAGGTGCGCGACCTGCTGATCCACAACTCGGGCCTGCGCGCCGGCGCCGGCGACCTGATGCTGTGGCCCGAGCCCAACCGTTTCACCCGCAGCGACGTGATCCACGGCTTGCGCTATCTCAAGCCGGTGCACAGCTTCCGCTCGCGCTACGACTACGACAACCTGCTTTACATCGTCGCCGGCGAAGTCGCCGCCGCCGCGGGCGGCGCGCCTTACGAGGACCTGCTGCGGCGCGAGGTGTTCGCGCCGCTGGGCATGGACGGCTGCCGCGTCGGCGCGTTCGCGCGCGCCGAGGCCGCGCCGCTGGCGCAGCCGCACGCGCGCCGCGACGGGCGCTTTGTCCCGGTGCGCGAGGACGGCGAGACCATCGCCGCGACCGCGATGGACCCGGCCGGCGGCGTGCGCTGCGGCCTGGACGACATGACCCGCTGGCTGCGCGCCTGGCTCGATCCGGCCGCGTCCGCGCGCGACGGCGCGCCGTGGCTGTCAGCGCAGCAGCGCGGCGAACTGTGGCGCGCGCAGATGCCGATGACGCCGAGCCGGCGCCAGCGCGACTGGTCCGGCACCCATTTCGCCGCCTACGGCTACGGCTGGCGCCTGAGCGATTTCGACGGCGAGTTCAAGGTCGGCCACACCGGTACGCTGATGGGCATGTACTCGCTGACCGCGCTGCTGCCGCAGCGCAAGGCCGGCTTCGTGGTGCTGATCAACGGCGATGCGGGCGACGCGCGCAGCGTGTTCGATCAGGTGCTGACCCAGCGTTACACGCAGACGCACGGCCGACGTCCGCACAGCGAGCGCGGCCCGGCCTGGTACGCCGATGCGATCGAGCGCGAGGCGCAGGCGCCGGCGGCGAGCCGCGCGCCGGATACGTCCGCGCGCCGGCCGCTCGCGCCGGCCGAGCTGCGCGGCAAGCTCGGCGTCTATCGCGACCCGTGGTTCGGCGAGGTGGCGCTGTGCGCGCGCGGCGGCGAAGTGGAATTCGCCTCGCGAAAGTCGCCGCTGATGAGCGGTAAGATCGTCCGGGTCGGGCCGCGCCTGCTGGTCGACTGGGACGCGGAGGAAGTCGACGCCGAGGCCTGGATCGATTTCGCCGCCGCGGCCGAGCCAGCCGCCTTCAGCATGAGCAAGCTCGATCCGGATGCCGATTTCAGCTACGACTATGAAGACCTGGCGTTCGCGCGCGTCGGCGATTGCGGTTGAGGCCTGCGCGCTGCTGGTGCTGATCGGCTGCGTCGCCGCGGTGCGTTCGCCGCAGGCGCAGTCCGGTCCCGCGCCGGCCAAGCCGGGCGCCGCCGCGCCGGTGGCGGCGGTCGCGCCGACCATCTCCACCGCGCAGGACGCCGCGGCCGCGGGCATGGTCGAGATCCGCAGCCTGGTGCCCGACATCGATCTGGAGATCCGCTACGCCGGCAGCGACAACTTCGTCGGCCGTCCGATCGCGGGCTACCTCGGGCCCGGCTGCTACCTGCATCGGCGCGCCGCCGAAGCGCTGGCGCGGGTCGAACGCGAACTGCGCGCGCAGCGGCTGAGGCTGCGGATCTACGATTGCTACCGGCCGGTGCGCGCGGTGCGCGACTTCGTCGCCTGGGCCGCCGATCCCGACGACCAGAAGACCAAGCCGCGCTTCTACCCCACGCTCGACAAGAGCCGGCTGCTCGGCGATTACATCTCGCCGACCTCCGGCCACAGCCGCGGCGCCACCGTCGACCTGACCGTGCTCGAACGCCGCGGCGAGGGCTATGCGCCGCTGGACATGGGCACCGGCTTCGATTTCTTCGACGAACTCGCCCACACCGAATCGCCGCGCGCCAGCCTGGCCCAGCGCGGCCATCGCCAGCGCCTGCGCGCGGCGATGCAGCGCGAGGGGTTCGAGAACTATCCGCTGGAGTGGTGGCATTACACGTTCAAGCCGGAGCCTACGCCGGCGGTGGCGTTCGATTTTCCCGTGCGATGATCGCGACGAGGAACAAAGGGAACGCAGAGGATGCGGATCACCGTGAGCGGCAGCGCTTTCGGACCGCGCGTTTGCTGCGTGGCTTGCGACGATCCATTGGTAGGGGCGAAACGATGAGCGATGAGAAGCGCGCGGCGTTGCCGCCGGGAGCTGCGAACGGTTTGCGCAACGTAGGTTTCGCCGTCGTCGCGGCCGCCTGCCTGGGCGCGGCGGCCTGCGCCGGTGCGCCGACGCGCGTAACGGAGCAAGGCGCGGCGGACGATGCGCGCGCCGAACGCGCGGTCGATGGCTTGCTCGCCGATTACCGCGGCCGCGTCCCCGGCGCCAGCGTGCTGGTGCTGCGCGACGGTCGCCCGCTGCTGCGCCGCGGCTATGGGATGGCGGTGCTCGAAGACGGCATCGAAGCGACGCCGCAGACCAATTACCGGCTGGCCTCGGTCAGCAAGCAGTTCACCGCCGCCGCCGTGCTGCTGTTGGCGCAGGACGGCAAGCTCGGCCTGGACGATCCGCTCCGGCGCTGGCTGCCGAGCCTGCCTAAGGCCTGCGACGCGATCACCCTGCGCCAGGTCCTCAGCCACCAGTCCGGCCTGATCGACTACGAAGACGTGATGCCGGCGAACTTCGACGCCGACGCCCACCAGATGCACGACCGCGACGTGCTGGCCGTGCTCGAAGGCCAGGACCGCACCTACTTCGCGCCCGGCAGCGGCTATCGCTACAGCAACAGCGGCTATTCGCTGCTGGCGCTGGTGGTGGCCAAGGCCTCCGGGCGCGGCTTCGCCGAGTTCCTGCGCGAACGCATCTTCGCGCCGCTGGGCATGCGCGACACCGTCGCCTACGAGCGCGGCGTATCGAACGTGGCCCATCGCGCCTACGGTTACAGCTACGAGCACGGGCGCTGGCGACGCACCGACCAGAGCCCGACCAGCGCGACGCTCGGCGACGGCGGCATCTATTCGTCGATCGACGATCTGGCCAAGTGGGATGCGGCGCTGTACGACGCGCGCCTGCTCAGCGACGCCTCGCGCGCGCTCGCCTTCGCCGCGCACACGCCGACCGATGCGCCGGACGTGGGCTACGGCTATGGCTGGCGCATCACCGGCGAGACCTTGTGGCATTCGGGCGAGTCGATGGGGTTCCGCAACGTCATCGTGCGTTGGCCGCAGCGGCGGTTGACCGTGGTGGTGTTGAGCAATCGCAACGATCCCGAGCCGTATCGGACGGCGTTGAAGATCGGGGATCTGTATTTGCCTGGAAGTCCGGTGCTCGCGCGTTGAGCTGGCCGGGGATCGGGGTTTCGCCGTAGCGGCATTGGCGCGGTCGCGGCTTGCGCCGCTCCTACAGTCGGATACGCAGCCACGCTCGCCCCCCTGTAGGAGCGGCGCAAGCCGCGACCGCGAACCCGCCCGTTCGCGCCGAACCCCGCCCAACCCGATTCGCGCCACGCGCGGAACGCTCCGGCCCGCCGCCGTCCGTCGCCTGATGCTTGCTATTAAATAGCGCGCTATGTAAATTGCGCCCCATGAAGAAGCCCGCCGCCACCGCCGCCCGGACCGCCCCGGCCCAGCCGCCGCGGCCGACCCTGCTGCTCGACGACCAACTGTGCTTCGCCCTGTATTCCACCGGGCTGGCGCTCAACAAGGTCTACCGCAAGCTGCTCGGCAAGCTGGAGCTGACCTACCCGCAGTACCTGGCGATGATGGTGCTGTGGGAACGCGACGGGGTCACGGTGTCGGAGATCGGCGAGCGCCTGTTCCTCGATTCGGCCACGCTGACGCCGCTGCTCAAGCGCCTGGAGGCCGCGGGCCTGGTGACCCGCACCCGCGCCGCCAGCGACGAGCGCCAGGTGGTGATCGAGCTGACCAAGGCCGGCCGCGCGCTCAAGACCCGCGCGCGCAGCGTGCCCGAAGGCATGGGCTGCGCGCTGGAAGACTGCAGCATCGACGAACTCACCGCGCTCAAGGGTCAGCTCGAGTCCCTGCGCGCCAGCCTGATCCGCCATGCCTGATCCGAACGCCGCGGCGCGCGTCGCCGCGTCATCAAGAAGTAGCACGCTATTGAATAGTCAGCGATATAAGTAACGTACTACGTTTCGTCCGCCCTCCCGCGCGCTGCGCGGAGCCAATCCCAGCCCGAACCGCAACACCGACCCCAACCGGAGCCCCGCCATGTCCCTCGAAAAAGTCCTCTACACCGCCCACGCCCACGTCACCGGCGGCCGCGACGGCCGCGCCGTGTCTTCGGACAACGTGCTCGACGTCAAGCTGACCACCCCGCGCGAACTCGGCGGCGGCGGCGGCGACGGCACCAACCCGGAGCAGTTGTTCGCCGCCGGTTACTCGGCCTGCTTCATGGGTGCGATGAAGTTCGTCGCGGGCCGCGACAAGATCGCGTTCCCGAGCGATGCGGCCATCGACGGCAGCGTCGGCATCGGTCCGTTGCCGACCGGTTTCGGCATCCAGGCCGAACTCAAGATCTCGCTGCCGGGCCTGCCGCGCGAGCAGGCGCAGGAGCTGATCGAGAAGGCCCACGTGGTGTGCCCGTACTCCAACGCCACCCGCGGCAACATCGATGTGACCCTGACCCTGGTTTGATCGCCGGCACCGCGGGCCGCGACGGCGGCCTGCGGCGCATCGACATCGCCTTCACGAGCCCCGGACGCGCAAGCGCCCGGGGCTCGCGTTTTCTGCATCGCCGCGATTGCGCCTGGCCGATCACGCTGCGGTTTTCGCCGATGGAAACCCGCGCAACTTTTTTTCGTTCCGCCATGACATCCAGTGAGCCTGGGTGAGCCTGGTACAGGCGCATGAATGCGCTCAGCGACGTGAGGCAAGGTAGGTTTTGCCGATGTTTTTCGCTAGTAGGCTCCGAGTCGTCGCATCCGCTCGCCGATTCGGTGTCGCTGCGAGCAAGTTCCAACGTGTGCCGCCTCGCGCGGCACCGGCAACAAGGCCAAGCCGCGTCGCCCGCCGACGCAGCCGGCCGCCGTGACACCGCGATCCGCCCCTCCGTCGGGCGCGGTGGCCCAGCCGACGACGTGGTGCGACGAGGCTCCGACCCGGACGCCGTAACCCCGGATCGGAAGCATCAGCGCCGCCGGACGGGTGGCGCTACCGGCTCCGGTGCGCTGGACCGGAGTCGGTAGTCGCTTTGGTCGGCACGCGATCGCAATCGGATCGCAGGAAGATCGGCAGGGGACGGCATCGCCGCGCGAGCGGCGGTGCCGTTTTTTACCCCGCCGCAGTGGCAGGAGGGCCTTCAGGCCCGATGCGCTTGGATCAGACCGCGGCGACCGGAGCGCAGGGCGTCGGGCCTGAAGGCCCTCCCGCAACGGCTCAATGCACGAACGCCGCCCAGCGCGGCACCCGCGCGATCAGCAGCCGGTCCAGCGCGTACACCAGCAGCAGCGACGCGCCCAACAACGGGAACAGCAGGCCGCAGCCCAGCGCGATCGCCGCGACCGTGCGCAGCCGCGCCGGCGCGGGCGCCGGCGGCGCGCCCAGGCGCCCGCGCGGACGCCTCCGCCACCACATCCACGCGCCGCTGAGGCTGAGCACGACGATGCCGATGCACGGCAGCAACATCACGATCTGGTTGGCGCGGCCGAAGTAGCGGCCCATGTGCAACTGCACGCCCAGCTCCACCGCTTTCGCTCCCAGGCCGTAGTCGGCGAAGCCGGTATCGCCGGCGATCGCGCCGGTATAGCGGTCGACGTGCACGGTGCGCTGGCCCTGCGGCCGGTCGGGATAGACCACCGCGGTATAGACGCCGTCGGCGCCGCGCGGCAGCGACAGCCGATAGTCGGCGCGCAGCCCGCGCGCGGCCAGGGTGCGCGCGACTGCGTCGATGCCGATGTCGCGTGCACCATCGCCGCCGTGGTGGTGCGCATGCGACGCCGGCAACGGCGCGTCGCGCAGCGTCCACGGCGCATCGCTCACCGCCTGTCCGACCCGTGGCGCGGCGGCGTGATGACGGTGTTCGGCCGGATACCCCAGCCCCAGCGGCTGCAGACCGGCGCGCAACAGATCGCCCCAGACTCCGGCCCAGGGCAGGCCGGTGAGGATCAGGAACACGATCAGCGCGGCGGTCCAGGCGCCGACGCTGGCGTGCAGGCTGCGCCAGAAGCCGCGGCCGCGCGCGCGCCGGTCGGGCCACAGCGCGGCGCGCCAGCCGCGTCCGCGCGGCCACCACAGGTAGGCGCCGGTGGCGATCAGCAGCAGCGCCCAGCACGCGGCCAGTTCCACCAGCGCATCGCCGACGCGGCCGAGCATCAGCGAGCCGTGCACGGTGTCGGCGAAGCCGACCAGGGTATGGGTGTAGACGAAGGCGCCGTGCACGTGTGCGCTGCCCGGGTCGACGAACACGCGCAGCGGCTCGCCGCGCGTCGGGGTCACGAACACCTGCGCAGTGCGGCGCGGATCCGCCGGCACGTCGATGCGCGTGACCTCGCCCGGATACGCCGCGCGCGCCGCCGCGACCCACCGCGACAGCGGCAGGTCGGCGCTGCGCTGCGGCGCGAAACGCAGCGAGGCGTGGGTCGCGTCGTCGATCTCGTCGTGGAACAGATACACCGCGCCGGTCAGCGCCAGCGTCAGCAGCAGCGGCATCACCAGCAGGCCGGCGTAGAAATGCCAGCGCCAGACGCTGCGGTAGAGCCCGCGCCGGTGCGCCGCAGCGTTCATCGCCACGCCCGGGTGTAGCTGAGCTCGACGCTACGCGGCGCGCCCAGGTAGACCTGGCGCGCGCTGTAGCCGGACCAGTCGGCATAGAACGCATCGCCGAGGTTGCGCACGCGCAGGGTGTAGCGGCCGCTGGCGCCGTTCCAGTCGAGCGCGGCGTCGGCGACGGTGTGGGCGCGCACGCGGAACTGGTTGGCGTTGTCGGTGTAGAAATCGCCGACGTGGCGCAGGCCCAGGTGAACGCTCAGCGGCAGGCCGTCGAAGCGATACCAGGCATCGACGCTGGCGGTGCGCTCGGGCACGTTCGACGGCCGGTTGCCGCTGCGGTCGGCGCCGCCGGCCTCGCGCAGGCGGTCGAAGCGTGACGACAGCAGCGCCGCGCTGGCGTCGATGCGCAGGCGCGGCGCGGCCTGCGCGCTCAGCGTCAGCTCCACGCCCTGCGAGGACTGGCGCCCGTCCTGCACGCTGATCTGCGGCTGCAGCGGGTCGCGGGTCAGGATGTCGTCCTGACGCAGCCGGTAGGCCGCGGCGGTGAGCCGCAGGCGCTGCTCGAACAGTTCGTTGCGCAGGCCGACTTCGAGCGACTCGCCGTGGCTGAGATCGAAGGCGTTGTTGCGCTGGTTGATGGTCAGGAACGAACTCACCGGCAGCACCGCGCTGCTGTACTGGGCGTAGAGCTGGGTGTGCGGGCGCAGTTCGAACACGCTGCCCAGGCGCCACGATGTCGGCGAGAACTCGCGGCCGAAGCCGCTGCGCCGGCCGCTGTCGAGGTCGAGATTGCGCCGGCGCAGTTCGATCCGCTCGTGACGCAAGCCGGCGACCAGCAGCCAGCGCGGGGTGAGGTTGAGCGCGTCCTCGGCGAACAGCGCCGCCACCTTGACCCGGGTGCTGAAATCGTTGCGGCCGTCGCCGTAGTCGAGCGGATTGTCCGGCGGCAGGGTGCCGCGCTCTTGCGCCAGCAAGTCGACCGACCCGGCGCGGCCGAACCTGCGCAGATTGAAGAAATCGGTGTCGCTGTATTCGAAGCCGGCCGCGAACAGATGCCGGCGCCCGCCCAGGCGACCGTCGTGGCGCAAGCTCAGGCGCTGGTTCCACACGCGCTGGTCGTGGTGGATGCGCGCGGCGCTGCGCTGCAGGCGGCCGCTGGCGGCGTCGTAGGTAAAGTCTTCGCTGTTGTCCCAGCGCCGGCGCGCGTCGTAGACGCTGGCTTCGTTGCTGAGGTTCCAGCGGTCGCCCAGGCGATAGTCCAGGCGCGTGCGCAGCCACCACGAGCGCGAATCCATGCGGCCGTCGCGGACGTTGTAGTTGCGATCTCGCGCGGCCTTGTCCACGACCAATCCCAGCGCATTGCCGACCAATCCGCTGGGATCGGCCGCGACGTCCAACGGCACCAGCGGCGCGCCGAAATACGCGGTATCGAAATCGTCGCGGTTGTAGTCCAGCGCGGCGCGCAGGCTCAGCCGCGCGTCGGGCTGCCACAGCAGCGAGCCGCTGAAGGCCTGCGCCTGCGAGGCGGTATCATCGATGTAGCCATCGCTGCGGTTGGCGCTGAGCACGCCGCGCACGGCCAGGGCCGGGCTCAGCGGCGCGTTGCCGTCCAGGCCCAGGCGCAGGCTGCCGTGGCTGCCGTAGCCGAGCAGGACCTCGCCGCTGCGGCCGTCGAGCTGCGCGTGCTTGGGCACGAAATTGATCGCGCCGGCCAGCACGCCTTCGCCGTACAGTACCGAGGCCGGGCCCTTGAGCACGTCGACCCGTTCGAACTGGAAGCTGTCCCAATTGCGCGAAGAGAACCCCGAGCTGGTCAGGCGCACACCGTCGAACAGATACGACACCGCGCCCGAGCCGAAGCCGCGCATCGAGGCCGCGCCGGGCTGGCCGGGCAGGTTGCCGGCCATCACTCCGGGTATCGCGCGCAATGCCTCGACGCTGTCGCGCAGGCCGCGCGCCTGGATGTCGTCGGCGTCGAGCGCGTCGAGGGTGGCGGGAATCTCGCCCGGTTCCAGGCCGAGCCGGCTGGCGCTGGCGACCGAGGCGGCGCGGGCGTCGCGACGCTCGGCCTGGACCCGCACCGCGTCGAGTTCGACCGCGGCGCGCGCGGCGGGCTCG
>NZ_LXSD01000337.1:0-22107 GCF_017168095.1 Lysobacter enzymogenes | reverse complement strand
GCGGGCGCGGCCGGCGCCGGGCCGGCGGCCGGGTCGGGCGGCGGGGCCTGTTCGGGTTGCTTGCAGGCGCCCAGCGCGACGGCGAGGAACGCGGCGCCCAGCGCCAGAGTCAGCGCGCGCGGTCGCACGGTGGGGCGGGTGTGATTGCGGCTCATGTCGATCCTTTGCTGATTCGGGTCAGCGCAGTGGGAGGGTAAGCGGCCCGCGGTCAGCGCTCGTCGCTGCTGCGGGTCTGGCCGGCCTGGTATTCCGACAGCGAGATGAAACCGTCGCGGTCGAGGTCGTGGACGGCGAAGTTGGCGGCCAGGCGCGCGTCCATCGCGGCTTCGTCGCGGCTGATCTTCTGGTCGCCGTTGGCGTCGATCTCGGTGAAGCGGGCCGGGCCGATGGCGTCGCCCGGCGGTGGGGTGCGGGCTTCGCCGCGGGCGTCGTTGACGGGCGGCTCGGTGCGCTGCATCGGCGAGGCGGGGTCGCTGTGATCGCTGGGGCGCGGCGTGGTCGGCGCCTGCGCGAACGCGGCCGGCAAGGCGATGGCGCAGAGCAAGGCCAGCGTCGACGCGGCGTTGCGGTGTGTTGCGAACGTGCGGATCGTGGTGGTCATCTCGCGGCTCCGAATGGGAGGAGCTCCGGAGCGTCGAATGCGCGCTGCGCGGCTCCGGCGCAGTTCCGAAGCTACGGGGCGCGGTGCAAGCATCGCGGCACAGAGATGGGAAAATTTCGTAATGCGCGGGGTCTGCGACGGCGCGATGGCGTCCGCCGATTCATGCGTGGCGCATGCGCTGCGGGCGACGGCGGGAATTGCGCTTGCGTCGCAGGCGATGGTGCGCGGTCGCGGCTTGCGCCGCTCTACAGGGGCTTCGGCTGCGTCATGGGCCCCTGTAGGAGCGGCGCAAGCCGCGACCGCGACAACGCGACTACGGCGAAAGTCTCGCCAAACCCGCGTTACCGCCGCAGCGAGCCGAACTCAATCGAGTTCGCGATGATGCACCGCCACCTCGTTCCACCCCCGCAGCCGCGCATGCTCGGCCATGCGCTCGGCCAGATACACCGAACGATGCCGCCCGCCGGTGCAGCCGAAGGCGATGGTGGCGTAGCTGCGGGTGCTGTCGCCCTGCAGCCGCGGCAGCCAGGTATCGAGGAACTGGCCGACCTGTTCGACGAAGAGCTGCACGTCGGCCTGGGTTTCCAGGTAATCGCGCACGCCCGCGTCGCGTCCCGACAGCGGCCGCAGCGCCGGATTCCAGTGCGGGTTGGGCAGCGCGCGCGCGTCGAACACGAAGTCGGCGTCGGCCGGCACGCCGCGGCGGTAGGCGAAGGATTCGAACAGCAGCGACATGCCCGCTTCCACGCCCAGGCCGAATTCGGTGATGACGTGGCGGCGCAACTGGTGGATGTTGAATTCGCTGGTGTCGACGATGGCGTCGGCGATCTGGCGCAGCGGCTTGAGCACCTGCCGTTCCAGCGAGATCGCATCGGCCAGGGCCAGGCCGAACTGGCTCAGCGGATGGCGCCGGCGGGTGTCGGCGTAGCGCTTGAGCAGCACCGCGTCGCTGGATTCGAAGAACACCAGGCGCGGATCGGCGCCGAGCGCGCCCACCGCCGACAGCCACTCGGGAATATTGGCCAGATCGCTGTGGCGGTTGCGCACGTCGATGCCGACCGCGAGCTTGGTCGGCATGCCGTCCTCGGCCTTGATCACGTTCTGCACGAACTGCGGCAGCAGCTCGGCCGGCAGGTTGTCGACGCAGTAGAAGCCCAGGTCTTCGAAGGTGTTCAGCGCCACCGACTTGCCCGAGCCGGACATGCCGCTGACGATGACCAGGGTGAAGCCGGCGGTCTCGGCCGCGTTGCCGGGCGTCGCCCCGGCCGGATTGGACGCCGCGCCGCTCACGATTCTCCGCGCTCCAGGAAGTTGCTGTGCCGGGCGATGAACGCCGCGGCGGGGTCGAGGCCTTTCATGCGCAGGCTGTGCAGGCGCGTGGCCGCTTCGGTCAGCACCGCGAGGTTGCGGCCGGGCATGACCGGCAGGGTGATCATCGGCACGTCCAGGTCGAGCACGCGGCGCAGGCTGGTGTCGCCGGTCAGGCGCTCGATGCCGGTGGCCTTGGGCTCGCTCATCGGCTTGGTCAGGTGCACGATCAGGCGCAGGTATTTGTTGTTCTTGACCGCGGTGTCGCCGAACATCTGGCGGATGTTGAGCACGCCCAGGCCGCGCACTTCCAGCAGGTCCTGGAGCATGTCGGGGCAGGTGCCGTCGAGCACGTCGGGCGCGATCTGGGTGAATTCGGGCGCATCGTCGGCGACCAGGCGATGCCCGCGCGTCACCAGCTCCAGCGCCAGCTCGCTCTTGCCCGAGCCCGACTCGCCGGTGATCAGCACGCCGATCGAATAGATCTCCATGAACACGCCGTGCAAGGTGATCTGCGGCGCCAGCGCGCGCGCCAGATGGTATTGCAGGTGGTTCAGCAGTTCGTGCCCGCGCCGCGGCGACACCCACAGCGGGGTGTCGCTTTCCTCCGCGGCGATGCGCAGGTCTTCGGGGCAGGGCTGGTCCTTGCTGATGACCAGGGCCAGCGGCCGGTACTGGATGATCTTTTCGATGGTTTCCCAGCGCAGCCGCGAATCCAGGCCGTCGAGCCAGGTCAGTTCCTCGGTGCCGAGGATCTGCACTTTGTTGGGATAGATCGCGTTGAGATAACCGGCCAGCGACGGCCGCCGCGCGACGGTGTTGACCGCCTCGACCAGGCGACCTTCGCCGCGCTGGCCGGCCAGCCAGCGCAGCGCCAGCTTCTCGCGCTGCTGCTCGAACAGTTCGCCTGCGCGGATGCTTTTGCTCATGGGGATGAGAGTTTACGGGGTTCGGGGCAAGGCAGGGGCGGAAGCGGGGTAAAGAAGCGGGAACAAGAAGCGGGGTCAGGGAACTGGGGATTCGCGGTGCCATTGGGCTCCCCGCGACCTCTCAGTTCCCTGACCCCGCTTCTTGTTCCCGCCTTTGCATCCCCGCCTTTGCCCCACCCCTACGCCGCACTGCGCCTGCACTGCCGCAACAACCGCTGGCTCAACTCCGCCTCGTCCGGCGCGCTGCGCAGGCAGTCGCGGAAGGCCGGGTCGGCGAAGCGCTCGGCGAGTTCGGCCAGCAATTGCAGGTGTTGCTGCACGTGGTGTTCGGGCACGGCCATGGCCAGCACCAGGTCGACCGGTTCGCCGTCGGCGGCGCCGAAGTCGACCGGCCGGGCCAGGCGCAGGAACGCGCCGCAGCCGGTTTCCAGCAGCGGCGAGCGTCCGTGGGGAATGGCCACGCCGTGGCCGATGGCGGTGCTGGCGAGGCGTTCGCGCTCGCGCAGGCCGGCGTCGAGGGCGGCGGCGGTGTGCGGGTCGCCGCCGGCCAGCAGCCGGGCGGCGGTTTCGAGCACCGCGTTGCGATCGCCGGGGTTTCCGAGGATCGCAACGCGCTCCGCGCTCAACAGGTCGTAAAGCGGCATGGCGGCAGGGTGTGGCTGGCTAGCGTTGGCTGGCGCGGAGTTTACGCCTGAACTCAGCCGATTTCGCCGATTTCCCCGTTGCGGGCCAGGCTTTCGCCGCGGTGGTGATCGACCAGCTTGCTCTTGTGCTTCATCAGCAGGCGGTCGAGCTTGTCGGCGAGCAGGTCGATGGCCGCGTACATGTCGACGGCGGCGGCGTCGCAGTGCAGGGTGCGGCCGGCGAGGTTGAGGGTGGCCTCGGCGCGATGGTCGGGCTTGTCGAGGCTGAGCTGGGTGCGGACGTCGAAAGGTTGGTCGTAATGGCGTTGCAGACGGGCCAGCTTGGATTCCACGTAGTCGCGCAGGGCTGCGGTGACTTCGATCTGCTGGCCGTGGGTTTCGATACGCATCTGGGGACCTCCTTCACGTCGCGGATGAATGCAGAACTGGGTTCCGCCCGGCCTTTGACCGGACCGAAACGGAACCGGGTGACGCCCTGGCCGGGACCACCGGACCAGGGAGTCCAGCATCGCACGCTGATGAGCCGGCGCAAGGGGCCGGCGTCGTGCTTTGGTCGTAGCTGCGCGCGAAGGCCTTGATCGGCCTGGGTTTTTCGATCTGTGTAAAGTTTTTGCAATGGCGATGGACGCAATCGGCATAAGCCGCGGCGTGGTCGCGTCGAGTGCTGAGAAGCCTTTGTCGCCGAGAAGCCGGGAGAGCGGGCCGGGCGCGGATGCGCCGGCGCGGCCGCTCAGGCCATGCGCACGCGGTCCTGCGAGGACGGGATGCTCATCGCCTCGCGGTACTTGGCCACGGTGCGCCGCGCCACCGGCACGCCGGTGGCCTTGAGGGTCTCGGCCAGGCGCGCGTCGGACAGCGGCTTGCGCGGGTTCTCGGCCTCGATCAGGCGCCGGATCATGGCCTGGATCGCGGTGCTGGAGGCCTCGCCGCCGGCGCCGGTGTCGATGCCGGAGGCGAAGAACGCCCGCAGCGGCACGGTGCCGCGCGGGGTGCGCGCGTACTTGCGCGCGATCGCGCGCGAGACGGTGGATTCGTGCAGGCCGACTTCGTTGGCGACCTCGCGCAGGGTCAACGGGCGCAGCGCGCTGTCGCCGAACTCCAGGAACGCGGCCTGCTGCTTGAGCAGGCAGCGCGCGACCTTGAGCAAGGTGTCGCCGCGCGCTTCCAGGCTCTTGAGCAGCCAGCGCGCTTCCTGCAGATGCCCGCGCAGGTAGCTGGCGTCGGACGCGCTGGCGTGGCGGATCATGCTTTCGTAGCCGCGGTGGATGCTGATGCGCGGGCGCATCGCCTCCGACAGCGCGACCCGCCACAGGCCGTGCTGGCGCCAGATCACCACGTCGGGGGTGACATAGGTGTCGGTGGAGATCGCGCCCATCTGCGCGCCGGGGCGCGGGTCGAGCGAGCGCAGCAACTGCACCGCGGTCTCGACCTGGGCCGGGTCGAGCTTGAGCTCGGCGGCGAGCCCGGGCACGCCGATGCGCGGCAGCCGTTCCAGCGGGCCGAGCGCGATCTGCAGCGCCAGCGCCTTGCCGGGCGTGTCGTCGGCCAGCGTGCCCAACTGCAGGCTCAGGCATTCGCCGAGCGAGCGCGCGCCGGTGCCGACCGGATCGAAGCGCTGCACCTGGTGCAGCACGGTCATGATTTCGTCTTCGCCGACGCTGAGCTCGGGCGCGAGCGAATCGGCGATGGACTGCAGCGGCTCGCGCAGATAGCCGTCGTCGTCGATGGCCTCGATGATGGCCACGCCGATGCTGCGGTCGCGCGGCGACAGCGGGCTCAGGTGCAGTTGCCACAGCAGGTGGTCGAGCAGGGTTTCGGCGTCGGCGACCTGTTCGGCCGCGGGCGAGTCGTCGTCGTGGTCGGACGGGCCGACCCGCTCGTACCAGGTCTCGCCGTCGTCCAGGGTCCATTCCGGCTCAGGCGCGGCGTCGGAATTCGGGCCGTCGCCGCCGGGGCCGGCGCCGTCCTCGGACGAGGACGCGACGCTGGAGGCGTGCACGGGTTCGCCGGAGGCGTCGGGTTCCGGCGCGGCCGGTTCGGTCCAGTCCAGCAGCGGATTGCTTTCCACCGCGCTCGCCAGTTCCGCCTCCAGCTCGACCGCCGACAGTTGCAACAGGCGGATCGCCTGCCGCAATTGCGGCGTCATCACCAGCTGTTGTCCGAGAGAGGCTTGGAGGCGGGGCTTCATATCGATGGTTGACGCGACCGGTTGGGCGGACGCCCGCCGCTGGGCGGGTGGCCGGAGTCGCGCATCGCGGGCGTGGCCTCACGCCCGGCAACCGCTCGAAGAGGTTACAGACGGAAGGAGTCGCCCAGGTATACGCGACGGACATCGGGATTGGCCAGCAGCGCGTCCGGAGCCCCCTGCGCGAGCACGCCGCCGTCGTTCAGGATATACGCCCGGTCGCAAATGCCCAAGGTTTCGCGCACGTTGTGGTCGGTGATCAGCACCCCGATCCCGCGATTCTTGAGGTGGCGCACGATTCGCTGGATCTCGCCGACCGAGATCGGGTCGACGCCGGCGAAGGGTTCGTCCAGCAGCATCAGCCGCGGCCGCGCGGCCAGGGCGCGGGCGATCTCCACGCGCCGGCGCTCGCCGCCGGACAGGCTGGCGCCGAGCTGGTCGGCGACGTGGCCGATCTGCAGTTCTTCCATCAGCGCGGCCTGTTCGCGCTCGATCCCGGCGCGGTCGAGGTCTTCGCGCAGTTCCAGCACCAGGCGCAGGTTGTCGGCGACGCTGAGCTTGCGGAACACCGAGGGTTCCTGCGGCAGGTAGCCCACGCCGTACTTGGCGCGCGCGTACATCGGCTCGGTGGTGATGTCCTTGCCGTCGAGCACGATCCGGCCGGCGTCGGCCGGGACCAGGCCGACGATCATGTAGAAACAGGTGGTCTTGCCGGCGCCGTTGGGACCGAGCAGGCCGACCACTTCGCCGGCGTCGAGGGTGAGGCCGAAATCGCGCACCACCTCGCGCTGGCGGTACGCCTTGCGCAGGCCCTGGGCGACCAGCATCAGCCGCCCCCCTTCTTGGCCGGCCTGGCCGGCGCGGGCTTGGGCGCGGCCGGCTTCGGCGCGGGCGCCGGCGCGGCGCCGGCGTCCTTGTTCTTGGGCTGCAGCTGCATCGACACGCGGCCGCCGGTGCCGCCGCTTTCGACCTGGCCCGACTTCATGTTGTAGACGATGCGCTCGCTCTTGATCGTGTCGCCGGCCTTGTCGACGAAGGCGTTGCCGGTCAGCACGACGGTGTCCTTGGGCATGTCGTAGTCGATCTTGTTGGCGCGGCCGTTGAACGGCGAGCCGTCGTCGAGCTCTTGCTTGATCGTGGCCTGGCTGCCGGTCAGCTGGACGGTGCTGATGTCGCCGCCGACGCGGCGGATGTCGGCCTTGGCGGCGTTGATGACCAAGGTGCCCTGCACGGCCTTGACGTTGCCGGTGAGCACGCAGGGGCCGTCGTCGGCGGTCGAGCAGTTGCTGGCGTCGGCGTCGACGTTCATCGGCTGGTTGCGGTCGGACGAACGTGCCGAGGCGGCCAGCGGCGCCAGCGCCACGGCGGCCACGGCCAGGCACAGCGCCAGCGTCTTAGCGGGCTTTCGCTTCATAGCGGACCTTGACGTCTTTGAGATTGATGTTCTTGGAGTCCAGATCGGCCTCCATCGCTTGGCCGGTAAGTATAGTGCCCGGCTGGATCATCTGGACCTGGACGTCGGAAGTGGCCCGGTTGGCGTCGGGGAACACGTTCAGTTGCTCGGTCGCGATATTGATCGGCTTGCCGTTGGCGTTGGTGCTGTCGGCCTTGACCTGGCCGCGCAGCCGCACCTCGTCGCCCTCGCCGTTGACCCAGCCGCGCTGCGAGCGCACTTCCCACGGGCCGCCGTTGCCGCCGGTGCGCGGCGGGATCAGGAACAGCGGGGTGACGATGTCCATCGTCTTGTCGGCCGGATTGCGGGTCAGCTGCGGCGCGCGCAGGGTGAAGGATTCGCGGCCTTCCTTGTTGAGCACGACCACGTTGAAGTCGGTCAGCACGTAGTCCGGGCGGGTCTGTTTCGCGGCCGCGGCCGGCTTGTCGCGCTGCGACCACCAGGCCCAGCCGGTCAGCGCGGCGGCGGCGAGCAGGATCACCGTGGAGAGAAAGCGCCAGTTCATCCCAGCGCTCCGGCCAGGATCGCTTCGGCATGGCCCTGCGCGCCCAGCAGCAGGTCGCACAGCTCGCGCGCCGCGCCTTCGCCGCCGCGCGCGTGGGTGCGCCAGTGCACGCGCTCGCGCACCCACGGGTGCGCGTTCGCCGGCGCCACCGCCAGGCCGACGTGCGGCAGGATGCGCAGGTCGGCGAGGTCGTCGCCCATGAAGGCGACCTGTTCGAGCGTCAGCGCCAGGCTTTCGGCGATCTGCTTGACGCACACCAGCTTGTCCTTGATGTCGCCGTGCGAACTCGCGCCCAACTCGGCGGCGCGGTGCGCGGCGATCGCGCCGCCGCGCGCGGTGACGAAATGCACCGCGATGCCGTGCTTGCGCAGCAGCGCCAGGCCCTGGCCGTCCTGGACGTGGAAGCTCTTGGACTCGCGCCCGCTCTCGTCGTAGGTCAGGCGCCCGTCGGTGAGGGTGCCGTCGACGTCGAAACAGGCCAGCCGGATGCGCGCGGCGCGCTCGCGGATGTCGGCGGGGTAGTCGTTGAGGTGGCTGTAGGGCATCGAGCTAGGAGATAGCGGATAGGAGTTAGGAGTTGGCGGTTGCGGGTGGTGTTGGACGGCGATTTTGGAGACGACGGCGAATTGGCTAACTTCTAACTCCTATCCGCTATCTCCTGGCCTTAAACCACCCGCGCTCGCAACAAGTCGTGAATATTCAACGCGCCGACCACGCGGCGTTCAGTATCCACGACCAGCAGGCCGCTGATCTTGTGCGTTTCCATGAGCTGCGCGGCTTCGACCGCGAGCGCGTCGGCGCCGATGGTCTTGGGCGAGCGGGTCATGACCTGTTCGATCCGGGTCGAGCGCAGGTCCACGCCGCGGTCGTCGAGGGTGCGGCGCAGGTCGCCGTCGGTGTACAGGCCGATCAGGCGGTCGTCGCCGTCGACCACCGCGGTCATGCCCAGGCGCTTGCGGCTCATCTCCACCAGCGCCTCGCTGACGCTGGCGTCGGCATGGACGCGCGGCACGTCGTCGCCGGCGTGCATGATGTCGGTGATGTGCAGCAGCAGCCGGCGGCCGAGCGCGCCGGCCGGATGCGAGCGGGCGAAGTCGTCGGCGGTGAAGCCGCGCGCTTCCAGCAACGCCACCGCCAGCGCGTCGCCCATTGCCAGCGAGGCGGTGGTGCTGGAGGTCGGGGCGAGGTCGAGCGGGCAGGCTTCGGCCGGCACGCTCACGTCCAGGTGCACGTCGGATTCGCGCGCCAGGGTCGACTGCGGCCGCCCGGTCATCGCGATCACCGCGTTGCCCTGGCGCTTGAGCACCGGCAGCAGCATCAGCACCTCGTCGCTTTCGCCCGAGTAGGACAGGGCCAGGACCACGTCGGCGTCGGTGATCATGCCCAGGTCGCCGTGGCCGGCTTCGCCCGGATGGACGTAGAAGGCCGGGGTGCCGGTCGAGGCCAGGGTCGCGGCGATCTTGCGCGCGATGTGGCCGGACTTGCCCATGCCGGTGCAGACCACGCGCCCGCTGGCGGCGAGGATGCGCTGGCAGGCGCGGGTGAAGTCGCCGTCGATGCGCTCGGCCACCGCGGCCAGGGCCTGGGCCTCGATTTCGAACACGCGCCGGCCGCTGTCGGCCAGGCCGGACGCGGACCCGGCGGGAATCGTGGCGCCGGCGGCGCGGGCGGGGGCGGGCTGGGTCATGGGGCGGGGCGGTCCTGAGCTGTGGTTCTCGAGCACGATGGCGCCGGGCGGGCGCGGCGGCGGGGCGTTGCGGGCGTCCGCGGAAACCCTCGTTGCGGCCGCCGGCATTCCGGAGGCCGGGGCTTTGGGCTAGGCTAAGCCGCCAATTCTAAGCGGTTCGCCCGCCCCGCGCCGTCCCTGCCGGCACATCCGCCGCTGCCGGGCCCTTCGTATTCAGCCCTGCGCCGGTCCGGTCCGGGCCGAACCCTTGGCCGAACCCTGATCCGGTTCCGCCCCGGTTTCGGCGCCGTCGCCGGCGCACCGGGCCGTCGCCGTCCCTTTCTTCCATCGCTCGCCGGCCTGGCCGCCGGCCCGTCCAGCCAAGAGGTTTCGCCGTGAACGCCGACATCATCCGCTCCCTGATCGAACAAGGCCTGCCCGGCGCGCAAGCGCAGGTGCGCGGCGACGACGGCGTGCATTTCGAGGCCACCGTGGTCGCCGAGGCCTTCCGCGGCAAGCTGCCGCTGGCCCGCCACCGCCTGGTCTACGCCACCCTGGGCGAGCGCATGGGCGGGGAAATCCACGCCCTGGCGCTGAAGACCCTGACCCCGGAAGAAGCCGGCCAGGCCTGAGCGGCGGCCGCCGCGCCGCGCGCGCCGGCCCACTTCACCGTCGCCTCACTCAATCCGGCGCGCCTGCTTCTACCATGGGCGCCCCGCGATCCGCTTAGGCGGTCGCGCCGCAGCGGCGACGCCGCTCACGTTATCTTTGTCCGGCGGCCGGCCGCGCCCTGCGGCGGCGCCGGTCTTTCCCGCTCCCTCTTTCGACTTCAGCGAACCCGTCAATGCAAAAAATCGTGGTGGAAGGCGGCCAGCCGCTCAACGGCGAGGTCCAGATCTCCGGCGCCAAGAACGCCGTCCTGCCGATCCTGTGCGCGACCCTGCTGGCCGACGCGCCGGTGACCATCCGCAACGTGCCGCGCCTGCACGACGTGCTGACCACGGCCAAGCTGCTGGGCGAACTCGGCGCCGGCGTGGTCAGCGAGGGCTCGCAGATCACCGTCGACCCGACCACGGTCAACAGCCACGTCGCGCCGTACGAGCTGGTCAAGACCATGCGCGCCTCGGTGCTGGTGCTGGGCCCGCTGCTGGCCAAGTACGGCGAAGCCGAAGTGTCGCTGCCCGGCGGCTGCGCGATCGGTTCGCGCCCGGTCGACCAGCACATCAAGGGCCTGCAGGCGCTCGGCGCGGAGATCGTGGTCGAGAACGGCTACATCAAGGCGCAGCGCCGCGGCCGGCTCAAGGGCGCGCGCTTCGTGTTCGACATGGTGACCGTCACCGGCACCGAGAACGTGCTTATGGCCGCGGTCCTGGCCGAAGGCACCAGCGTGCTGGAGAACGCGGCGATGGAGCCGGAGGTGGTCGACCTGGCCGATTGCCTCAACGCCCTGGGCGCGCGCATCGAGCACGCCGGCAGCGGCCGGATCGTCGTCCACGGCGTCGAGAAACTGCACGGCGGCAGCCACGACGTGCTGCCCGACCGGATCGAGACCGGCACCTTCCTGGTCGCCGCGGCGATGAGCGGCGGCCGCGTCACCGTCACCGGCAGCCGCGCCGATACGCTGGATTCGGTGCTGGACAAGCTGCGCGACGCGGGCGCGCAGATCGACGTCGACGGCGACCGCATCACCCTCGACATGGGCGGCCGCCGCGCGCGCGCGGTCGATCTGGTGACCGCGCCGTACCCGGCGTTCCCGACCGACATGCAGGCGCAGTTCATGGCCCTCAACTGCACCGCCGAGGGCGCCGGCGTGATCAACGAAACCATCTTCGAAAACCGCTTCATGCACGTCAACGAGCTGCTGCGCCTGGGCGCGGACATCCGCGTGGACGGCCACACCGCGGTGGTGCGCGGGGTCGGCAAGCTCAGCGGTGCGCCGGTGATGGCGACCGACTTGCGCGCCTCGGCCTGCCTGATCCTGGCCGGCCTGGTGGCGCAGGGCGAGACCACGATCGACCGCATCTACCACCTCGACCGCGGCTACGAGAACATCGAGAAGAAGCTGTCGGGCTTGGGGGCGAAGATCCGCCGGGTCGATTGAACCGGCCCGAAGGGTTCGGTTCTCGTGGGAGGGCCTTCAGGCCCGATGCTCTTCGATCCGATCGCGGCGACCTGAAAAAAGAGCCTCGGGCCTGAAGGCCCTCCCACAAAAAAGCCCCGCATTCGCGGGGCTTTTTTGTTGTTGCGGGGAACAAAACGTCTCAACGCACCGCCTGCACCCGCAGATCGATCGCGTCGCTGCCGTTCTCGCGCTGCAGGATGCGCACCGGCACCGGCACGTCCGCGACCACCCAGGCGATGGTTTCCTTGTCGCCGTTCTTGCTCGACACCTTGGTCGCCTGCTGCGACTTGCCGCCGACGCTGATGGTTTCCTTGCCGACCACGCTGTAGCTGAGCTGCTTGACCCGGCCGTCCTCGACCATGCGGTAGCTCATCGGCTTGCCGGCGGTGGCGTCGCGCACGATCGCCAAGTTGATCAGCAGGCCGTCGAGGTCGCCGCTCTGCAGCTTGATCGGGCCGGCGCGGTCGCCCTTGACGTCGCCGGTCCAGGTGGCCACGCCGCGGCTCCAGTCGTAGCTGGCGTCGATGTTCTTCTTCTTGGTCAGCACCTTGCTCGAATCGCTGCCGCTGAGCGGGCGCAGCTTGCCGCTGGCCTCGTCGAAGGTGGTGGACTGGCGCAGTTCGGCGAGCGGGCTGGTGATGGACAGCTCGTACTTCCAGCGGCCGCCGTCGGCCTGCGACACGGTCATGCGGCCGGCGCCCTGCATGCCCATGTAGCTGGCCGAATAGTCGGCGCTGAACGGCTTGACCGCGAGCGCCGGCGCGCTGGACGCGGCCAGGGCGCCGGCCACGGCGGCCATGCGGAAAAGCTTCGAAAACTTGGCGGTCGTCATTGCTGGTTGACTCCTTTGTATTCGACCAGGCGCAGATCGTAGGTGTCCTGGCCGTCTTCGCGTTGCAGGATCCGGACCGGCGTGGGCACGCCGTCCACGACCCAGATCGAGGTTTCCTCGTTGCCGCTCTGCACGCGGTTGACGCGCATCGCGTTGAAGCTCATGTCGTCGATCTTGACCCCTTCGAGCTCCTGTTGCACCACATATTGGTGCGGGCGGGCGCGGCCGGAATCGACGAATCGGTAACTCAGCGTCTTGCCGGGCTGGGCGTCGCGAACCACGGCCAGATTGATGAGCAGGCCGCTCATGTCGCCGTCCTGCAACGGGATCGGCTTGCGCCGGTGCTCCTTGACGTCGCCGCTCCACTGCGCGGCGCGCTGGTTCCAGTCGTAATTGCCGTTGATGACGCGCTTGGAGAACAGCACCTTGCGCACCATGGTCTGGCTGAGCGGGCGGTAGGCGTCGCCGACCAGGTCGAACACCGTGGTCTGCTGCGCGGCGGCGCCGGCCAGGCTCATCATGCCGTGCTCGGCGCGGATGTCCAGGTCGATGCGCCAGTGCCCGCCTTCGGGCCGCACCTGCATGGTGGCGTCGCCGAGCGCCTTGCCGCCGTTGAACACCTGGTAATTGGCTACGAACGGTTCCAGCGCCAACGCACTGGTCGGCGCGGCCACGCCCGTCAGCGCGGCCAGCAGCAGGGGCAGAAAGGGCTTCATGGCGACGCGGCGGATCCTGGAGCGCGGTGCGCGGTGGGGAGGGGCGTTGCGTGCGGCGGTGCGGGCGGGGCGGTTCTGGGGGGAGCGCCGCGCCTGCGGGACGCGGCCGCGGCTTCAGGCCGCGACGCCGCTGGCGGGATCGCTCAGACGGCCGGCGAAATCTAAACGCAGCGGCGTAAATAGCGGATGACCATCGACCTGGACGGTTGCGCCGTGTTCAGCCAGGCGGCCGGAGACCGCCAGGCGCATGACCGCGAGCAGCAGCGGATGCTCCACACCCAGGACACGCTCGGCCAGCGATTCAGGCGTATCGCCGGCATTCACCGGCACCACGGCTTGTGCGACGACGGCACCGGCGTCGAGTTCGGGGATGACGAAATGCACGCTCGCGCCGTGCTCGGCGTCGCCGGATTCGATCGCCCGGGCGTGGGTGTGCAGGCCGCGGTATTTGGGCAGCAGCGAGGGGTGGATGTTGAGGGTGCGGCCGCGGAAGCGCGCGACGAAGGCGTCGCCGAGGATGCGCAGGTAGCCGGCGCACAGCACCCAGTCCGGACGCACGGCGGCGACGGCGTCGGCGAGCTCGGCGTCGAAGGCCTCGCGGCTGGGGTAGCCCCTGGCCGCGGCCGACCAGCGCAGCGCCGGCGTCACCCGCTGCAGCGCGGCCGCGCCGGGCTTGTCCGAGAACACCCCGACCACCTCGCCAGCGAGGGTGCCGGCGGCGATCGCGTCGAGCACGGCCTGCAGGTTGCTGCCGCGGCCCGATGCGAGGACGGCGATGCGGGGAAGCGGCTGGGGCATTGCGGGCGGCGGGTTAGGAGCGGTGCGGCATTTTAGGCGATCCGGGGGGATCGCGGCGGGGCGGAGCGGAAAGGCAAAGTCAAAATGGATTCCGGCTTTCGCCGGAATGACGGGATACAAGCGAGGCGCAAGCCCCCCCTAACACCGTCATTCCGGCGAAAGCCGGAATCCATTTTGATCTTCGCTTCCCGCTTCCCGCTTCCCGCTTCCCGCTTCCCGCTCTTCGCCCTTCGCCCTTCGCCCCGCGCCGGCCCGGCACCGCCGCCGGGCCAGCGCGCCGGCCGTCGTCAGAACTGCGCGTCCACCGACACGAACCACTGCCGCGGCGCCCCGGTCAGCAGGGTCTGGAACGTGCCCTGCGGGTCGTAGTCGCGGAAGCCGTTGCTGCCGAGCGTGGCGATGTAGGTCTTGTCGAACAGGTTGTAGACGTTCAGCGCGACCCGCAGCGACTTGATCTGGCCGAGCTCGCGCTTTTGCCAGCTCACCCCCGCGTCCCACAGCCAGAACGCGTCGGTGCCGGCGTCGTTGCTGTAGGTGTAGTAGCGCTTGCCGGTGTACTTGCCGCCCAGGCGCAGTTCCACCTCGCCCAGGCCGTAGCTCAGTTCGGTGGCGAACAGCTGCTTGGGCGTGTCGACCATCTGCTTGCCGCGCACGTTCACCGTCCGGCCGCCGGTGACGTAGTTCGAGCGGTACTGCGAATCGTTGTAGGCGTAACTGGCCAGCCAGCGCAGGTGTTCGTTCGGCGTCCACACGAACGCGAGTTCGCCGCCGAGCGTGCGCGCCTTGCCGACGTTGGCGAACTGGTTCGGGCAGCTGACCACGCCGGGGCAGGGCACGATCACCAACTGGCGGTCGTCGAAGTTCACCGCGTAGGCGGTAGTGGAGAGCTGGTAATGCTCGTCGCCGTAACGCCAGCCCAGTTCCAGGGTCTTGGATTGCTCGGGCCTGGCGCTGGCGCGGCTGAGGTCGAACGAGGCCTGGGTCAGCGACCACGCGCCATTGACGCCGGGGCGGAACGCGGCCTGATTCTCGGCGTAGTTGGCGAACACGTCGCTGCGCTCGTTCAACTGCCACGACGCGCCGAGCTGCGGCAGGAAGCTGTCGCGTGCGCGCAGGCGGCCGCCGGCGCGGCCGGGCACCACGACGCTGCCGTCGGTGACCACGTCCTGGCCCTTGAAGCCGGCGTTGACGGTCAGGCGCTCGTCGAACAAGCGCATCGTATCCTGCAGGTACCACTGGCGGGTGCGGGTGTCGAAGCGCTGGCGGAACAAGCGCTGGGCGAATTCGCTCGAGTCGAACAAGCGCTGGTCGTCGACCGGGCCGTCGATGTTGACGAAGCTGCGGCCGGCGCCGTGCACGCTGTCTTCGAACCAGAACCCGCCTTCGAGCGTGTGGCTGCCCAGCGTATAGCTCAGGCGCGCGTTGAGCCCGCTGCGTTCGATGTCGTAGCTGGTGATGCGCAGCGCCATCGGAATCGTCGGCGAGCTGATGTATGGAGTGAACCAGTGGCCCTGGCCTTCGTTGCGGTGGTAGTAGCCGGTGGCGTTCAGGCGCAGCGCGTCGCTGAGATCGAACTCGCCCGACAGGCCGGCGAGGTCGTCGTTGCGCAGGCCGCGGGCGAGGTAGTAGGCGTCGTCCTTGGTCTTGACGCAGCCGCTGAAGCGGCCGTTGGCGGCGGCGAGTGCGCGCTGCCAGTCGGGCGCGTAGTTGTCCCAGCCGTAGCCGCAGCGGCGGATCAGGTCGAGCGAGAGATCCGGATCGTCGGTCTCGTTGCGGCGCGAGGACGACAGCCACAGCGCCAGGCGGCCCTTGTCCCACTGGTACACGGCCTTGCCGTTGAACTGCTGCTGTTCCTGCACGCCGGCGCCCTTCCAGCGATCGGCCTGGTTGCGCATGCCCGAGACGTAGGCGCTGAAGCCGCCGAAGTCGCCCGTGTCCACGCGCACGAAGCTGCGCAGCGTCGCGTTGTCGCCGAATGCCAGGCCGGCGCGCGCGCCGAATTCGGCGGCCGGGTCGGAGGAATGCAGCAGCAGCGCGCCGCCGAGATTGCTGGTGGACGGAGTCCGCAGCGCGCCGGCGCCCTGGGCGAGTTCGAGCTCGGCGACGTTCTCCGGCAGGATCGCGCGGTTCGGCGAGAGGCCGTTGTTGTTGGCGTAGCTGTTGTCGCCCAGCGGGATGTCGTCGAGCGCGTAGCCGAGCTGGTTCTGGGCGAAACCGCGGATGGCGATGCGATTGGACCATTCGTAGCTGCCCCACGGGTCGGAGCTGACGAAATGCACGCCGGGCAGCTTCTCCAGCACCTTGACCGGATTGGTTCCCGGCGCGGCCGATTGCAGTTCGGCCTGGCCGACGTGCTGGACCTGGCGGGTGTCGCGGTGGCCGATCACCGACAGGGTATCGAGGCTGACGGCATCGTCGCGTTCCAGCGGCGCGCCGGCGGTCGCGCCGGCCGCCGGCGCGGCGGCGTGGCCGGGCGGCGACAGCGCCGCGGCGAACAGGGCCAGGGCCAGGGGAGTGCGGGTGAAGGCGTTCATGGGGTCTCGTGGAGTACGCGCCGCGGTGGCGATGGGGCGGCATTACAACGAGGCGATATGAAGGCGGCGGCGCGCGGGGCGGACTGCGGGGGGAACCTGTCTAGTGCTTCGTCGGGGCGGGGCGGATTCAGGTAGTTCGGGGCAATCGAATCGGCCGAGGTTGCGGTTGCTTGCTCTGCCGTTGCCGTTGTTCTTGTTATTGGCTCCCCCCGCCACCCCAAACTCGACACAGGCAACTGGAGACCCGAAGGGCGGCGGGGGAGCGAAGGGCAACGGCAACGGCAAAATGGATTCCGGCTTTCGCCGGAATGACGGGCTGGGGGATTCGAAGCGATCCCCGATTTGCGCTCAGTACCGCCGCTCGCCGCTCACCCACACTGCCTCCAACTGCGGCAATCCGCGTACCCTGCGCACCCGCAACAGATCGGCGCGCTGCCCGGCCGCCAGTTCGCCGCGGTCGTCGTAGCCGGCAGCACGCGCGGGCGTGCGAGTGACCATCGCTATCGCACGGGGCAGGCCGATGCCGTCGCAGTCGCCGAGCTGGAACGCGGCCAGCAGCAAGCTTGCGGGAACGTAGTCCGACGACAGCGCGTCGAGCGCGCCGGCGCGGGCGAGGTCGATCGCGGCGACGTTGCCGCTGTGCGAACCGCCGCGGACCAGGTTCGGCGCGCCGGCCAGCACGCTCAGTCCGGCCGCGCGCGCGGCGCGCGCGGTGGCGAGGTTGACCGGGAACTCGGCGATGCGCGCGCCGGCCTCGACCGCTTCGGCGATATGGCTCAGGTCGGAATCGTCGTGGCTGGCCAGCGGCAGCGCGCGTTCGCGCGCCAGGGTCAGCACGGCGCGACGGTGCGTGGAGGCGTGGCGATGCTGCAGGTCTTGCAGCCGGCGCACCTGCGCCTGGAACGCTGCGTCGTCGCGCGCGTTGCCGTGGCGCGCGGCGTAGGCGCGGTAGCGTTCCAGGTCGTGGAACTGGCGCTGGCCGGGGGTGTGGTCCATCAGCGACAGCAGCCGCAGTTGCGGCGTGTCCAGCAGCGGTTGCAGGCGTTGCGGCAGGTCGGGGCAGGGCAGTTCGCAGCGCAGGTGCACGCCGTGCTCGATGCGCAGGCCGCCGTCGTCGCGCGCCTGCGCCAAGGCGGCGAGCACGCCCTGCGGCTGCACCGCTTCCTCGGCCTCCTCTTCGCCGACCGAGATCGCATTGAGCGCGGTGGTGATGCCGGCGGCGAGCAGTTGCGCGTCGTGCGCGCGCACCGCCGCAGCCGCGGGCCAGTGCGCGCCGGGGCGCGGCAGCAGGTGTTTTTCCAGATTGTCGGTATGCAGCTCGACCAGCCCCGGCAACACATAGTCGCCGTCGCAGTCCAGCGCCGCCGGCGCGCGCAGGCGGCCGGCGCCGAGCTCGAGCACGCGCCCGCCAGCGGCGCGCAGGTGGCCGTGGACGATGCGGTCGGGCAGGATCAGGCGGGCGTTGTCGAGCAGAAGTTCGGAAGCGGACATTTCGGGCGCCGGCATTTCTGGAGCGGGCATCGGTTCGGGCCGGCGCGCGAGCGCTGTCACCAGGGTGCAACGCCGGCGGGTTCTGATGGCGACGGCCGCGCGATGCGACCTGTCTAGTGAAGCAAGCGCAGATGGAGGTTGTATGACATCCCCCGCCGCCGCGGACCACGCCCAGCGCGACGCCGCGATGCCGTTGTGGCAGCAGATCGAAACCGCCTTGCTCAAGGACATCCGCGGCGGCGCGCTCAGCGAGGGCGACAAGCTGCCGTCCGCGTTCGACCTGGCCAAGCGCTTCGGAGTCAACCGCCACACCGTGCGGCGGGCGATCGAGGCGCTGGAGGAACGCGGTTTCCTGCGCACCGAAACCGGCCGCGGCAGCTTCGTGCAGGAGCATCCGTATCACTACCCGATCGGCCGCCGCACCCGCTTCGGCAAGGCCATGCACGATCTCAACGTGGAGAGCCGCTATCGCCTGATCGAAGCCGGCACCCAGTCGCCGCCGCGCGCGGTGGCGCGCTCGCTCGGGCTGCTGGCCGGCGAGCGCGTGCACCGCGTGGTGTATTCCAGCGAAGTCGAAGGCCGCACGGTCGATCACAGCGAAGCCTGGTTTCCGGCCGTGCGCTTTCCCGGCCTGGACAAGGTGTTCGCGCAACAGTTGTCGGTGACCCGCACCCTGGCCGAATTCGGCGTGCGCGACTATCTGCGCAAGCACACCGCGGTGATGGCGCGCCTGCCCAGCGCCGAGGTCGCGCGCGTGCTCGGCCAATCCACGCGCCGGCCGGTGCTGTGCGTGCATTCGCTCAACGTCGATCCGCAGGGCGCGCCGGTGCAGTTCGGGGTGACTTCGTTCGCCGGCGATTGGGTGCAGTTGATGGTCAGCAACGACGCCTGAGCGCGGCGCTGCGGCTCGAGCCTTTCGATGCAGGCCGAATACGGCTCGAATACAGCCCGAACGCATGCGCGCCGCGCCGGCGATGACCGAACCGTGACACCGGCCCGCCAGGCCGTGGCCGCTGCGCGCTTCGAGTCACATCCGCCGCCGCAATCGGCCTCTAGCCTGCGCGCTCCCTTCCGCTGCAGGAGCGCCGCATGCCGTTGCCCCGATCCTTCCTCCCTCCGCTCAGCGCCGGCCTCGCCCTGGCGCTCGCGTTCTGCGCGCCGGCCGCGGCCAGGACGCCTAAGGTGCTGTTCATCGGCACCGACGGTTTTCGCGGCGACGTCTACGGCGCGGTCGCCACGCCGAACCTCGACGCGCTGGTCGCCGACGGCTATCTGGCGCGCGAAGGCCTGACCGCCGACACCGCGATCAGCGGCACCGGCTGGTCGTCGCTGTTCACCGGCGTGGAACGCGACAAGCACGGCGTCTACGACAACAGTTTCAGCGGCAAGAACTACGCCGACTGGCCGGACGTGCTGAGCCGGATCGAGCGCGTCGCGCCGAACAAGAACACCGCGGTCGCGGTGGCCTGGTCGCCGCTGGCTTCGCAACTGCCGTGGACCGGCGTGGACACCGTCTACGACGCCGGCAGCGACGCCAAGGTGCTGGCCAAGGCGCTGGAGCTGCTGGCGCAGCCGGCCGGCCCCGATGTGCTGATGCTCGACTTCAACGAACCCGACGGCGCCGGCCACGCTGGCAGCTATTTCAACCGCGACGCCGACGGCTACACCGCGGCCATCCGCGGCGTCGACGCGTCGATCGGAAAACTCGCCGCGGCGCTGCGCGCGCGGCCGAACTACGCCAACGAGGATTGGCTGATCATCGTCGGCACCGACCACGGCGGCTCCGTGCACCACGGCCACAACACGCCGGAAGACCGCAAGACCCTGATCGCGTTCAGCGGCGCCTCGGTGCCCAAGCTCGGCCTGGAACCGCTGCGGCTGGCGCCGCGCCAGGTCGACGTCGCGCCGAGCATCCTCGACCACCTCGGCCTGGCCGTGCCGGCCGGGCTCGACGGCCGGCCGATGCAGCGCCCCGCGCGCGAGGCGGCGCCGGCGTTCGGCGTCAACCTGTTGGCCAACGGCGACGCCGAGTATTCGATCGGCCGCCGCGACCGCGGCTACGACAGCGACGTGCCGGGTTGGCGCAAGGGCCGCGGCGGGCAGGTCGTGGACTACGCTCAGTACGCGTGGCTGCCGGCGCGCCCGGCCGGCGGCGGCGCCAACCTGTTCATCGGCCGCGACACCGCGAAAAGCAACACCCTGAGCCAGCGCGTGGACTTGCGCGGGCTGGATCCGAGCGCCGCGACGTTCGCGTTGTCGGCCGACCTGGGCGCCTCCAGCGGCCACCGCGCGCGCGTATTCCTGCGCTTCTACGACACGCGCCGCCTGGCCAGCTTCGGCAGCGGCAGCATCGGCCACGTGTTCCGCGGCGGCGAGTATTACCGCTACGACATCGCCGCCGACCGCGTCGCCAGCGGCTATCCGCAGTCCATCGCCAGCAACTGGACGGGACTGGAGCGCTTCGCCGGCGGCGCGCGCGATTTTGATGCGGCTGTCGACGGCGGCAACGGCAAGGCGTTCTTCTTCAAGGGCGATCAATACATCCGCGTCGACCTGGCCACGCGCAGCGCCGATGCCGGCTACCCGCTGCCGATCGCCGCGAACTGGCCGGGCCTGGAGAAATTCGCCGGCGGCGCGCGCGATCTCGACGCGGTGCTGATGTTCAGCCGCAGCCAGATGTATTTCTTCAAGCGCGATCAATACATCCGCTACAACCTCGACCTCGATCGCGCCGAGCGCTACTACCCGGCGTACCTGTCCGAATCCACATGGTCGGGCAGCGGCGAATGGCCGGCGCACTGGGCCGGCGGGCTGAACTTCGCCAACGGCAAGTCGTATCTGTTCAAGCCCGGGCAGTACCTGCGCTACGACCGCGCGCTCGACCGCGCCGACGCCGGCTATCCGGCGCCGATCACCGCCGGCAACTGGCCGGGATTGCAGGCGCTGTACGCCGGCGCCGCGTTCGAACTGGCGCCGGCCGGCGGCAGCGGCGCGATGCAGCGCTACCGGCTCGACGGCGCGGTGCCCGCCGACGCGCAATGGGCCGAGGTCGAGATCCGCTTCGAACACGGCAACGCGCAGGGCGATGCGTTCGCCGACAACCTCAGCCTGAGCGTGCAGCGCTGAGCGATCGGGTTGGCGCCGCCGGGCCGGCGATCCGGACCGGCGGCGCCTTGCGCGCAGGCGCGGGCTTTGCGCAAGGCCGAACCGAACGGACACGTCCGCGCGCGCGGGGGCCACACGCATGCCGCGCGATTGCGATTGAAGTCCGCGCTGAATGTGATCGCGAACGCGGAAGCCTGCGTGCCTGGCCCCGTCCGCCGCCGGGATCGGCAAAGTTGCCGGCAGGGGGCACAGGGAGCGGTCAGTGGTCGAGGAAAGGCTCAGGCGTGTCGCGGCGATGGCGGCCGTGTTGGTGGGATCGCTCGGTCTCGGCGCCGAGGCGATGGCCGCGGCGGACGCGCACGCGCCGCCGGCCTGCGTCGCGGCGACCACGGTGCTGCCCGATCCGGCGCAATGCCTGCGCGGCTATGGATCCGACCCGGCGGCGGGCCGCGGCGACCGCGCCGAGACGACGCTGGCGGCGTTGTACAAGCGCGTCGGCACGCACATGGACTCGAGCCAGTTCGCCGAGGCGACGCAAGTATTGGACTGCGCCGAAGCCGTCGCCGGCGCGCATCCCTCCGCCGCCGTCGCGCAGGAACTGGCGCGCCGCCGCGGCGTGCTCGAGTTCCGCCGCGAATGTCCGCTGCAGGCGCTGAACTGGTTCAAGCGCGCGCTGGCGCAGGCCGAGCGCTCGGAAAACCGCATCGCCCAGGGCAAGAACTGGACCAACATCGGCGCTGCGTTGTTGAGGTTGGGCGACGTGCGCGGCGCGCTGCAAGCGCAGACCGCCAGCCTCGACCTGCTGCGCGGCGTGCCCGAGGAAGCCGCGCGTCCGCTCAACAATCTGGCCGAGATCTACCGCGACCTCGGCGACGCCGCGCAGGCATCGCGCTACTACCGCCAGGCGCACGATGCGCACCTGGCCGCGGGCAATCAGGTCGAGGCCGCGCACACGCTCGAATCCTGGGGCGCGTCGCTGCTCGACCGCGGCGACAACCGCGGCGGCGAGGCCTTGCTGTTGCAGGCGCGCGAGGCCCTGCTCAAGACCGACAACCGCAAGTATCTGCAACGCACTTATGCCGAACTGGCGCGCGCGGCGCAGGCGCGCGGCGACCTCGACGCGGCGGAGCGCTGGGCGCGCAGCGGGCTGGCGGCGGTGAACGCCGGTGCGGGCGAGATCGCGCCGGCGCCGCTGCAGTTGCAGGCCGCGCAAGTCGA
>NZ_LXSD01000336.1:0-18130 GCF_017168095.1 Lysobacter enzymogenes | reverse complement strand
CGGCGGCGGCGGCCGCGGCGTCGTTGCCGTCGGCGGCCGCGGCGACCGCGGCGGCGGCGATGCCGTCCGCGCCGGACGCGTACAGGCGCACGATGATCGCCTGGCTGCCGCCGTTGAGGAAGAAATCGCGCACCGCGTAGCCGAGCTGGCTCTGCAGCCACAGGCCGCCGTAGCGGCGTTCGAAATCGCCGAAGCTGTTGACGACGACGGCCTGGTTCACCGGCCCGCGCACGGCGCGGCCGATGAAGGCGGTGATCGAGGTGGCGACGCCGGTGATGGTGCGCACGCCGCTGGGGATTTCCTCGACGTACACGCCCGGGTAGGTGAGCGCAGCTGGCATAGCCTTTCTCCTTGCTGGATGCGGTTGGGCGATCGCGGGACGATCGGTTGCGTAACGCGGTGGGTCATGCGGGCGGCGCGTCGCGGCGCGCCGGGCCGAGGGCGTACAGCGCGGTGCCGTCGGCAAGCCGCCGCCGCTGCAGCACGCCGTCGGCGACCAGGCGCGCGAGCACGCCTTCGATGCGGTGGCGCGCGGTCACGTAGCGCTGGCGCGGCAGCCACCATTCGGCGATGCCGTCGAGCGTGTCCGACGCGCCGGGATGCCGGTCGAGATAGGCGAGCACCGCGCTTTCCACTTCGCGGTCGTCGCCGACGCTTGCGGTTGTCGTCATGGCCAGCTTCCCCTTGCGTTGGCGCGGGTTCCGTTCCCATCACGTTGCAATCGCCATGCCAACTGCGTCGATGCGCGCGGGGGCGGCGAATCAAAGGCTTGCGCGCGGGGGCGCGGTGCGCGCTGGGTCGTGCCGCACCCGGTGCGCGGCGTGCGTGGGTGCGCGTAGACGCAGGGGCGGGTGTGTGGAGGCGCGTTTGCGAGGCGCGTGCACGTGCGTATGCGTGAGTGTTGAGGCGAGGTGGGCTCTGCGTTCGTTCAGCGCGTTGCTTTGACGGTGGTGCGAGGCATCGGGTGACTGTGTCGGCGGGAGCCGCTGGGTTTAATGAGGCAGGGCGCTGAAGTCTCTGGATCCCCGCGTTCGCGGGGATGACGGTGGCGGGAGGTCGGTGAGGCGTGGAGGACACACGTGCGGCTGCGAAGCGGTGTCGCAGCCATGCGGCGCATGACGCCGGGCGCGATTCAGCCGCCGTCGGGGCAGTGGCGTTCGATGCCGTAGCGCTTGAGCATCTTGCCGAGCTGGCGGCGTTCGGTGCCCGACAGCGCGGCGGCGCGGCTGACGTTGCCGCCGGCGCGGCGCATCAGTTCGGTCAGGTAGCCGTATTCGAACAGTTCGATCGCGCGGCGCTTGGCCGCGGCGAAGCCGCTTTCGCCGCGGCCGTCGTCTTCGTCGCAGGCGCGCGCGACGGGCGCTGGCGCGGCGGGGATCGGCGCGGCGCGGCCCCAGATCGCCGGCACGGCCTGGGCCAGCTGGGCCAGGTCGAGCACGCGCTCGTCGCAGTGCATGCACAGGCGCAGCACCAGGTTTTCCAGCTCGCGCACATTGCCGGGCCAGTCGTGGCGGCCCAGCG
Organism: Lysobacter enzymogenes; assembly: GCF_017168095.1. GTDB lineage: Bacteria > Pseudomonadota > Gammaproteobacteria > Xanthomonadales > Xanthomonadaceae > Lysobacter > Lysobacter enzymogenes_D. The sequence continues at coordinate 16,609 of NZ_LXSD01000336.1, read as the reverse complement.
CCTGCAGCGCGTCTTCGCTCCAGCCGCGCGGCGCGCCGTCGAGGCGGCGCACGGCGTCGTCGAGCAGGTGCTGCGCGAGCAGGCGCAGGTCGCCGCCGCGTTCGCGCAGCGGCGGCAGCACCAGGTACAAGGGGCTGAGGCGGTAGTACAGGTCGCGGCGAAAGCGGCCGGCCTCGACGGTGGCGGCGAGCGAGGCGTTGGTCGCGGCGATGATGCGCACGTCCGCGGTGCGCAGCGGGCGTTCGCCGACCGCGCGGAACTCGCCGTTCTGCAGCAGCCGCAGCAGCGCGGTCTGCGCGTGCGGCGACAGCGAATCGATTTCGTCCAGGAACAGGCTGCCGCCGCGTGCGTATTCGACCAGTCCCGGTTCGCTGCTGCGCGCGTCGGTGAACGCGCCGCGGCGATGGCCGAACAGCTCCGATTCCAGCAACGCATCCGGCAGCGCGCCGCAGTTCAGCGGCACGAACGGGCCGAGGCTGCGCGCGCTGGCGTAATGGATCTCGCGCGCGGCCAGCTCCTTGCCGGTGCCGGTCTCGCCTTCGATCAGCACCGGCGCGTTGCAGCCGGCGTAGCGCCGCAACTGATCGCGCACCCGGCGCAACGGCTCGGATTCGCCGATCATCGCGGCGCTGCGGTCGAGCGCAGGCGGCGCATTCCTTGCGGTGAATTCGCTCATGAGCAGACGGCTTCTCCAAGGTGCCATCGAAGACCGCGCGCTATCCGCGATCCGGCCGGCCGCGTCGAGTCGGTCCATGACATCAGCCCCTGCCTAGTTCCTAACGCAGCGGACGGGGCGGGGGCGGCCACCGCCCGTTCGCCGGCCGCGCCCCGTTGCGGGTACGCAGCGCGGCGCAGCATACGCCGCTGGCTGTGCGACTACGGATAACGGCGTCACGGTCCGGAAGGGGACAGGCTTCGTGCCGATCCGCGGCAACACAAGCGTCATCGCGCGCCGTTGCGCGGCCGGCGCAGGCCTGCGCACGCGGCATGGCCGGCGGCCACCGAATCGCTTCGGCCTGCATGATTCGCACTGCGATGAAAGCGCCGGGCGCATGGCGCATGCGTATACGAATCCGTGCGCCGCGTCGGCGCCGGCTTCGCTCACCTTCGTTCATTGGCTGCGCCGGCGAAGTGGATTCGCGCGATCGCTTCGAGCATCCAATCGCAAGCCGGTGCGGCGCAGGCTGGATTGTTGTGGGAGGGGCTTCAGCCCCGACGCCCTTGTGCCCGATCGCTACGACCTGAACCGAAGGCGTCGGGACTGAAGTCCCTCCCACATGGGTCAGGCCAGTGCCCGGACCGAACCGTTCCGGGCGGTCGTCGGGCCGTTTTCGCCGGCCTGGCGGCCCGGCCGGCCGGAACGCAGGGCGCGGCCGGCCGACGGCGCAGGCGCGGCCGCGTTCACGGCGTTGGGCACACTTGCGATGTAACCGCTGGCGCGGAGCGTAAGTGCCGGGGCACACAAGCTGTCGCCTGACCGTCCAGGCGGCGATTGCGGGCGCAGATGCGGGCGTGGAAGGCCTTACAATCGGGCCTTCGTCGCAGCGGCGATGCGCGAACGGGCGGCAGCGCCGCGCCGGTCGCGCTGCGTGCCGCCGCGTGGTTTCAAATTGCGATCCCCAAGCTGCGATCCCCCAAGCTGCGATCCCCCAAGCTGCGATTCCCAAGGAGTGTCCTGCGTGCCCACCTGGCTCGTGACCGGCGGCGCCGGTTTCATCGGCGGCAATTTCGTTCTCGACGCGGTGCGTCGCGGAGTCAAGGTCGTCAATCTCGACCTGCTCACCTATGCCGGCAACCGCGACACCCTCGCGCCGCTGGACGGCGCGGACGGCCATGTCTTCGTCCAGGGGGACATCGGCGACGCCGCGCTGGTCAAGCGCCTGCTCGCCGAGCACCGCCCCGACGCCGTCGTCAACTTCGCCGCCGAAAGCCATGTCGACCGTTCCATCGACGGCCCCTCGGCGTTCGTGCAGACCAACGTGGTCGGCACCCTGAGCCTGCTGGAGCAGGCGCGCGATTACTGGAAATCGCTCGATCCCGCCGGCCGCGACGGCTTCCGCTTCCTGCACGTGTCCACCGACGAGGTCTACGGCTCGCTCGGCGAGAACGGCAAGTTCAGCGAGACCACGCCGTACGCGCCGAATTCGCCGTACTCGGCCTCCAAGGCCGCCTCCGACCATCTGGTGCGCGCCTTCCACCACACCTACGGCCTGCCGACGCTGACCACCAACTGCTCCAACAACTACGGGCCGTTCCAGTTCCCGGAGAAGCTGATCCCGCTGGTGATCGCCAAGGCCCTGGCCGGCGAGAGCCTGCCGGTGTACGGCGACGGCATGAACGTGCGCGACTGGCTGTACGTGGGCGACCATTGCGCGGCGATCGCGCGCGTGCTCGAGGCCGGGCGCGTGGGCGAGACCTACAACGTCGGCGGCGACGCCGAGCGCCCCAACCTGACCGTGGTCAAGACCATCTGCGCGCTGCTCGACGCGCGCCGCCCGCTCGCCGACGGCCGCGCGCGCGAGTCGCTGATCGCCTTCGTCGCCGACCGCCCGGGCCACGACCGCCGCTACGCCATCGACGCCTCCAAGCTCAAGAACGAACTGGGCTGGGCGCCGACGCTGACCTTCGAACAAGGCATCGAACGCACCGTCGAGTGGTATCTGCAGAACCAGGCGTGGGTGCGGCGCGTGCTCGACGGCAGCTACCGGCTCGAGCGGATCGGACAGGCCTGAGCGGCCTTCAACCAGGAACCAGCGAATGAACCGCAAGGGCATCATCCTGGCCGGCGGCTCCGGCACCCGGCTGTATCCGATCACCCAGGCGATCAGCAAGCAGCTGCTGCCGGTGTACGACAAGCCGATGATCTATTACCCGCTCAGCGTGCTGATGCTGGCCGGCATCCGCGAGGTGCTGGTGATCAACACCCCGCACGAGCAGCCGCTGTTCCAGCACCTGCTCGGCGACGGCTCGCAGTGGGGCATGCGCATCGAATACGCGGTGCAGCCCAGCCCCGACGGGCTGGCCCAGGCCTATCTGATCGGCCGCGACTTCGTCGCCGGCGAGCCGAGCTGCCTGGTGCTGGGCGACAACATCTTCCACGGCCCGGGGCTGACCGCGATCCTCAAGCGCGCCGACGCGCGGCGCGATGGCGCGACGGTGTTCGGCTACTGGGTCAGCGATCCCGAGCGCTACGGCGTGGCCGAGTTCGACGCCGACGGGCGGGTGATCGGGCTGGAAGAAAAACCGCTCAAGCCGCGCTCGCGCTATGCGGTGACCGGCCTGTACTTCTACGACGGCCGCGCCAGCGATTTCGCCGCCCGGCTCAAGCCGTCCGCGCGCGGCGAGCTGGAGATCACCGACCTCAACCGCATGTACCTGGACGAGGGCTCGCTGCACCTGGAGCAGCTCGGCCGCGGCTACGCCTGGCTCGACACCGGCACCCACCAGTCGCTGCTGGAAGCGTCCAACTTCATCGAGACCATCGAGACCCGCCAGGGCCTGCGCATCTGCTGCCCGGAGGAGATCGCCTACGGCAACGGCTGGATCGATGCCGGCCAGCTCACCGACCTGGCCCGTCCACTGGCCAAGAACGGCTACGGCCAATACCTGCTGAGCCTGATCGAACGCGGCCCGGTGCCGTGAGCGGCCGCGCCCCCGAGACGTATCCGACGTACCCATGAAAATCATCGAAACCGATCTGCCGGGCTGCCTGGTGCTGGAACCGCAAGTGTTCGGCGACGCGCGCGGCTTCTTCTACGAATCCTTCAACCAGGACAAGCTCGACGCTGCCGGCCTGCGCCTGCGCTTCGTCCAGGGCAACGTGTCCTCGTCCGCGCGCGGCGTGCTGCGCGGCCTGCATTACCAGTGGCCCAAACCGCAGGGCAAGCTGGTCAGCGTGCTGGAAGGCGAAGTCTGGGATGTGGCGGTGGACATCCGCCGCGGCTCGCCGCACTTCGGCCGCTGGACCGCGGTGCTGCTCAGCGGCGAGAACAAGCGCCACTTCTGGATTCCCGAAGGCTTCGCCCACGGCTTCGCCGTGCTCAGCGAGCGTGCCACCTTCACCTATCTGTGCACGCAGACCTACGACGCCCAGGCCGACGCGGCGATCCGCTTCGACGACCCCGAGCTGGCGGTGGACTGGCCGGTCAGCGAGCCGACCCTGTCGGCCAAGGACCAGGCCGCGCCGCTGCTGCGCGAGGTCGCCGAGGACCGCTTGCCGGTCTACGCGCCGTGAGCCCGGCCGCGAGCCTGGGCCGGGTGCTGGTGGTCGGCGGCGACGGCCAGGTCGGCGGCGACCTGCGCCGGCGCCTGGCCGCCTGCGCCGAAGTGCTGGCGACCACGCGCAGCGGGCGCCTCGCCGACGGCGGCGAGTGCGAAACGCTGGATCTGGGCGATGCCGAGGCGATCGCGCCGCTGCTGCGGCGGCTGCGTCCGGATCACGTGGTCAACGCCGCGGCCTACACCGCGGTGGACCGCGCCGAATCCGAGCCGGAAGCGGCGCAGGCGATCAACGCGATCGCGCCGGGGCGATTGGCGCAGGCCTGCGCCGAAGCCGGCATCGACCTGATCCATTTCTCCACCGACTACGTCTTCGACGGCCGCGGCGCGCGGCCGTACCGCGAAGACGACGCGACCGCGCCGCTGAACGTCTACGGCCGCAGCAAGCTCGACGGCGAGCGCGCGATCGCGGCCAGCGGCGCGCGCCACCTGATCCTGCGCACGGCCTGGGTGTACGCGGCGACGCACGGCCAGAACTTCCTGCGCACCATGCTGCGGGTAGGCGCGCAGCGCGAGGAGTTGCGCGTGGTCGCCGACCAGCGCGGCTCGCCGACGCCGACCTGGCTGCTGGCCGACGCGATGGCGCGGATCCTCGAACGCGGCATCGTCGATTCCGGCGTGCGCCATCTGGCCGCGGCGGGCGAGACCACCTGGCACGGTTTCGCCGAGGCGATCTTCGCCGAAGCCGTAGCGCGCGGGCTGCTGGCGCGCGCGCCGCGAGTGACTGCGATCGCCACCGCCGACTATCCGACACCGGCGCAGCGGCCGGCGTATTCGGTGCTCGATACGCGCCGGCTGCGCAGCGAGTACGCGCTCGATCTTCCCGACTGGCGCGAGGGCTTGCGGCAGGCGTTCGATCGGAGCGGCTCCAGGTAACGCGACCGTCGGCGAGCCGGGCGCCAACGCGCCGCCCCGCGCCTGAGCCTGCGCGCCGGCCGACCGCCGCGGCCGGGTTTTGCGACCGCCTTCGCATTGCGTAAGATCGGCCGACGGGCGCGGAAGCCCGAGTGCGCGGGGCGGCAAGCCCCGCCGCAATCACTCAGCAACTGTGGAGCAGGGGGACAGATCATGCAGTGGTGGTCACGATCGGCCGGCCGCGATGCGGCGGCCCAGGTCGCGCGCGTCGATGCGCGCGCAGCAAGTTCCGGTTCGCGGCGGTGGCCGGCGCTGGCCGCCGCGCTGGCGCTGTCGGCCGCACCGGCCTACGCCCAGGCGCCCGCCGCGGGCACCTTCGACATCGAGGGCTTCGTCAAGCCCGACACCATCGGCGACATCAAGCTTTCGCCGACCGGCGAGTTCTACGCCGCCTCGGTGCCGCTGGAGGACGAGACCGCGCTGGTGATCTTCAGCCGCGACGGGCTCAAGCGCACCGGCACCTTCCGCCTGGGCAGGCACAACCACGTCGACGACTTCCAATGGGTCAGCCCCACGCGCGTGCTGATGGGCATGGCGCAGAAGCTGGGCTCGCGCGACGAGCCGATGCCGACCGGCGAGATCTACGCGATCAACGCCAACGGCAGCGGCGCCGACGTGCTGGTCGGCTACCGCGTCGCCAGCCGCGGCGCCGGCACCCGCATCCAGCCGAAGAAGGTCGAGGACGTGGCCGCGTTCCTGGTCGACGAACTGCCGGGCGAGGAGCGCTCGGTGGTGATCTCGGTGCAGCCGTTCACCGCCGACGCGTATTCGCGCGCGGAGCGGCTGGATGTGATCACCGGCCAGCGCAACCTGATCGCGCTGTCGCCGGTGCGCAACACCCGCTTCGCCACCGACAACGCCGGCGTGGTCCGCTTCGCCTACGGTTTCGGCAGCGACCGGCTGCGCAAGCTGTTCTATCGCGCCAACGCCGACGCGCCGTGGAAGCAGATCGCCGGCGACGACGACGGCGTGGAAGGCATGGACCTGCCGATCGGCTTCTCCGCCGACGACAAGACCGCCTACTTCCGCACCGAGCACGCCAAGGGGCCCGATGCCATCGTCGCCTACGACGTCGCCAGCGGTAAGCGCGAGCAGATCCTGCGCGACCCGGTCGCCGATCCGGACCGGATCATCTACCGCCACGACAGCCGCGTCCCGGTCGGCGCGTTCTTCGCCGACGGCAAGCCGCGCACGGTGTTCTTCGACAAGAACTCGCCCGAGGCGCGCCAGTACAAGAGCCTGGAAGCGGCGTTCCCGGGCGATGCGGTGCGCATCACCTCGTCCAGCGCCGACGGCGAGCTGTCGCTGGTGGAAGTCTGGAACGACCGCAACCCCGGCGACATCTTCCTGTTCGACAACAAGAACAAGAGCGCCGCGCACGTGATCAGCCGGCGCACCTGGTTCGACCCGGCCAACATGGCGACGGTCAAGCCGGTGGAGTTGCGCGCGCGCGACGGGCTGGCCCTGCACGGTTACCTGACCCTGCCCAAGGGCAGCGAAGGCAAGTCGCTGCCGATGGTGGTGATGCCGCACGGCGGGCCGTACAACATCCAGGACCGCTGGCAGTTCGACGACGATGCGCAGTTGCTGGCCGCGGCCGGCTATGCGGTGCTGCAGGTGAATTTCCGCGGCTCCAGCGGCTACGGCGACGACTTCGTCGAAGCCGGCCGGCGCCAGTGGGGCGGCACGATGCAGGACGACGTCACCGACGCCACCCGCTGGGCGATCGCGCAGGGCATCGCCGACGCCGGCCGCGTCTGCATCTACGGCGCCAGCTACGGCGGCTATGCCGCGCTGATGGGCGCGGCTCGCGAGCCGTCGCTGTACAAGTGCGCGGCCGGTTATGTCGGCGTGTACGACCTGCCGCTGATGCACACCCGCGGCGACACCCAGGACACGCGCTCGGGCGCGACTTACCTGCGCGAATGGATCGGCGCGCCGGAGGCGGTCGAGAAGGTCTCGCCGACGCGGCTGGCCGCGCAGATCAAGGTGCCGGTGTTCCTCGCCGCCGGCGGCGAGGACCAGCGCGCGCCGCAGCTGCACAGCGAGCGCATGGAGAAGGCGCTGCGCGAGGCCGGCGTGCCGGTGGAGTCGCTGTATTACAAGACCGAAGGGCACGGCTTCTACGAGCCGGCGCACAAGCGCGAGTTCTATTCGCGTCTGCTGGCGTTCCTGTCGAGGTCGCTGGGCGGGAAGACGGCGGCGCCTGCGCCTGCGGCGGCGGAGAAGAAGTAGGCTGGCGGCAGCGCGGGAGTAGGGCGGTCGCGTCGTGGCTGCGGCGTCGCGGTCGCGGCTCGCGCCGCTCCTACATGGGCCCCCTGTAGGAGCGGCGCGAGCCGCGACCGCGAAGGCTCAGATCGCGCCGCAACCTCGATCCGCACAAACGAAAAAGGGCGCCGAACGGCGCCCTTTTTCTTCATCGCGCGACCCGCGCGCTCACTTCACCCCGTGCATCCACCGCTTCAACCACGGCGACATCAGCAGGAACACCACGCCCGAGCCGATTCCCAGCCAGGTCAGCATCGAGAACAGCTCGCCGTACTTGGCCGCCGCCGAGGCCATGTCGATCGCGCCGCCTTCGGGAATCTCGACCGAGGCGATCTTCGCCAGCTGCGCCGCCAGCACTTCCGAGAACGCGGTCGACAGCCAGAACGCGCCCATCATCAGCCCGACCACGCGCGCCACCGACAGCTGGGTCACCGCCGACATGCCGATAGGCGACAGGCACATCTCGCCGATCTCGAGCACCAGATAGGCCAGCACCAGGTACCACACGCTCGACATCTCGCCGCCGCCGGCGACCTTGGCCGCGGCCACCAGCGGCAGGAACGACAGGCCGGCCAGGATCAGGCCCAGCGACATCGTCACCGGCTTGCTCGGGTTGCGCCCGCGCCGCGCCAGCCACGGCCACAGCCACGAGAACAGCGGCGCCAGCACCACCAGGAAGAACGGGCCCAGGTAGGTCAGCGAGCCGGCGGTCTGCGGCACCAGCACCACGTCGTGGGCGGTGGCCAGGCCCAGGCCGAGCACCATCAGCGCCACCAGCGCCTTGGCCAGGCCGCCGCGGCCGCGGTCGCTGGCCATCAGCGCGGCGACCATCAGGATCGGGCTGGCGGCCATCGAGAACAGCGACCACGGCAGCGGCGGCTTGTAGCCGGCCGCCGCGACCACGCCGAACATGTCCTTGGTCATCAGCCGGTCGTTGAAGGTCACCCACGAGCCGTAGGTCTGCTCGTACAAGGTGAAGAAGATCAGCACCGCCAGGATCAGAACCACCAGCGCCAGCATCTGCTCGCGCTCGACCTTGCTGCACTGGCGGGCGATGAAGCCGAAGAACCAGACCAGGAACACCAGCAAGGTCGCGAGCATGATCCCCAGCGCGGCGGTGACGCTGATGTCGCCGAGCTTGAGCGTGACCTGCGAGGCGAACTGGATCGTGCCCCACAGCACCAGCACGCCGCCGGCGCTGCCCAGGTAGATCCAGGTCTCGCGCGACAGGCCGCGGATCTTCTCGCGCAGCTTCGCCGGATCGGCCGGTTCGGCGTGGCCGCGCAGATAGCGCTGGCCCCACACGAAGGTCGCCAGCCCGGCGACCATGCCGATGCCGGCGGCGCCGAAGCCGTATTTCCAGCCGTAGGTTTCGCCGAGGAAGGCGCAGATCAGCGAGGAGAACAGCGCACCGACGTTGATGCCGGCATAGAACAAGGTGAAGCCCGAATCGCGGCGCGGATCGTCGGCGGCGTAGAGCTTGCCGACGATGGTGGAGATGTTGGGCTTGAGGAAGCCGACGCCGGCGATGATCAGCGCCAGCGACAGGTAGAACACCTGCATCGCCGTTTCGTCGCGCACGACCTTGCCGTTCACCATCTGCGCCGCGTGGCCTTCGTAGGCCATGCCCAGGTGGCCCAGCACCAGCAGCACGCCGCCGAGCACCACCGCCTTGCGCATGCCCAGGTAACGGTCGGCGAGCAGGCCGCCGATCACCGGCACCGCATAGACCAGGCCGCCGTAGGCGCCGATCAGGTCGTAGCCGGCGTTGTCGCCGAACAAGTGGTACTTCAGCAGATACAGCAGCAACAGCGCCTTCATGCCGTAGAAGGAGAAGCGCTCCCACATCTCGGTGAAGAAGCACACGTACAGGCCTTTGGGATGGCCGAGGAAATCGTCGTCGCGCGCGGCGGACGGCGCGGAAGCGGAGGGGCTTGCTGCGGGCACTAGCGGAGTCCGGTACGAGCCAGGCGGGAGGGCGGAGTATAGGCCGCGCCGGCCGGAGCGGGCATGGACCGACGGTGTGGGCGGGCTCGCCTTGGTGGGAGGGCTAACCCCTGTGGCAGCGGGACTTTCTTTTGTGGGGCGAGCTCTTTTTTGTGGGGAACCCCTCTAGGGTGGAACCTCTTTTGTGGGAGGGCCGCTGTTGTGGGAGGGACTTCAGTCCCGATGCTCTTGTTGCCGCTGGGATCGGGCTCGGCGGCGCCGGATCGGAAAGCATCGGGACTGAAGTCCCTCCCACAACAGCGGCCCATCCCACAACAGCGGCCCCGGCGCCCGGCGGCGGCGTCGGATTTCGCGAAAACCCCAGGGGAACAGGCCTATTCATATAGCCGCGCGGGCTTTTGCCCAATCCCGCGGTTTGCCGCAGTGCACTTTTACAGGCGGGCGCAGCGGATGCGATCATCGGCGGATTGCTTCGCCCCCGGCCTCGCCGGACGAGCGTTCGCATACGCCGCCGCACCGCCCGACCACCCGCGATGGAGACGCCGATGGCCTCACCCGCCAAGCAGCCCCAATTGACCTTCCGCGCCGTCCTGCTCTCCGTGTTCCTCGCGGTGATCCTGGCCGCCGCCAACGCTTACCTGGGCCTGTTCGCCGGCCTGACCATCGCCACCGCGATCCCGGCCGCGGTGATCTCCATGGCCGTGCTGCGCCTGCTCGGCGGCGGCACGATCCTGGAGAACAACATCGTCCAGACCGGCGCTTCGGCCGGTTCCTCGATCGCCGCCGGCGTGATTTTCACCATCCCCGCGCTGGTGATCCTGGGCTACTGGCAGGACTTCCGTTATTCGTGGGTGCTGGCCATCGCCGGCCTCGGCGGCCTGCTCGGCGTGCTGTTCTCGGTGCCGCTGCGCCGCTCGATGATCGTCGAAGACCCGCTGCCCTTCCCCGAAGGCAAGGCCGCGGCCGAAGTGCTCAAGGCCGGCGAGAACCCGGGCCCGGGCATGAAGATCCTCGGCCTCGCCGGCGGCATCGGCGCGTTGCTCAAGCTGGCCGCGGAAAGCGGCATGAAGCTGATCCCCGACAACGCGGTGGTCTCCGGCTTCATGGGCAAGTACCTGGGCTACATGGGCACCAACCTGTCGCCGGCGCTGATCGGCGTGGGCTACATCGTCGGCCTCAACGTCGGCATCGTGGTGGTGTCCGGTTCGATCCTGTCGTGGCAGTTCGCGATTCCGATCTACCACATGTTCTTCCTCGACTCCGATCCGGTACTGGCGGCGAAGATCGCCGGCGCCGGCGCGGCCGATGTCGGCGGCGCGATCTGGTCGGCGAAGGTGCGCTACCTCGGCGTCGGCACCATGCTGATCGGCGGCGTGTGGACCCTGTTCTCGCTGCGCAAGTCGCTGCTGTCGGGGGTCAAGAGCGGCCTGGCCGCGGCGCGCAAGAGCGCCGCCGTCGGCGAAGTCGCCGAGACCGACCGCGACCTGCCGATGAAGTGGATGCTGGTCGCCCTGGTCGGCTTCGTGCTGCCGCTGCTGCTGCTGTACCAGGCCATCGTCGGCAACTGGTTCGTCAGCGTGCCGATGACCATCATCATGATCGTCGCCGGCTTCCTGTTCGTGTCGGTGTCGGCCTATCTGGCCGGCCTGATCGGTTCGTCCAACAACCCGGTTTCGGGCATCACCATCTCCACCATCCTGTTCGCCTCGGCGGTGCTGGTGCTGATGCTGGGCCGCGCCTCGCCCATCGGCGCGGTCGCCGCGATCATGATCGGCGCGGTGGTGTGCTGCGCGGCCGCGGTCGGCGGCGACAACCTGCAAGACCTCAAGGCCGGCTACATCGTCGGCGCCACGCCGTGGAAGCAGCAGCTGATGCTCGGCATCGGCGCGTTCTCCTGCGCGCTGATCATGGCCCCCGTGCTGAACCTGCTCGCCGCCGCCTACGGCATCGGCGCGCCGACGCCGGAGCATCCGAACTCTCTGGCCGCGCCGCAGGCCACGCTGATGGCCTCGGTGGCCAAGGGCCTGTTCGGCGGCGAACTGCCGTGGACGATGATCGGCATCGGCGCCGGCATCGGCGCGATCATCATCGCCTTCGACGAGTGGCTGAAGTCGCGCAACGCCAAGTTCCGCGTGCCGGTGCTGGCCGCGGCGATCGGCATCTACCTGCCGCTGGAGCTGATGGTGCCGATCTTCCTCGGCGGCCTGCTCTCGCACATCGTCGGCCGCCGCCGCGGCCTGACCGCGGACAGCAGCGAGGAAGAGCACGACCGCGTGCACCGTCCGGGCACCCTGTTCGCCGCCGGCCTGATCACCGGCGAGGCGCTGATGGGCATCGCCATCGCCTTCCCGATCGTGCTCACCAGCAACCGCAACGTGCTGGCGCTGCCGGAACAGTTCCACTTCGGCCCGCTGGTCGGCCTGGCGGTGCTGGCGGCGGTGGTGTGGCTGTTCTATCGCAGCAGCAAGAACGCGGCGATTTCGCCGGCCACGGCCGACGAGAACCCGCACTCGTAAGCGTCCAGCGACGGCCAGGCAGCGATGCCGGGCCGTCGCGTTTCCATACCCGGCCGGTCGCTCTCCGCGCCGCCGCTCTCCGCATCGTTCACCGATCACCGTTCAGAGGTTCGCCATGACGCCACGCCACGCCCTCCTGCCGCTGGCCCTGTCGCTGGCCTGCGCATCCGCGCCGGCTCTCTCGCTCACGCCGCCCGCGCCGCACGGCCTGCAGATCCGCGACATGGCGAGCATGGACCGCTATTCCTCGCCGACCCTGTCGCCGGACGGCCGCCAGCTGGTGTTCGCCAAGCGCACGGTCGATTTCGCCGCCAACAAGTCGGCCACCTCGCTGTGGATCGAAGACCTGTTCGCGCGCGATGCAGCGCCGCCCAAGCGCCTCACCCCGGAAGGCTGGAGCGTCAACTCGCCGGCGTTTTCGCCCGACGGCAAGACCGTCTACTTCCTCAGCAGCAAGGGCGGCAGCTCGCAGCTGTATTCGCTGCCGCTCGCCGGCGGCGCGCCGAAGCAGCTGACCGCGTTCGACGGCGACGTCGGCGGCTTCCAGATCTCGCCCGACGGCAAGCGCGTCGCGTTCAACGCCGAGGCCTATGTCGATTGCGCGGCCGACCTGGCCTGCAGCAAGAAGAAGCTCGACGCGGCCGAGAAGAGCAAGGCCACCGGCAAGGTCTTCGACCGCATGTTCATCCGCCACTGGGATGCGTGGAACGACGGCCGCCTGAACCGCCTGTTCGTGACCGACCTGCCGGCGGCGGGCAAGACCGCTTCGTCCGCCAAGCTCGTCAGCGGCGAAGTGATCGGCGACGTGCCCTCGCGTCCGTTCGGCGACAGCAGCGAATACGCCTGGTCGCCCGACGGCCGCTCGCTGGTGTTCAGCGCGCGCAAGGCCGACGCCAAGGAGCCGTGGTCGACCAACTTCGATCTGTATCTGGTCAGCGCCGACGGCGGCGCGGCCAAGAACCTGACCGCGGCCAACCCGGCCTGGGACACCGGCGCGGTGTTCAGCGCCGACGGCAAGACCCTGTACTACCGCGCGATGAAGCGCCCGGGCTTCGAGGCCGACCGCTTTGCTCTGATGGAGCTCGACCTGGCAAGCGGCAAGGCGCGCGAGATCGCGCCGCAGTGGGACCGTTCGGCTTCCAACATCGTGCTGTCGGCCGACGGCAAGACGATTTACACCACCACCGAAGACCTCGGCCAGCAGCCGCTGTTCGGCGTCGACATCGCCAGCGGCAAGGCCACCCGGCTGATCGCCGACGGCACGGTGAATTCGCCGACGCTGGCCGGCAAGACCTTCGCCTTCACCCGCAACTCGCTCAAGAGCGGCGACCAGATCTTCGTCGGCGGCCTCGACGGCGCGCCCGAGCGCGCGATCACCCCGAGCGCGTCGGAGATCCTGCCGGGCGTGAAGTTCGGCGATTTCGAACAGTTCGAGTTCAAGGGCTGGAACGGCGACAGCGTCTACGGCTACGTGGTCAAGCCGTGGAACTACCAGGAAGGCAAGAAGTATCCGGTCGCGTTCCTGATCCACGGCGGCCCGCAGGGCAGCTTCGGCAACGGCTGGAGCTACCGCTGGAATCCGCAGACCTACGCCGGCCAGGGCTATGCGGTGGTGATGATCGACTTCCACGGCTCCACCGGCTACGGCCAGGCCTTCACCGACGCGATCAGCCAGCACTGGGGCGACCGCCCGCTGGAAGACCTGCAGAAGGGCTGGGCCGCGGCGCAGAAGAAGTATTCCTTCCTCGACGGCGACAAGGCCTGCGCGCTGGGCGCGTCCTACGGCGGCTTCATGGTCAACTGGATCGCCGGCAACTGGAACCAGCCGTGGAAGTGCCTGGTCAGCCACGACGGCGTGTTCGACCAGCGCATGATGGGCTACGCCACCGAAGAGCTGTGGTTCACCGAGTGGGAGCAGGGCGGCACGCCGTTCGAGAAGCCGGCGAACTACGAGAAGTTCAACCCGGTCAACCACGTCAAGGACTGGAAGGTGCCGATGCTGGTCATCCACGGCCAGCAGGATTTCCGAATCCCGGTCGAGCAGGGCATCGGCGTGTTCACCGCGCTGCAGCGCCAGGGCATCGAGTCCAAGTTCCTGTACTTCCCGGACGAGAACCACTGGGTGCTCAAGCCGCAGAACAGCGTGCTGTGGCACGACACGGTCAACGGCTGGCTGAAGCAGCATATCGGTCAGTAAGCGCTTAGCGCGGATCGGACGAAGGCCGCCTCCGGGCGGCCTTCGTGTTTTTATTTGTATCCGATCGCGGCGTCGGTCCGTATCCGACTGTAGGAGCTGCGCGAGCTGCGACCGCGACATCGCAGCTACGACGCAAGCGCGGTTTCGCGGTCGCAGCTCGCGCAGCTCCTACAGGTAGCTTCGGCCGATATCGCCGACAGCTTGGCGACAGCCGCCGCCTGAACCCGCGCCCCGGCACCACCGGCCCTTGCCGCCGCGCGCCGATCCGAAGTAAAAGCGGAGTCGCCTAAGTCCAGGGGAACCCCGCATGCCCGACACCGCCCGCACGGCGCTCATCAGCAACGACATCGTCGTCCTCGGCCTGATCGCCGCCACCCTGGGCCTGGTGTTCTGGACCTCCGCGCAGCAGACCGGCTTCTGGAAGAAGTTCTACACCTTCGTCCCCGCGCTGCTGCTGTGCTATCTCATTCCCGGCATCTACAACACCATCGGCCTGGTCGACGGCAACAACACCAAGCTGTACAACCCGGTCGCCAGCCGCGTGCTGCTGCCGGCGGCGCTGGTGCTGCTGACCCTGACCATCGACCTCAAGGGCGTGCTCAAGCTCGGCCCCAAGCTGTTGATCATGTATGCGGTGTCGTCGCTGAGCGTAGCCTTCGGCGCCATCGTCGCGTTCGTGATCATGCGCGCGGTGCACCCGGAAACCGTCGCCGGCGACACCTGGGGCGGCATGGCCGCGCTGGCCGGCAGCTGGATCGGCGGCGGCGCCAACATGCTGGCGATGAAGGAGATCTTCCAGGTCGACGCGACCACCTTCGGCCAGTTCGCGGTGGTCGACGTCGGCGTGGGTTATGTGTGGATGGCGGCGCTGATCTTCCTGGCCAGCCGCGCCCAGGCCATCGACGCGCGCAGCGGCGCCGACGTCAGCGGCATCGAGGAGCTCAAGCGCCGGATCGAGGATTTCCGCGCCCAGCACGAACGCGTGGCCAGCCTGACCGATCTGGCGATGATCGTCGGCATCGCCTTCGGCATAGTCGGCCTGGCGCATGCGGTGGCCGGGCCGGTCTCGGCCTGGTTCGGCGCCAATGTGTCGTGGGCGCGCACGGTGAGCCTGCACGAGCCGTTCTTCTGGGTGGTGGCGGTGTCGACCTTCGCAGGTTTGGCCTTGAGCTTCACCCGCGCGCGCGAACTCGAGGGCGCCGGCGCGTCGAAGATCGGCAGCCTGCTGCTGTACTTCCTGATCGCCTGCATCGGCCTGCAGATGGACATCCTGGCGCTGCTCGACAAGCCCTGGCTGTTCGCGCTGGGGATCATCTGGATCGCCGTGCACATCGCGATCCTGTGGGGCGTGGGCCGGCTGCTGAAGGTGCCGCTGTTCTATTTCGCGATCGGCTCGCAGAGCAACATCGGCGGGCCGGCTTCGGCGCCGGTGGTGGCCTCGGCGTTCCATCCCTCGCTGGCGCCGGTCGGCGCCTTGCTCGGCACGCTGGGTTATGCGACGGGCACCGGCCTGGCCTATCTCGTCGGCATCACCCTGCGTTCCCTGGCCGGCGATACGCCGGTTTGAAGTCCCTCCTGTAGGAGCGGCGCGAGCCGCGACCGTGACACCACGCTTGCGTCGTAGGTGCGATGTCGCGGTCGCGGCTCGCGCCGCTCCTACAGGGAACGTGCGAGACAGCGTCGCGGTTGGGGGCATACTCTTCGCCGATAGCGGAGCCTACGCATGACGCCTACTTTCGAATCCCTGGCCGCGCATTGCGGCATCGCCCTGCCGCCGATGCTGGCGCGGCTGCATGCCGACGGACGCACCCGTTACGGCGCGAACCGCGAGGACTGGCAGGCGAACTGGCGCGAATACACGCTGCGCGCGCAGCCGCTGCTGTCCAGCGTCTACGACTTCGAATGGATCGATGCGGCGAAGGCTGAGCGGATCGTCGAGGAATGGCTGCATCCGCGCTTCCAGGACGGCCGCGCGTTCCTGCCGTTCGCGATCTCCGGCGCCGGCGACGCCTATTGCCTGATGCGCAACGCCGCGGGCGAGATGGCCGGAGCCGGCATGGTCTGGCACGACCGCGGCGACAGCGCGATGGAGGCGGCGTCCTTCGAGCAGTTCGTGTTCGCTAGGCTGGTGGAAAGCGCGCTCGACCTCGAACATCTGCTGGACGATTTTTCCCCGGCGCAGGCGCGCGACTGCGTGCTGGCCGACTTCGAGGCCGCCGCCGCTTACCTGCCGGGAGCGGCGGCAGATGCGTTGCGCGCGCTCGCGACGGCCGCCGAACCGGTGGAGGACGATTCCACCGGGATGATCGGCGGGGACGTCGCGGCGCGGGCATTGTCGATCTATCCGGCGTTTCAATCCCCGCGTTTCGTCGTGGTTCCGCGCTGGGAATGCGAATAAGCCCAGTGCGTTCGCCGGATGTCCGACTGTAGGAGCGGCGCGAGCCGCGACCGCGACACTACACATGCGACGCAAGCGCGATGTCGCGGT